>CAYVSQ010000038.1:0-8961 GCA_964453815.1 uncultured Acidobacteriaceae bacterium | reverse complement strand
CTCGATTTCTAAATGGCTTAGTAGAGAGATTTTGCATTACTTTCGGTAGTGCTCTTAGGTTCTCGAGCAAATCATTCATAATATTATAGTTATCGAATCGTCGCCGACCCTAAAAGAGTTATGCTCACCCCCAATTCCTTGACAGCAAAAGGCCCGGCAGCCAGGTGCCGGGCCTTCCCTGTCTCTATATTCTTTTTTACCAAACGGAGGGAAATAATCGGCCAATCAGTTTCGGCACCAGCCGCTGACTACTCTCCAAATGCCGTCTTGAAGAACTTCACGATCCGCTGTCGTCCGTCGTAGCCGTGCCATGGCTCTGAGCTGGGGCTGCCGAAGATACCCCCGGCCAGCGGTCCGTGGTCCTCGCGGGGATAGGTCACCATCTCCACCTGGACGCCCATCTGGCGCAGCGCTCGATACATCTCTTCGCTCTGGCCTAATGGGTCGGTTTTGTCTGCTTCTCCCTGCAGCAGAAGGAACGGCGTCTTTGCATGTGCTACTTCCGCCAGCGGACTCTGCCGCCAGGCATCAGGTTGATGCTCCCAAGGCTTGCCGTAGAACCAGCGGTCGTACCAGGAGGCCTCTTCGGTTCCGTACTCGCTGTGCTGGTCGATGACAGGAGCTCCGCTGACGATGGCCTTGAAGCGATCCGTCTTGCCCTCGACGAAGCCGGCCATTTCGCCGCCATAGCTATAGCCCATAAGTCCCATTTTGGTGGCATCGATGGGATATTTGGCGATCACCGCGTCGACACCCGCCATGATGTCGCGATAATCGGCACCTCCGAGGTCGTTTTTGTTTGCCGCTGCAAAGCTCGCGCCATATCCAGTGCTGCCGCGCGGGTTCGTGCGGAATACGGCCCATCCCTGGCCCACCAAAAACTCGATCAGGGGATAATAGGCATCCTCAAAAGCGCCGGTAGGGCCGCCATGCACGTCTACGATCAGCGGAACCTTCTGCGAGGTAGCCTGCGGCGGCAGGTAGAGCAGACCTTCGATCGTCTGCCCTTCGTTCTTCCATTGCACGAGCTGAGATGGAACCTTCGGCCAATTTCCCGGTATCAGGGCCGGTGTGTTGAGAGCTTTGGCTTCGTGACCAAGCTTCTCGGCGTAAAACAGGGTCGGCGGCTGTGTGCTGCTCGCGCCCAGCCACACCCATCCGTTCTGCTTCGCGTTGGCGTTCAATTGTGTCACTGTCGCGGTGTCGAATTTAATCGGCTCCAGCTTATCGCCACTCATGCGCAGCACCGTCAAGCGTGTGCCGATTTGTGCTTCCACTAATACTTTGTCACTCTCAAGCAACGGCAGGTCGCGAGACAACGAACCGTCGATGTTTGCGCTCAGGTTCTTCACTTTGCTGTCCGCAAAGGTGAACACAAACAGGTCGTGATATCCCGGCGGGGCATCGCGATCCGCCTGGGCGAGAAAATAAAATTGTTTCGCGTCGTCGGACCATGCGCCACCCTGGATTGTCGAAGGCAACTCGTTCATCTGATGCGGATGGGCCGGGTCGGCGACGCTGACCACCCATGCGCTGTTGGCCGGGCCCAGATCGCCTGCGTTATTCATCCCTTCAGCAATTGCAATCAGCCGGTCACTCTGGCGACTCCACGCAATTCTGTGCACATCGGGAGGTACGGCTACCGGCGTCAGCTTCTCGTCTCCTGTATTCAGCAGATACAACCGTGATCCGTGCTGTTCATGATTGACCCAGACTGCATCGGCCTTGTCATCGTGCTGCTTTTTTTCACCTGAGGTTTCGGGATCGCGCGCCAACAAGGCGATGAACTTTCCGTCGGGAGAGATCTCGTAGTTCGAAACATCGATCGCGACGGGCTCGGTCTTGACCGGTGTGGTGTCTTTTCGGGGTGGAATAGCGTCCGGCGAAATCGAAGCGTCGATCGGCGGCGCGATCTTCAGATCGTACAGGCGCGCTTCGCCTACTTCCATGGGCAACCGGTAGAGCTGCGTATGTTCGCCGCGATGAGCCAAGAAAAGGATGGCGGTCCCGTCGGGCAACCAGCGGCCGTCATATTCACCGCGCTTTTCCTGAGGCGCCGACCAGGTCAGCTGTCGTACTGTGTTCTGCTTGATATCCACCAACCAGAGGTGACTCTTTGCCCCATCGGCTGTCGAGTCCGTCACCTGGAACAACACACTGCGGCCATCGGGCGAGAGGCGAGGCTGCGACATCGCGCGGACATGGCGCAGGTCTTCATTGGAGGGAAAGTGTGCATCATCAGAGGCGCGAGCGATCGAGGACGAGACTGCGCACACGATGGCCAGGGCTGCAACATTCAAGCTTTTGAGCATGCCCACAGAATATCCTGTAGACTCGCGGCACACTAGGGTCTGCTTGCCCTAAATTTGTGAACAGGCCTATATGAATCCTTCGGTAGAAGACGCGCACACACGAGGCCCGGCTCTCTGGGCGTCGGTTCGGGAGGCCTTGCGCGGCTCGCACCAGGATTACACCGCGGGAAGTTTGAACCGCGCCATCCTGATGCTGGCGATTCCTATGGTGCTCGAGCTGGTGCTGGAGTCGCTCTTTGCGGTCGTGGATGTCTTCTGGGTCGGGCGGCTGGGAGCGGATGCCGTGGCTACGGTCGGGTTGACTGAATCGATGCTCGCGCTGGTGATGGCCGTTGGCCTAGGGCTTGCGTTGTCGACTACGGCCATGGTGGCCCGCCGCATCGGTGAGAAGGATCCAGACGCGGCTGCCATCTCGGCGGTGCAGGCGATCCTACTCGGTCTGATCGTCTCGATCGTCATTGGGATACCTGCCGGCATCTTTGCCCCTAACCTGCTTCGAGCGATAGGAGCATCGCCACCGATTGTTGCGTCCGGTTCCGGCTACGCAATCATTGCGCTCGGTGGCTCGGGCGCCATCGTTATGCTTTTTCTCAACAATGCTGTCTTTCGTGGAGCGGGCGATGCGGCGATTGCCATGAGGCTGCTCTGGTTGTCGAACATTCTCAATCTGATCCTCGATCCGTTTCTCATCTTTGGACTGGGGCCGTTTCCGCGACTGGGCGTGACGGGCGCGGCGCTGGCGACATTCACCGGGCGCAGCGTCGCGGTGCTTTATCAGTTCTACAGACTGCTGAAGGGAACAGAGCGCATTCATGTTCTTGTGCGCCACCTGCGTGTGAATCTGCAGGTGCTGTGGCGCCTGCTGCGTGTTTCTCTTACCGGAATCCTTCAGTTTGCAGTCGCGGATGCAAGCTGGATCGGGATGGTGAAAATACTGGCGTTCTTCGGCGCCGCTTCGGTAGCGGGATACACCGTGGCCATTCGCATCGTGATGTTCTTTCTTCTTCCGGCTTGGGGATTGAGCAACGCTGCTGCGACACTGGTGGGGCAAAATCTCGGGGCAGGCCACCCGGAGCGGGCCGAGCAAGCCGTCTGGCGCGTTAGCCATTACAACGTGATTTTTCTGGGTGCGGTTGGGCTCTTCTTCTTCATTTTCGCTACCCCGGCTGTCCGGCTCTTTGTGAATGACCCAGTTGTCGTGTCCATGGGTGCGACCAGTCTTCGCATTTTCAGCTGCGGCAATATCGCGTACGCATATGTGATGGTCTTGCTACAGGCATTCAACGGCGCCGGCGACACGGTTACACCTACGTACGTCAACCTTTTTGGTTTCTGGGTGCTGCAAATTCCGCTCGCCTGGTGGCTGGCTCTGCACACGCCGCTGGAATGGAGGGGTGTTCTTATCTCCTTCGTATGCGCTGAATGCTCTGTCGCCTTGGTGAGCCTGGTTCTTTTCCGGCGAGGGAAATGGAAATTGCAACGCATCTAATATCAGGAGAACCACCTGGGTTCAGGAAGGGCACTTGCTTCCTCTCTTCGTTCTCATCTCCGCTTTCATAGTGTTTTTCCTCGCCGGCCAATTCGGCCTTGCGTGGTTTCATCCGTGGACGCATGCTCTGCGAGCCTCGTTGACCTGCATGCTGCTGTTGACTGCATCAGGGCATTGGGGCAGACGAAGAGCCGACCTGATCGCCATGGTTCCTCCCCCGCTTCCCAGCCCAGGGTTGATCATCACCCTCACAGGAATTGTTGAAATCGCGGGCGCGATTGGTCTTCTTTTTGAACGCACGCATCGCGCGGCGGCTCTCTCGCTGGTTGTCTTTTTCATTGCGATCTTCCCCGCGAACGTGCGCGCGGCGACGCAACATCTCACCATCAAAGGACGTCCCGTACTCGGCGTCGTTCCTCGCGGCGCGATCCAGATCATCTTCATAGCCGTAGCACTGCTCTGCGCGCTTTGATTTCTTTGCCGCGGCGAGTCTCCGTCTAAACTGAATCCATGCTCCACATTTTGAATCCCATCCCCGCTGAATCCATCCGCCTTATCGTCTTCGATCTCGACGGCACGCTCATCGATTCGCGCAAGGACCTCGCCGACTCCATCAACGCCATGCTCATCCAGCTCAAGCGGCAGCCTTTGCCGGAAGAAATCATCGCGGCCTATATCGGAGATGGCGCCGGTATGCTCGTTCGCCGCGCCCTGGGCGACCCCGATGATGAGCATCTTGTCGAAGACGGCCTCAATCGATTTCTCGCCTACTACCGTGAACACAAGCTTGACCATACCTATGTTTACCCCGGAGTCTTCGAATCGCTCGACGCAATGAGATCGATGCCGGACGGATCGCCCCGCAGCATGGCTGTACTCACCAACAAGCCCATCGTTCCTTCGTTGGCCATCTGCGATGCGCTCGGCCTCAGTCCGTATTTTTTCCAGATTTATGGCGGCAATAGCTTCGCCACCAAAAAGCCTGATCCCGAGGGACTCAATACGCTGATCCTGGAGGCCTGTGTCGCTTCGCATGAGACGCTGATGGTGGGCGATTCAGATGTAGATATACTCACCGCGCGCCGTGCCGGCGCATGGGTGATCGGTTGCAGATTCGGACTCTCTTCTCATACGTTGGAGAACATACCTTCCGATTGTCTGGTCGATACGGCATCAGAATGGGCGGGGCTGCTCAATCTGGCGGGCGCGCAGAACTAAAAGCTCGATTGCATCGCGGGTTATCGCTCATCCGTTTCAACTTTAAGCTCCAGCGTGTGCAGCGCGCACATGCTTCAGGAATGCCTGTTGCACGCGGTTGAACGAGCGCCCGCGCAAAACAGCTGCCACGATTGTCCGCGAAGCCTGCGCATCCGAGATACGCACATAGCCACATCGAACACTCCTGTCCACCGCCATTTCCGGGACAAGGGAAACTCCCACTCCTGCCGCGACCATACCCAGCAGGCTGCTAAATTGCCCACTTTCAAATGCGATTCGCGGATTCACCTTCGCGCGTGTACACGCCGCCACGCTCACATCTCGAAAACAATGGCCGTCTCGCAACATCACAAACGGCTCACCCCGCAACTCCTTCAACGATAGGCTCTTGGCGCCTGCGCGAGGATGATCCTTCGGCAGCACCGCAAACAGTGGCTCCGTGAGCAGTGGAAAAATCTCAAACTCCTTATGCCGCAAAGGCAGAGAGAGAACCGCAAGATCGATGGAGAGATTTCTCAGGCTCTCCACCAGCACCGGAGTGGTTTCCTCCACAATCCGCAGCTTGGCCTCCGCATGTTTCTTTGAAAATGCCGCCACGCACTGGGGCATAAAGTAAGGTGCAATCGTCGGAATCACGCCGACCGCCACGCTACCGCGAACATCCGTACGCTTATCCTCCACGCCTGTGCGCGCAGCGTCCATCTGCTGCAAGATGGATCGTGCATGCGGCAGAAATGCGCGTCCGGCCTCGGTCAGCCGAACAC
This sequence comes from uncultured Acidobacteriaceae bacterium, assembly GCA_964453815.1. Classification (GTDB taxonomy): domain Bacteria; phylum Acidobacteriota; class Terriglobia; order Terriglobales; family Acidobacteriaceae; genus Silvibacterium. The sequence goes on along the minus strand of CAYVSQ010000038.1, from coordinate 3,178 downwards.
TGCGCCCCAGCCGGTCAAAGAGCCGCGAGCCGAGATCCTCTTCGAGCTTGAGCACTTGTTGCGAGAGCGAGGGCTGCGCCACATGGCACCGCTCCGCCGCCCGGCTGAAGCTCCCTGTGTCGGCAATTGCACACACATAACGAAGCTGATGAAATTCCATAGGAAATGCCTATGCTCCGAATGGGAACTATATATTGGAGCAATCCTTCTCCATGATGCTACATTGCATCTGTTGGGACAAACGCGGATAGCCGCGCTGTGAGATTTCCAGGCAACCCGTGGCGTGCGCGATGGACGTCACACAAAACTGTAAGGAGCGAAAATGGCAGACGAAAAAGTAACGTCAAACGGAGCGAAGTGTCCGTTCCACGCTACCGGTGGCGGAGGTACGACGAACCGTGACTGGTGGCCGAACCAGCTGAATCTAAAGATTCTGCACCAACACTCGCCCCTGGCCGACCCCCTGGGCAGGGATTTCAACTACGCAGAAGCGTTCAACAGCCTCGACCTGGCGGTCGTGAAGGAGGATCTCCGGAAGCTGATGACTGACTCGCAGGACTGGTGGCCAGCGGATTTTGGTCACTACGGGGGTCTTTTCATTCGCATGGCGTGGCACAGTGCCGGCACATACCGCACCGGGGACGGCCGTGGCGGCGCCGGTTCCGGCCAGCAGCGCTTCGCGCCCCTCAACAGCTGGCCGGACAACGTCAGCCTGGACAAAGCGCGCCGGCTGATATGGCCGATCAAGCAGAAGTATGGCAACAAAATTTCATGGGCCGACCTGATCATCCTCACCGGCAACGTCGCCCTGGAATCGATGGGCTTCAAGACCTTCGGTTTCGGCGGGGGGCGTGAGGACGTCTGGGAACCGGACGAGGACGTCTACTGGGGAACCGAGACCGTATGGCTGGGCGGCGACGTACGCTACGGTAAAGGAAAGCCCGCTGACGAGGGCGTGATCGTGGCCGACGAGGAGTTGCATGGCGCCGAGAAAGATCGTACCGGCGGCGGCACCAATGAGCGCAAACTGGAGAATCCGCTCGCCGCAGTGCAGATGGGCCTGATCTATGTGAACCCGGAAGGCCCGGATGGCAACCCGGATCCGGTTGCCGCGGCCCACGATATCCGCGAGACCTTCGCCCGAATGGCGATGGACGACGAGGAGACCGTCGCGCTGATCGCGGGTGGCCACACCTTCGGCAAGACCCACGGTGCTGGCCCTGCCTCCCATGTGGGGCCTGAGCCGGAAGGCGCAGGCATAGAGGAGCAGGGCCTCGGCTGGAAGAACAGCTTTGGCGCCGGCAAGGGCGGCGACGCGATCACCAGCGGCCTGGAAGTCATCTGGACTTCCACGCCGACAAAATGGAGCAACGGGTTCTTCAAAAACCTTTTTGAGTACGAATGGGAGCTGACCAAGAGCCCGGCCGGAGCGAATCAGTGGAAACCGAAAGGCGACGCAGCGAATGGCACCGTGCCTGATCCGCATGACCCGTCGAAGCGCCGCACGCCGTCGATGCTGACGACGGACCTGTCCCTGCGCGTCGACCCTCTCTATGAAAAGATCTCCAGGCGCTTCTATGAGAATCCGGACCAGTTTGCGGATGCCTTCGCCCGTGCGTGGTTCAAGCTGACGCACCGTGACATGGGTCCGCGCGCGCGCTATCTTGGCCCCGAAGTACCTGCTGAAGAGCTCCTCTGGCAAGATCCTATCCCCGCGGTCGATCACAAGCTGATAGATGACCAGGACATTGCCACCCTCAAGGGCAAGATCCTGGCCTCGGGCCTGCCTACCTCGCAACTGGTTTCGACCGCATGGGCGTCGGCGTCCACCTTCCGCGGCTCCGACAAGCGCGGCGGTGCGAACGGCGCGCGCATCCGTCTGGAGCCGCAGAAGGATTGGGCAGTTAACCAGCCGGATCATCTGGCGAACGTGCTGAGAACGCTCGAAGGTATCCAGAGCGAATTCAACAGCAAGCAGTCCGGCGGCAAGAAGATCTCTCTCGCCGATCTGATCGTCCTGGCTGGGTGCACAGCCGTCGAGCAGGCGGCAAAGCATGCCGGCTACAATGTGACCGTTCCCTTCTCCCCGGGACGCACGGACGCCTCGCAGGAGCAAACCGATGTGGACTCCTTCGCCGTGCTCGAACCGATCGCGGACGGCTTCCGCAACTACCTCAAAGGCAAATACACCATACCCGCCGAGGCGTTGCTGGTCGATAAGGCACAATTGCTGACGCTGACTGCGCCTGAGATGACAGTGCTCGTTGGCGGCCTGCGCGTGCTGAATACCAACGTCGGGCAGACGAAGTATGGCGTCTTCACCAAGCGGCCGGAGGCGCTGACTAACGACTTCTTCATCAACCTGCTCGACATGGGCACGGAGTGGAAGCCGGTTTCGGATGCCGCGGACGTGTTTGAAGGGCGCGACCGCAAGACGGGTCAACTCAAGTGGACCGGCACGCGTGTCGATCTCATCTTCGGTTCGAATTCCCAGCTCCGGGCGGTGGCCGAAGTCTATGGAAGCTCAGACGCTCAGGAGAAGTTCGTCCATGACTTTGTAGCGGCCTGGAACAAGGTGATGAACCTTGATCGTTTTGACCTTGCATTGCCAGGAGGCCCTGGCATCGGCGAGGAAGAACTGGTCGCGGCGAAGTAGTTTCTGCAATTCAGGGCCCACAGCAGTATTTGTTGTGGGCCCTTTTTCTACTTAGGCATTCCATTCTCAAGCTGCGCCCTTGCGCGCTTGAGATAAAGCTTGTACCGCTGAGCCCGCTCCGGAACTGTGCTCGTTTCGCGAGTGTTCTGGCTGGCGACGCGTTTCTCCAGTTCATCCTCAGGAACAGTCGTCTGATTTACCAGCGCCTGCACGTCTGCGACGGCCTTAGTGTAAACGCCGGAAAATCGAGCAAGCTCGATCTTTGCCGTCTCAGGGTTGTAATGCAGATGGTCGCCGGTTTGGAGAGCATCAATGAGTCCGGCGGCGTCGCCAAAGCCAGAATCGCATTGATCGTGTCGTACGCCCCGCGCAGCCGTGTGATTCGCCGCTACAAACGGCGAAGAGGACAAAACCTGTCCGCAACAATCCATTACCATCATCAATGTGGACTTTCAGCTAGTAAGCGACTACAAGCCGCGTGGCGATCAGGGGCGCGCCATCCAGGAGCTCACCGAAGGAGTT
>CAYVSQ010000037.1:0-12819 GCA_964453815.1 uncultured Acidobacteriaceae bacterium | reverse complement strand
GTCGAAGCCTACAAGGCTCCGGTTTCGAGTTCCACGACTACTCTGGGCGATCTCATGAACTGGAAGCGAGAGCAGTAAAAGCAGCCATTCGGGATTAGCATCAGCCAGGCAAATCTTGAAAACAGAAGCGCCACCTTTAGTAGGTGGCGCTTTTGCTTTTCGCTATTGCGGTATGTATATCGTCCTAATGGCCAATCCTTAATGGCTGCTTTCCTCACTTGTCTGCTTTGATGTGCAGATCGATTGTTACCTGTTTCCGCGAATCGAACGAACTGATTGTCTTCGTGGGACTCTTAGCATCCTTGTATTTTGCCCAGACCTGGTAGTCAATGTCTGGCGAAATCTGACCAAAGCGATAACTTCCATCCTCGATTGCTATAAAGCTGCGGATGTTGGTGGTTTTTGAATCCTGCAGGTAAACGATTGCGCCGGGGAGTGGAGTTGCACCGTTCCCCAAAACCTTGCCATCGAGTGTTTTGAACTTGGGGTTCTGGGTAAAGGCCGAGCCCGCTGCGAGCAGGAGAAGCATCGCTGCCAAGCTGGGACGGCGTGTCAATCTCTTCATTCTTCTTCCTCTTCGAGAGCTTCTTCGTCTTCATCGTCATAGCCTTCATCGACTTTGACGAGTTCAAGTGGTTCGGTCGTAACGACCTCGTATTCAGAGCCACATTCGTCGCAGACGATCACATCGCCTTCTTCGACTTCATCGGCTTCAATATCGAGAGCAGTCTCACATTCAGGGCAAAGTGGCATGGAACCCTCCCAAGAACCGGAGTATTAATGATTGATACAATGACCTTTTTACCTCAACTCCGTTAATGTTGAGGAGAATCGCTCGGCACGTCAAGCCACAGGCGAGCAATTTACCGTTTCGCAATCCACCCTTCGTACTCCTTGGAGCCTTTAGAATGAGAGTAAGAGTTTGCACCAAGGCAAGATATCTGCTCGTACATCCAACTCTCCCTATTCTATCCGCCTGCGTCGCAGGCTTTCTACTTCTTGCGGGAGCCTCCACTGCGTCCGCTGTATTGGACGACGTAAGGCGCGATGTGGATGCCATTGGCGTTCCGATCCAGCCGGCGCCCGTCGATCCCACCATTGCTGCCGTGCTCAACCAGATCTCTCCAACTCAGATCCGCCACACCATCGAGGCACTGGCGGGTTTCACGAACCGCAGTACAGTTTCCAGCATGGACAAAGACCTGCCCCCTGGCCAGGGCGTGAGCGCCGCCGCCGACTGGATTACCGAACGACTGCAGAGTTACTCCGGCGATTGCGGAGGCTGTCTTGAGGTAAAGCGCGACACCTTTACCGAGCCCTCACAGACCGGGCCGAACCCCCGCATCACTCAGCCTACCCTCATCACCAATGTCTACGCAGTGCTTCGTGGAAAAGATCCCGAGCAGGCCAAACGCGTCATCCTGGTTACCGGACACTACGATTCGCGCAACTCCGACACCATGAACACCCGCGATCCTGCGCCCGGCGCAAATGACGACGCGAGCGGAGTCGCCGTAAGCTTGGAGTGCGCCCGCGTCCTGTCCCGGCTGAAGCTGCCCGCAACCCTCGTCTTTGCAGCTGTCGCAGGCGAAGAGCAGGGCCTGAACGGCAGCGCTCATCTTGCCAAGTTTGCAAAGAGCGAGGGCTGGCAGATCGAAGGCGTCCTTAATAATGACATCGTTGGGGGGAATACAACACCGGGAGAAACGCTGCAGGATAAATCCGCTGTACGACTCTTCTCCGAGGGCATTCCAGCCAATGCGACGCCAGAGGAGATTCGTCGCATTGTCGGGCTTGGCTATGAGAGCGATTCGCCCTCACGCGAGCTGGCACGTGCCATTGCCGATATCGGACGGACGTACGACGTTGCCATCAGCACTGGGAAGCCGGCCTCCACAGCAACGATTGCGTTCCATCCCGTCCTCGTATTCCGTCGCGACCGCTTTCTTCGCGGAGGCGATCACACCTCCTTCAACCAGGAAGGCTTCGCCGCCGTTCGATTTACAGAGTGGCGTGAGGACTTCAACCACCAACACCAGAACGTTCGTGTAGAAAACGGCACCGAATACGGCGATCTGCTCAAGTTCGTTGACTTCGATTATGTCGCCCGCGTCGCGCGCCTCAACGCGGCGACCATGGCCGTGCTCGCGTCAGCTCCTCCTCCGCCGACCGACGCTCGAATTGTTACCAGGAATCTTGACAACAATACGACCCTCAAGTGGTCTCACGGCGCAGGAGCCCCGGAAGCCACACAATATGAGGTTGTGTGGCGCGAGACGACGGCCCATGACTGGCAACGTTCGATCGCCGCCAAACCCGGCGAGCAGTCGATCACTCTGCCCATCTCAAAAGACAACGTCATCCTTGGCGTTCGCGCCGTTGATGGGGCCGGTCGCAGTCTGGCGGTCGTCCCCACGCCGGAACGATGAGAAGGCGAGTTACGAGCCTGCGGTCATGAGCTCCTTCCGGCGGTGAAATGTCCGGTGCGGGGACAAATAACAGGAGGATGGAAGGGTGAGAGAATAAATCCGTGCCACGCTCCTCCGGTATTCTCGCTTTCCCCGATTTCAGCGGATTCACGCGCAAACTCATCCTCTGGAATCTCGGGGCCTTCTTCGTCCTGTTGGTGTTGGGCATTGCGTCGGCGCCGACCGCCTTGACGCTTGTCTCCTGGACGGCGCTTGTGCCGCCGTTTGTCATGCGCGGAGCCATCTGGCAGCTGGTGACCTACAGCTTTGTGCACCAAGGCATTCTGAACACGGCCTTCGAGCTGCTTTCGCTGTGGTTCCTGGGTAGCTTTCTTGAAAGGGACCGCGGCTCTCGCTGGCTGATGGAGATTTATTTTATCTCTGTCCTTGGAGCGGGCCTCGCAGCCATCCTGCTTTCCTTCGCCATGTCCGAACAGGTCATGCTCTCCGGCGCATTTGGCGGCATCTTCGGTCTGCTCATTGCGTTCGGGGTCTTGTACGCCGACTCCGAATTCATGATGTTCCCACTTCCAATGATGATCAAGGCCAAGTACCTGGTCGCGGTCTACCTGCTGATTGCCTTGGCTATGCTCTTCTCGAGCCAGCGCGCGTTTGCTTTTTCGCAGCTAGGCGGAGCCCTCTTCGGCTACCTCTACATCAAACTTGCCCCACGCCGGGGATTCGCCTTTGCTGGCAGCGAGCACTTCTTCGGCGTGCGCAACGACTACTACCGCTGGAAGCGCCGCCGGGCCGCGCGCAAGTTCCAGGTATACATGCGCAAGCAGAATAAAGAGGTTCATCTCGACAAAGACGGCCATGTCATCGATCCGGACAAAGACCCGAACGATCGCCGCTGGATGAATTGAGACCAGCTGGAGAAGGGGACAGCTGATCGCTTCATCGCTGGCCGCTCAATAGCTGATCGTGTATCGTGAAGCTTTAGTGGCCTACGCAGGTCGGGGCCGTCTGACCGTTCAATTTTGTGAGGTTTGGGATTCGCGTGAAATCCGTTGTTCGTTCTCTGCGTGCCGCTCTTTTAGCTGTTCCTTTCTTTCTATCGATCGTTCACGCGAACGCCCAGGTGACGGCGACCGCTCCGGTGACTGAGTTGCCGCAGTACTCTAACCGCTGGGATATTTATGGGGGAGTGCAGTATTCCCATTTCAATCCCAGCGCTGCGAAGAGCTTTCCAGCGACCAATCTGCTGGGCTGGAATGGTACGGCGACAATCTATTTACGGCCGCTCTGGGGTATCGAGGCCGGAGCTCGCGGCCTGTACGGGACGATCAACACCCCGACGAATCAGTATGGAATAACCAATCCCCGGATGTCGCAGAATCTCTTCCTGTTCGGCCCGACGTTCCGCATCTTACGCCGGGAGAATTACGCCGCCGGCGTGCATGCCACGATTGGCGCGGCCTATGGCTCGTTCGACAAGGATTTTCCCCCGGGCGTGTCGCCGAACCAGATTGGCGTGTATAACAACAAGCTGGCCTTTGGCGCTGCTCTGGGCGGTTGGTACGATCACAACCTGTCGCCCCGCCTCTCAGTTCGTCTTATCGCGGACTGGCAGCCGACGCGCTATGGCTTTAGTACGCAGAACGAGTTTGCCGCGTCGGGAGGCATTGTCTACAAGATGGGCTCGCTGCACAAATAACAATCCGGGGGGGCGGCACTCGACCGGGATTATTCCTGTACCCTTTCCATCTGGGGTGTTGTCCACTTAACCCGCTCATTTTGCCGAAATAGTTGTACGATCAACTTCTCCGCGTTTGCAGGGCGCCATGCCTGAATCGTTACTACCAACTCCTACCCGCACGAGGCGAACCTTGTCTGTAACCGGGCACAGATTCGCTCTCCTGTTTCTCTTCCTGCTGGGATATCTTGTCTATTATCCCTACGCCGCGGATGGCAGCGGCTTCCGCTATCACATATTCCGCGTGCTGGGATCGTCCGTCACTCTGTTGACCGTGTATGCGATCAGCTTCCGTCGCGGCCTGGTTTTCATCGCTCTGATCCTTGCCGTACCGGCGTTGCTGCAACGTACCGTTCTATTTCGCGCCGATGCCAGCATGTTGTCGCGTCTCGCGATCTTTTTCAGTTTCGCTTTCGACGTCTTCGTTATGGTAGTCATCTTTCGACGCGTCTTTTCCCGGGAAACGCCCGATGCAGAAAGTATCTTCGGCGCATTGTGTATTTATCTGATGGTGGGATTCAGCTTTGCCTCTCTGTACACGGTTGTGGCTTCCCTGCAGCCTAACGCCTTCTATCTGGATCCGCTGACTAACTCTCACAAATTTCCCAACGCCTTCGATTTTGTCTATTACAGCTTTGGGACTATGACCTCCCTCGGAGCGGCAGGTATGACTGCGGTTTCACCGCAGGTACGGTCTCTCGCCGTGATCGAATCCATCCTTGGGGTTCTGTACCTGGCGGTTCTGATCTCAAGATTGATGGGCGCGTACCGGGGAAATTACGCGTCTCGGCAAAACCAGGACGGGGAGAACAGGGGGCAGGGAATAGACACTGGATAACTTTGTCGGTCCCTTTTTTGTTCGGATTTCGTGAGTCCAGAGGATGAGTGGGGCTTTCGGCGCGGGGCCAAACGCTGCCCTGGAGCCTTCGCGCCCTTGCCGAAGCCTCTTCCAACCTTTTACACTCAAACTTCGAGCCCTTGTCAATTAAAGGATACTTCGACATTTTTGGCTGGAAAGACCGTTTGCGCACCCAAGCGCGAGCGGGGAGGTTTCATGCAGCGGTATTTTGTCCTTATTGTGTTGTTTGTCTTTTCTCTTCCCGTAGGCCTTTCGATCGCAGGTTGCACCACGAATGTTGGCGCTTATTGCAACGGTCTTGGTTATGGCCCTAAAACCAACGCTGTTGCGTCGATTACTCTTGGACCGGCGACGACTGGTATTTCTCTTTCCTGGGGGCAGATCGGGCAAGTGACACAACCCACCGCCGCCAATTGCAAGGGCACCGCGACCAGCATCTCCAACTACAGTTACGGCAGCAGCAATCTCCTGCTGGCGGATATTTCGCCTACAGGCTCAGTCTGCGGCGGCACCTGGAACCGCAACAGCCCTGGCGGCATTGCCGACTTTACCATTTGCACGCCGCCTGAGGGTGCGAATACCGAGCAATGCAACGCAACCAGCTGTGGCGTTTCGCAAGTGACGGCGAGCGGTGCAGGCGTCACCAGCAATCCAGTGCCGATTTACGTACACCCTCCCATTACGGCCATTACGATTGAACCAAACGCGCAGACCAGTTGTACGTCTCAGAACCAGGCTGGTCCTCTCCTCACCTCGTTCACAACTGTGCTCGGGCCTAATAGCGTACCAATTCCCAACGGCCTGAACGGCGCGCCCAATTACGTCGGCACCATCACGTACACCCCGCTGAACGCGAGCATCGTCACCATCAACAACACGAGCGCCAGCAACACAGGAATCAACGGAACCACGACCGCCAACCTGCCGGGCTCCACGGTCATCAATGCAGGTGTCTCCGCGACCAGTTCGGGCTCAGCCGCCGGCTACTTCTACACCTGCCCGCCAAAGACCATCGCTCTCTCGATCAATGGCAGCGACAGTGCGGTGGTCAACCAAAACTCTCCGCAGAACATCGCCGCAACCATCACCGACACGAACGGCGAGGTTCTGAACGGCCTCTCGCTTGACTACACGTCAACCCGGCCACAGGAGATTGCAGTCAGCGCCAGTGGGCAGGTTAGCTCTACTTTTCCCAGCGCGGCGGCCATCAATGCCATCTGCCAGCCGGGCACCTGCAACCCAGCGCCGATCAGCCAGATTGGGGTCTTCGGAACAGGCCTGCCGGTGGTCGGAAATCCCCTCAGCGTCACTTCGCCGGGCCGCAGCAGCACGATTCTCTGGATGGCTTCCACCCAATCGCAATTCTTCAGCAACATCGATCTGACGACGGGCGTGCCGGGGTCGCCGGTGAAGCTGCCCTATCCGCCCAACTCCATGGTGCTCGACCAGGGCGGTGCCAATCTCTATTTCGGCAGCTATCGCGAGCTAATGGTCTATAGCGCTACCAACAACGTCCTGGGCAAGGAAGATACCAACGTGCCTGGGGTGGTGCTGGCTGTCTCGCCGGATAGTTCGACGGTGGTAATTAACGACCAGTTGCGCCAGGTGATTTACCTCTATACGAACTCGAGCAGCTCAGCGACCAGCATTGGTGGGGTCGCGACCCGCGCCGCCTTCTCGCCGGACGGCAAGAACGTCTATATTGTTGGTCCGGACACCTTGTATGTCCACAATGCCAGCACCGGCTGGAGCACCTACAACATCTCGGCCACGCAGCCTACGCAGAGTTGCAGCCTGAACAACAACAGCCCAGTGGCGAGCGGCACTTACGATCCCTTCTGCGGTCCAGATTTAGCCATCGCCGTGCCCAGCATTGGGCCCTTCATTACCGGCACGCAGACCACGGCCCACGGCTTCTGCCCGAACATCACGGTGAACCCGCCCATTTACTATCCTCAGGCAGCCATCGTAGGGGCCACCACCGAACATCTGGACGCGACGAACAACGGAACACACATCCTGGGCGCAAGCGTCAGCCAGGGATTGACCGACATCGGCGTCACGATTCCCATTGGGCCCTGCCCGTCCAGCAATACCGGCATCCAGCTTTCACCCACCTTCAATCAGCTTCCGCTGGCCGGCATAAGCCCGTCGGAGATTCACCAGGTCGTCGCTTCACCCGACTCAACGATTGCATTTGTAACTTACAACTCGGCATCCGCCAGCGGCCTGCTGCCCGGCTATATGCCCCCCAATACGCAGGGATTGGCGGGAACGCTTACCAACGTGCAACTATCGGGCACGGCGCAGGCGCCGATTGCCGGTATCTTCTCGCCGGACGAAACTATTTTCTTCGTCAGCTCATCGGGGGATAATCTGGTCCACTTCGTCGATCCCGTGGCCCTCAAAGACACACAGACTATCAAACCCAATCTGACGGACCAGAACGGGCAACCGGTTCCCGTGCAGATGCTGGCCGTCAAGCCACGCACTACAACTTAAAGGCGGGGGTTGAAATCCTGCTTTGAAAATATGAAAGGCCTGTCACTGATGACAGGCCTTTCATGTCCAAGGAGCTACCGTTCCCCCAAACTGCAACCCCCTTGACATAGACAGGGTCTCGCATCCGGCGTCGCGATTGAATCCCACTTCCTTCCCAAACCCCTAGCACGAGAGTGCTATGCGGCAACTTCAACTTCCATGGGGGATTGTGCGCGACCAGCCGCACAATCGGACGCGCAGTCGATTTCAGCGACCGCTTGTTACTTTCGGTACCCTTCACCCATTGGCCACAGGCGAAGATTTGGGTATGTTAAGAAGAAGGCTGAGGAGTTCGGCGTGTTTTTAGCCGATAAACGATCGAGCAGGATCAGGGCAATCGTGCCCATTCCAATGGCCTCAAGGTGGCATTTCCCTGGGAAAAGTGCCACATTTGAGCTGTATTTCCCAGATATAGTAACTCTGGCCCATTTTTAGCCTGCGGTCACATAAGTTACCCGCGAAAAGGTCTGCTCCATCGCCCGTTCCTCTGCTGTCATCTGTCAGGCGCAACCTCGCATCCCCATGCAAGAATATTGCTCCTTATCGCAAAGAAAATTGCTTCGCCGCGTAGCTCAGCTGCTACCGCTCACTGTGTTCGCCTGTTGGTGGGCTCTTGCCCAGGTCAACGCGGGCGGGCTGACCGGCATCGTAACGGATCCCTTCGGTGCTCTTGTGCCTTCAGCCATCATCACGGCCGCATCTCCAGGTCAAACGACGCTGACCGCTACTTCGAGCGCACAAGGAGGTTTCCGCTTTTCCAGAATCGCTCCCGGCAAATACACGCTGACGGTTGCAGCACCGGGCTTTAGGACGGAGGAGAAGGAAGTGAACGTAGGACCAGGTGAGACTCTCAGGATCAACATCGATTTGCAGATCGAGATACAGCGCGAAGATGTCGCCGTCTCCAGTGATATCCTCGACTCCAGCCCGGACCACAATCTGGGAGCGATCATCCTCAGGGGCTCCGATCTCGATGCCCTCTCTCCCAACCCACAGCAGTTGCAGCTCCAGATCGAGGCAATGGCGGGCTCCGAATCCGCTACGAGACTGTTTGTCGACGGATTCAGCGCAGCGCGGATGCCGACCGTGTCGTCGATACGCGAGATTCGCATCAATGAGAATCCCTTTTCGGCGCAATACGATACGACGGGTCTTGGCCGGGTTGAGATCTTCACCAAGCCGGGTGGCAACTCGCTTCATGGAACCCTCACCTTGCTGGGTGACGACTCGGCGCTCAACTCCCGCAATCCATTTGTGCAGGAGCAGCCCCCCTACTCCGCCTTTTACGCAGAGGGCGACATCAGCGGTCCGATAACCAAGTCCAGCTCCTGGTTTCTGACTGGTGACCAGCAGACGGTAGGCGCGCAGTCCTTCATTCACGCGACTACCTCATCGACTGGACCGGTCTATACGGCCACCGTCTCCAGTCCGCAAACCTCAGTCGATGTGGGACCACGCGTGGACTTCGAGTTGGGCAAGATCCAGACGGTGAGCCTTCGCTACCAGTTCGGTCACCAGACGCAGGACAACCTGCTGCAGAGCCAGCTCCAGCTCGAGAGCCAGGCTATCGATACACGCCACACCGACCAGACCTTCCAGTTCAGCGATACGCAGACTTTGGGACCGCGGGTGGTTAACGAGACGCGCTTCCAGTTCATGCGCACCGACGACAGCTCGGTCTCGCTCAACGGCAGCCCAACGATATTGGTGCAGGGGGCGTTCAATGGAGGCGGCAACAACGTGGGCCAACTGCACGACGGACAGAATCACTACGAACTTCAGAACTATGCTTCCATATCGCATGGCGATAATCTGCTGCGCTTTGGCGGCCGATTTCGCTACTTTCAGGATGGAAACACTTCGACAGCGGGCTTCAATGGCCTGTTCATTTTCCCATCGATTGACGCTTACGACATTACCGTCCAAGGACTGGCGAATGGGCTAACCCCGGCGCAGATTCGCGCGGCAGGCGGTGGTGCGAGTCAGTTCACAATCATCCGAGGCACTCCGGAGGTGTCGGTCAACGTCGCGGATCTGGGACTCTATCTTGAAGATGAGTGGAAGATGACGCCCAATATGACGCTGACTCCAGGAATGCGCTTCGAAACCCAGAGCGGCATTCCCGACCATGCGGATTTCGGTCCGCGCCTGAGTTATGCGTGGGCCATTGGAGCGGCTAAGGATAAGCCGGCGAAGGTGGTGGTGCGTGCGGGCATCGGAATCTTCTACGATCGGTTCCCATCGGACCTGATAGTGAATGCAAACCGTCAGAACGGAGTGCTCCAACAGCAGTATGTGGTCAATTTTCCGGACTTTTACCCTAATGTCCCACCCATCGGATCGCTGGGCCCGGCGACATTGCCGACCATCTACCGCATCAGTCCGCAACTACGCTCGCCCTTGACTGTGCAGCAAAGTGTGAGTATCGATAAGGAATTTTTCAAGCGGCTTACGCTTTCAGTCGACTATTCCTATTATCGTGGCGTGGATCAGCTGATCACGCGCAACGTGAATGCGCCGCTGCCCGGTACCTACAATCCGGCGGATCCAACCAGCGGCGTACGGCCGCTGGGGACGCTGCAGAATATCTACGAGTACGACTCCCTGGGCGCATCGAAGCGGAACCGCATCTTTACCAACTTCCACCTTCGAACCAAACCTGTCTTGCTCTACGGCTACTACATCTTCGGCTACAGCCATACGAACACCGGCGGCCCCAGCACCTTTCCCTCGAATCAGTACGATTTGCACGTCGACTACGGACGCGCCGCGGATGATATCCGTAACCGCCTCTATCTGGGAGGGCTTGTCAGCCTGCCATTCAAGCTGCAACTCAATCCCTTTCTGATCACGCAGTCGAACGCGCCGTTCAACATCACGGTCGGAGAGGACCTGAATGGCGATTCGCAGTTCAACGACCGCCCTGCTTTTGCCACAGACCTAAGCCGTCCCAGCGTCTACAAGACGAAGTGGGGCAATTTCGACGCTGACCCTCTGCCCGGGCAGACAATTATCCCGATCAACTACGGGATAGGCCCCTCACTGACGATGTTGAACCTTGGACTGACACGAAACTTCAGCTTCGGTCCCGAGCTTCCGAATCAGCCAGCTGCCCCGTCGGCGACCCTGGCCGCAGGCGCGAAGCTGCCGAAGATAGAGATTGCCCGCCGCTACCGAATGAATCTGGGCGTGCAGGTGCAGAACCTGTTCAACACGGTCAATGGGGGAACGCCGGTCGGAGTGTTGGGCTCGTCGCTGTTTGGTGAGTCGACGCAGCTCTCGACCACGCAGTACTCTAGTTGGCAGGCGAACCGGATTATTTATCTTCGTCTGCGGCTGGACTTCTAGGCCCGGTCATAGAAGCGGAAGAACAAAGACGGCTTGGAGACTGCTTCGGAGCGGGCCGTTAAGTCGGCAAGTTGCTGGTTGTTCAGAGGGGTGAAGTCTCGCGCCAGCTGAACATTTTCTTCAAGCTGCGCGATCGAGTCACACCCGATAATGATGGTCGAAACCGGCTGCGAGAGGGTGTAGTAAACCGCCTCGCGCATCTTCAGGGGACCGGGGCTCGTAGCGATCACCATGCCTTCCCAGGAGTGTTTCTGCTGCTCAAGAGGCGGTGGAGTCCAAGAGGCAAGCAAGCGTCCGCGAGCCGGGACCTTCATGCCGATGATGCCCATCTGCTTTTCCACAGCCAATGGCAGCAGACCGTCGGCGAAGCTATAGTGATGCGGATCGGCAGCGTTGATGGCCATGAGGATGCAGTCAAACGGATAGCGGTGGATGCAATCCATGAGGGCATCGGGACGGTAGTGGCCGGTGATGCCGAGGAAGCGGACGACTTTCTGCTCGTGCATATCGATGAGTGCTTCCATGGCGCCGCCCTTGGCGAAGACCTCATTCACATCCATGGCGGTCCCGATGTCGTGCAGTTGCCAAAGGTCAACGTGATCGGTATTGAGTAGCTGGAGCGACTTCTCGATCATGCGCATGGAACCGTCGCGAGTGCGCTCCTTGGTCTTGGTGGCCAGGAAGGCTTCGTTGCGCCGGCGCTTCATGACCTGGCCGACATATTGCTCGCTCCAACGGGCGGGGCCGCCGTAGATGGAAGAGGTATCGACGTAGTTGACGCCGAGATCGAGCGCCCGGTCGATGATGGGGACAGCGATATCGAAGTTGTTGGCGCGTTCGAGGGCGGCCTGCCCGCCTAACGAGAAAACACCTACCTTATAGCCGGTCTTGCCCAGGTTGCGGGTGGGCATGCTGGTCTGGGTGCGGGGGTTCGAGGGCAACGGAGGCAGCGTATCTTCGGCTGCGCGGGCGGGTAGTGCGGAACTGGCAAGAACAGCGGCGGTTACGGCTCCAGATCTTTTGAGGAATTCGCGGCGGTCGGGGTTGCTGACATTGGCCATGGCTACACCTCGGTCTCGATATCTAAACTCCGTTCTATCACAGAGAGGTTATTCCCCGCCGCGATCTTGGTTGACCGTTACCTTAGATATCCGCAAACAAACATCAAGTGTGTCAGAATCAGCAACGAGAGCAACGATGGCCCCGACCGACCCAATAAATGACGATCCAAATCTGCGGGACCTGCTTGTCTTCCACAATGTTGCGCGGGCGCTGACTTCGTCGCTCGACCGGGACGCGATTCTGCGCGCGATCATGCAGCAGATGGAGCAGTTCTTCAAGCCGGAGACGTGGTCGCTGCTGTTGCTGGACGAGGCACGCAGAGAGCTTTACTACGCGGTGGCCGTGGGTCACACGGAGTCGGACCTGGCCAAGCTGCGGGTTCCGGTGGGCCATGGAATCGCGGGATGGGTGGCGGCTCACGGCGAGAGCCTGATTGTTCCCGAGGTGAGTCAGGACCCTCGATTCTCCCAGCAGTTTGCCCCGCCGGCTGACAAGGACGGGCAGGGGAAACCATTCCGGGTCCGGTCGGCGATCTGCATGCCCCTTCGGTCGCGCCTTCGGACGCTTGGAGTGATTGAGCTTATCAATTGCCGCTTCGATACGCTGAGCGACTATACAATTTCATTTCTGCATGTGCTCTGTGACTACGCGGCGATCGCGATCGAGAATTCGCGCGCTATGGAGCGTATTCAGGAGCTCACAATTACCGATGAAACCACTGGCCTGTTCAACGTCCGCCATCTTTACCGGCAGATGGAGACGGAGATTGAACGGTCGCGGCGCTTCAAATCGCAGTTCAGCCTGATCTTCATTGACCTAGACTATTTCAAGCAGGTGAACGACGA
>CAYVSQ010000036.1:0-12191 GCA_964453815.1 uncultured Acidobacteriaceae bacterium | reverse complement strand
GCGTGAGGTCGTCTGGGGAACTCGTCTCGATCCCGCCCTGATACGCATTCAAAACGTCCCCTGACTTGAGTCGATGCGACGTTACGGGGACATCCTTCTAAATGATAGAGCGGAGTGCGGGTGCCAGACGAGCAACGGCCTAGAGTATCCAGTTTTCGATGAACTCGCCGTCTTGGAGCCATCGGGCTATTCCACTTTTCGAGTAACAATCCATGCGGACGAGGCTGCAAAAGAAAGCCTCACGCAGCATTGTGAGGTCAATAATATTGGAATCGAAGACTGGAGCACGCTCCGCAATCTATGCCCATATGCGGCCGAGGGAAACCGGGACCACCCGAGTGCATTGCACATGATGTTGCCAATGGAGAAAGAAGGTACGGCTTCGCTGCAATTTCGCGAGAAGCACTCATGAGAGTTCTAGAACAGTGGAGTTTAGAGTGAATCGATGTCGCATTCGATGAGCCTCGTTAGGCGCTTCTTGCTCCGACGAAGTCTTGAGTCTTGAGTACTACTCGTATCGCAGGGCTTCGATGGGGTCGAGGTTGGCGGCTTTCCATGCTGGGTAGATTCCGAAGATCAGGCCGATGGCGCAGGACACCGTAAAGCCGATGATGGCCCACATGGGCGACATCGTCGCGGGCAGTGCGGCAATGATGACGCGGATGAGTAGAGTGAGGATGCCGCCGACGACAATGCCGATGACACCTCCGATGGCGCAGAGAGTGGTCGCCTCCATGGTGAACTGGATGAGGATATTGCGCTTGGTTGCTCCAATGGCCTTACGGACGCCGATTTCCCGGGTGCGCTCGGTGACCGAGACGAGCATGATGTTCATGACGCCGACGCCTCCGACCATCAGGCCAACGCTGGAGACGGCAACCATGAAGATGGCGAGGCCGCCGGTTAGCTGATTCCAGAGACGGGCGATGGAATCGGGCGCGAAGATCTCGAAGTCATCCTTCCGCCAGGTCTCAACCTTGCGGCGGCGGCGCATGAGTTCGCGGATTTCATCTTCGACCAAGGCCCGATTACGCGGGTCGTCATATTTAACGCTCAGCCAGTAGTCCTTTTCCTCAGGATGGAGCTTGAGGAAGGTGTGGAGGGGGAAGACGGCCTTGTTATCTTCGGGGTTGTCGCCGCCGCCGAATACCTGCTTGCGCTTGTCGAAGACACCGATGACGGTGAAGAGGTCGCCCTCGATCTCAACCTCTTTGTTGACGGCACTCTCGTTACCAAAGAGCTTCTCGGCCGTGTCGTGACCGAGGATAACGACGTTGGCGCGGCGCTGATCCTCGTCTTCAGTAAAGAGACGGCCCTGAGTAAGGTTAAGGTCATAGATGTTCTGGACGGCGGTGGTATTGCCTTCCTCCATCGTGCCCTGCGCCTTTTTGCTGCCGTACTTCACGCCGATGACGCCGACCTGGAAGATTTTGTTCACGTGGCGCAGAGAGGCGTCGGCGGCCAGAACGTGGGGGAGGTTGCGCATGGCGATGGCGTCATCAAGAGTCATTCGTTTGCGGGCGAGCATTTCGGTGGTGGGGCGCACACCGATGACGGGCATGTGAAAGACCCATAGGACATTGGAGCCGATCGAGTTGACCCAGGTCTCCACGTTGTTGTTGAGGCCGCTGATGATAGAGGAGATGGTGATGACGGTGGTGACACCGATGACGATGCCGAGGATGGTGAGACCTGAGCGCAGCTTGTTGGCGCGCACGGTTTCTAGGGCCATTTTGATGGATTCGCCGGAGCTGCCGAATTTCATCGCGAACCTCCTATAACTCCGACCGCAGAGCGACGATAGGATCGAGCATGGCCGCCTGACGGGCCGGGTAGACGCCGAAGAAAATGCCAATGCTTGCCGAAACGAAGATGGCGACAAGCACGGACCAGAGAGCAATCTCGGAGGGGAAACCGATGATGAGGGTGACCAGCTTGGCGACTCCCGCGCCGGCAAGGATACCGATCAGGCCACCGATCAGGGACATGGCTCCGGCCTCGATGAGGAACTGGAGCAGGATGTCCTGGTAGCGTGCGCCGAGTGCCTTGCGAACTCCAATCTCGCGGGTGCGCTCAGTGACCGACACCAGCATGATGTTCATGATGACGATGCCGCCGACTATGAGCGAAATCGCGGCAATGCCGATGACGACGAAGAGGAACGTCGAGCTGATGCTCTTCCAGAGGCCGACAAAGGTTTCATTGGTGGAGAGCTCGAAGCTAGCTTCTCCACCGGCGGGATCGTGGCGGCGGGAGCGGAGCAGCACGCGGGCTTCGTCGGCGGCGCGATCAAGTGCCGGTCCGACGGAACCGGCCTTCACATAGATAGTGATGCTGTCATTGGTTCCATAAGTGTGCTGATAGGCGGTGATGGGCACGGCGACGTAGTTGTCCTGACTCTGGCCCAGAGTTGAACCCTGGCGCTCGCCGACACCGATGACGGTATAAGGCTCGCCGTCGACGCGTACCTCCTGGCCGATGGGGTCGATATTGGGCAGGAGTTTGTCGACGATGTCGTAACCGACGATGGCCACGCGCGAGGCATACTGGTCGTCGGCGGGGATGAAGCTGCGGCCGCGGACGACGTTGAGGTTGGAGATGGCGGGCATGTTCCAGCTCCAGCCGCGGATATCGGTGTTATCGCTGGAGTGATTGGTGGCGGTAATCTTGCCACTGGTGTTGAGCAGGGCGCCGACCTCGGGGCAGTTCTTACAAAGGTCCCGGACGGCGTAGTAGTCCTCGATCTTGATGTTTTTTCGCTTCTGGAACCTCTGCCACTGCTCGTAGTTGAAGATGACCGGCGACTGTTTGGAGAAGGTGAAGACGTCGGCGCCGTATCCGTAAACCTTGGTGGCGACATAATTGTTGACGCCATTGGTGAGGGTGATGACGGCGATCACGGAGGAGACTCCGATGACTACGCCGATGAGCGTGAGCACGGAACGGAGCTTATTGGCCCAGAGAGACTGGAGCGCGATTTTGAACGCTTCTTTAAGTTCCATGGCTTTCGCTGGCAGAGCTTACAAGAAGTTTACCAGTGGCGCGGTGCCTGAAGCCGCAATTGTGACGAGTCTCGATAGGATCGCACGGGGCTTCGCTCGGGTTCCGTATGGTGAAAAGTACGCGTTCCGGCCGAGCGTGGTTCCACTCGCCACCTGGAACGTTGCGTGAAAGTTGTGTCTCCCACCCTTTCGCGAAGTACGAAAGGATGGGGCACCCTCAGCTGCTGCTTGGTTTATTACCCAGGTCCGAAAATCCGGACCTGGGACACCCGGGTTCGAATGACAATTTAGCGGGGAGCCGGAGTTGCGGCGTCGGCCAGGGCGTAGGCGACGACGGTCATGACGGCGGCGTTTTCTCCAAGGAGCTGCGGGTTGACCTTGTCGAACGTGTCGGCGGCGGTGTGGTGGTAGTTGAAGTAAAAACGGCTGTCCTGGGTGGGGGTGAATCCGGGTACACCCTTGAGGAAGCCTATGTCCTCGCCGGCTTCTTCGCCTCCGGTCAAGGTCGAGGCTCCGATGGCGTCAAGCACCTGGGCAACGGGGCGGAGATAGTCGCCGAGCGCGGGTTTGCCGGCGTAGGTGATGCCGTCGGGATGGTCAGAGCCGAGGTCCGATTCGAGGGCTCCGATGTGGTTGGCGAGATCGGCGGCATGCTCTTGGGCGTAGGTCTGCGCGCCTTCGCCGCCCTGCTCCTCGTCCATCCAGGCGATGAAGCGCACGGTGCGTTTGGGATGTACGCCCAGCTTCTGGAGCAGGTGAATGACTTGCATGGAGACGACGATGCCAGCTCCGTCATCGAGGGCTCCGGTGCCGAGATCCCATGAATCGAGATGGCCGGAGACGATGACGACTTGCTCGGGGTGCTCAGTTCCCTTCCAGTCGGCGATGACGTTGTAGCTCTGTACGGGCGGGAAGGTTTGCGGGGTGAGCGTGAGACGCATGGTGACTGGGCCCTGACTGGCGAGGTTGGCGAGCAGCATGGCATCTTCGGCGGTAACGGCGGCGGCGGGGATTTTGGGCAGGCCGGGTGCGTAGTAGGTCATGCCGGTGTGAGGCAGGCGGAAATCGGCTCCCCCGACTGAGCGCACCAGAACCGCGACTGCGCCGAGGGAGGCGGCCACGCTGGGGCCGGCTCCGCGATAAATGACGCCGTGCGCATAGGCGTAGATTCCATTGCCCTGAGCGGCGAGGCGCTTGTCGAAGATTTCATTGAAGAGAAGGATCTTGCCTTTGACGGCTCCGGCTGGGAGCTTGCGGGCTTCGTCGAAGTTGTCGACCACGACGACCTGGGCGGTCAGGCCGCTGGGGTCTGTCGCTACGCTGCTGCCCAGGGCGGTGAGGACGATCTTCTGCGTGGTTCCGGGTGTCTGGCCGGTCCATGCGGTGAGGGCGGCTGTCTCCTCACCACGAACCCAGTGGGGAACGGTGGTCTTTTCGAGCTGGACGTCGGCGCCGAGAACTCGCATTTCGGCGGCAACGTATTCGACGGCGGCCTGGGCTTGCAGCGATCCGGAAATGCGCGGGCCGATATTGTCGGTCAGATGGCGCAGTTCGGTGAGGGCGTAGGGGTCCGTGAGGGCAGCGTCGCGGAGCTGGGTCATGATGGCGAGCTGGTCGGTGGTCCATGCGCCGGTGCCGGGAGACATCATGCGGGCGATGCGGTCCTGGACCGTTGGCTGAGCCGGGGGCGCCGACGGCGGTGTTTGAGCGAGGGCGGGCAGGGCGAAAGTGCAAAGGGCGGCGAAAACGGCTCGATTCTTGAGGGCCATAGGGGGTAAGTTACCATGCCTTGGAATTCGGCTTGAGGTGGAGCGGTCAGAGTCGAGGCTTATGACTGTCTACCAAGGCTGCGGAAAGTCTGTCGCGGATAAAGTCCAGCTACTGCCAATTTCGCCTCACTTTCCGCTGTGCTTTCTCCTCGGTTTCTGCAACAATTCGTGGGATTTCAGGGTCGCTCGAAAACAAGTAGCGTGAGGGCGAACTACTGTCGCTCCTACGCAACGGCGCGCTGGGGTCTGATGAGCAACATTAACGGCAAAGTTTACGCGATGAACGCCATCACTCCCATGAAGCCGTGGAAGACATGGGTTCTCCGCGCTTTCTTTGAGGTGCTCGGGGAAGTCAAGCCGTTGCAGGCTGATTTGATCAACCTGTCGTTCATCGAATTCGCCCGCTGGGTCGTCCTTCCGCGCGAGCACTTCCCCTACATGGGACACCCCCAGAAAAAAGAAGAACTCCAGTACGACTATCTTCTCTTCTTCAGCAACTTCAACGGCACCTGGAACCAGTACATCGACGCTTTCTCGGCGGTGTTAAGCAAAGGGCTTAATCTGATCTGGCGATGGAGCGAGAAGTTTCCGGGCTCTGTCCCGGTCACACTTTTCAAGGAATACATTGCCCGCGTGCAGTTCGATACCGACTACTATTACACCGCCTACCCCCAAGCCACAGCCAATGACGTGAAGTCGGCACACGTGGTCCAGGCAGCTCTCGACAGCCTGGCACGGCAGAGCCAGGGCCTCGACGCGCAGCAGTTTGCCGCGGCGTATCTCAAGTTCGTGATCCAGGTGCAGGGTCATCTGGGCGAGACGGGCGAAGCTCCGGCCGTTTTTTAGGGAAGCCAACCATGGGTAATCAGAACGGCGCGGTATACGGCCTGACGATCCTTTCGCCGATCATCGACGACGAGACAGTAGTCCCTTCGCACGATCTCCAGATCCGCAAATATCTCGCCTCTCTTTCAACCGGAGAGGACAGCCCCTTTGCCCTCGCGCCCGGCACGCATCTGGCGCGTCTGGTGGTGATGGATGACGTAATCTATGTCGGCATGCCGGCCTGCGAGGAACACCTGAAGTCGAAGTATCTGGTCTTCGAGTCGAATTGCGACGGCGATCTCGAGAGCTACCTAGCTGGCCTGGCACGGAACGCCCCTCAGCATCTCGATGCCATCTGGAGCCACTGTGTGGGGTATCCCGGCGCGGCAGACACGCAGGCATTCATTCGCTACATGAAGGCCTGTCAGATTGAAACGACGTTCTTCTTTGCTGCAGTGAACGACAAGAGTGTCACACAGACATTGCGAGCACTCCAGACGCAACGGGCCGTGGCAGACTTTATCGCCGATCATCAGGGAATGCCACCGAAACAGTTACAAATAGAATTTGACCGCTTCATCGAGCACCTGAAATCTGAACCCGAGCCCCGGCCGGGAGCGACGACTATCGAGCGAAAGATCACCACTGGCGGTCGAAATGAGTAAATTGAACGCGACAGACATCCAGGGGTTCGTCCTGCGGGGTTACAACCTCCCGTTTGCGCGATACATCTTTCTTCACTTTCAGAATCCCGAGCGGGCGCGCAAGCTGGTTGGACGCCTGCTGGGCGTCATCACCACCGGGCAGCGCTGGGACCAGGGTAAGCCGCAAAGCACCGTCAACATTGCCTTCAGCCACGCAGGTCTAGTGAGTCTCGATCTTCCCATCGCGACCATCATCAGCTTTCCTGTCGAGTTTCAGCAGGGCATGAAGGCGCGCGGCGGCATCCTCGGCGATACTGGGGCCAACGGGCCCGAACACTGGGATCCGATCTGGCGGGAGGGCCGGGTGCATGCGTGGCTCGGCGTCAACGCCCAGTCTCAGCCCGCGCTTGAAGCCGCCTGCGCCAACCTGCAGAAGGTGCTCGACGAGACCGAAGGAGCCGTCATCCTCGGCGCGCAGGATGCAACCGCCATCGTCCTCGATGGACAGCCGACGACCAAGGAACACTTCGGCTTTACCGATGGCTTTGGTAACCCCGATTATCTCGGCGTGGAGCGCAGCGCGCAGCCCGGACAGGGCAAGCTCACGCCCGATGGTAAATGGGCGCCCCTGGCCACCGGCGAACTGCTGCTCGGGTACGCCGACGAGGCAGGCGAACTGCCAGTTGCGCCGGTGCCGCACCTTCTTGCGAGCAATGGGACCTTCATGGTGTACCGCAAACTGCATCAGAACGTAGCCACCTTTCGCCAATACCTGAACGAGTGGGGCCAAGCTTATCCCGGAGGCAAAGAGAAGCTCGCTTCGAAGTTCATCGGACGGTGGAGAGATGGAACGCCCGTGGAGCTATCGCCGGACAAGCCAGATCCATCGATCACGCAAGACCCGACTCGGAGCACCAACTTTACCTATGACAACGACCTCGACGGAACAAGATGCCCTCTCGGAGGACATGTCCGGCGCGTGAATCCCCGGGATGCCTTCGGGTTCAATGGGCGCTTGATCAATCGGCGCCGCATCACCCGCAGGGGCCTGCCCTATGGCGCTTATATACCCGAAGGAGAACCGGTGCTCGATTCGGACGATCGCGGCACCATCTTCATGGCTCTGAACGCCAGCATCTCTCGCCATTTCGAGTTTGTACAGCAGCAATGGATCAACTATGGGAACGATGCACGTCTGGGCAATGAGAAAGACGCTCTGATGGGTAACCACGGAGGAAAGGGCAGGTTTGTGGTCCAGGGAGACACTAGCCCTGCGAATCCCCCATTCATTTGTAGCCGGCTCCCCGACTTTGTCGAATTGCGCGGCGGAGACTACTTCTTTCTTCCCAGCATTACCGCCTTAGGCATGATTGCCCTGGGACTCGTCGATCCCCGGTAGGCCATCATCGATGCGCATAAGATCGCACGAATACACAGGAGAGGTAAGTCGATGCCTGCGAGTCAGTCCATCAAAGTTGGTCCGCTGAAAGAGAGCGAGCTCGACGAGGCGGAGCGAATCGTTCGGCTGGCGTTTGGAACGTTTTTGGGATTGCCCAATCCGCTCGAATTCTTGGGCGACCGCAACTTCATGACGCCACGCTTTCGCTCGCCCAACGTGAATGCGATCGCGGCCCGTGAGGGCGGCCGCCTGGTCGGATCAAACGTCGTTACTCGCTGGGGATCGTTCGGGTTCTTTGGACCCCTGACTGTGCTGCCGGAATACTGGGACCGCGGCGTGGCGCAGCGCCTGCTCGAATCCACAACGACTATTTTCGATAGATGGGGAGTGCGGCACACTGGGCTGTTTACCTTCCCGCATAGCGCCAAACACGTCAGCTTGTACCAAAAATTCGGTTACTGGCCGCGCTATCTCACAGCGATTATGACGCGCACTCCGGAGGCTAACCCGCCCGCACCGGTTCTGCTTTCGTGTTTGAAGAAAAGCGAGCGCGAAGCGGCCATTGAGGCGTGCGGAAAGCTCACCCACAAAATCGATAAGGGACTCGATCTCTCGGGCGAAATCCGGGCTGTGCTTGCGCAACGCACCGGCGATGTCGTGCTGACGCGTACGCGCAGTATTCTCGATGCTTTCGCCGTGTGCCTGAACGGACCGGGATCCGAGGGCGGCGCAAAGACATGTTACGTCAAGTTCGGTGCTGCCCGGGGCGGAGCCGGCGCGGGTGAACGTTTCGACAAATTGCTGGGTGCCTGCGAGGCGTTCGCATCCTCACGCGGAGCGTCTGTCGAGGCTGGCGTGAACTCGGCTCGCGAAGGTGCCTACCGGCGGATGCGCTCCCGTGGATATCGAGTGGCAACGCAGGGTGTCGCCATGCAGCGTCCGCATGTTGAAGGGTTTAATCGGGCCGATGCTTACGTGATCGACGACTGGCGCTAAGACATCCAGTTCACATGTTGATGCGTATATTTCCTGTGGCCTATCATGGCCCGTCACACAAGTCAGACCCATGGCTATTCTTGGAGCATTTCGCTTTCCGGGTACGGGGCACCTGAACCCCTTCACGGCTCTTGCCCGGCGTCTACAGGAACGAGGACACCGCGTCATTATCTTCGGGATCGCGGACACCGAGGCTCGCGTTCGCGCCGCCGGAGTCGAATTTCAACGGGTCGGTTGCGAGGACTATCCCCTGGGCACGCTGAAACAACTCGACGACAAGCTCAGCCGCCTGAAGGGGCTGGAATCGTTCGCTTCACCGTTGAACGCGTCAGGAGCCACTCCAGCATGGTGTTGCGCGATGGACCGTCTGCCGTCAAAGCTGCCGGGGTTGAGGCGCTCCTGGTCGATGAGGCAGACATGGCCGGAAGCGTCGCCGAGTACCTGGGGCTGCCTTTTGTCTCCATTGCATGCTTTCCGCCCTTGATGTGGAATGATGCGATGCCGCCCTTCTGTTTCGGCTGGCCTTACAGCGCGGGAGTCTTCCGCCGTTGGAGAAACGTCCTGGGATTCGCGCTCCTCTCCCGATTTGCCGCTCCGATCTTTGAGCTTGTCAACCCACAGCGCAAGGGTTGGGGATTGCCCGCCGCTCGCTCGCAGCACTGACGCCCTGTCGCAGCTGGCGCAGATCACGCAGCTGCCCGACGCGCTGGAATTCCCTATTCCCAATCGGCCGTCGTGTCTGCACTACGCCCGGCCGTTTGTGGACGGCGGGGTACGCGAAGTGGCCCCGTTTCCTTGGGAGCAGCTGGAGGGGAGACCGCTGGTATACGGCTCGATGGGGACGCTGCAAAACGGCTCCGAGCACGTCTTCCAGTCGATCGCGGAGGCCTGCTCAGCGCTCGACGCCCAGCTTGTTCTCTCGATGGGCGGCAACCGTGAGCCGTCGGAACCCATGCAGGTCTGAACACGTTTCTTGAGTCGCTGGCCGAAGGAGTGCCGCTGTAGTCACCCCGCAGGGCAACGACCAGCCCGGCGTCGCGGCGCGCATCGCACATCACAAGGCCGGAGTCGTGGTCCCTTTGCGGAAGCTCTCGGTGAAAGGCTTGCGCACAGCCATCGACGCTGTGCTGCGTCAGGACATGTACCGCGCCGCGGCCAAACAACTACAGGCCGCCATGCGCCAGGTCAATGGACTCGAGATAGCTTCAAATGTGATTGAAAAATCGCTTGGCCTGGGGTTGTCGTCAGCGGCAAATATGAGTCTTGAGGCCGCACTTAATCGGCCAGCTTGAATATCCGGATCTGCACCAGCTTGGCGATGGTCAGGTTGTTGAAGCCCTTGGCCCGCATGCGCTGGATGAAGTCCGGAGTGATCTTAAATATCCGCATTTGAATAAGCTCGTCGAGGCTGGGCTGAAGGCCCAGCGCTCTCACCTGCTTGATCTCGTCTGGATTTACACCCTGTACTCTCAGCGCAATGAGCTTTTCCGCGGATGGCGCAGGATAGCCGAGGGCCGCCAGGCTCTGCACATAGTCCGGCGTGACCTTGAAGATACGCAGTGCAATCAGATTGCTGGCGTCGATATCTGTGACGCCAGCTTTCTGAAGAGAAACGACCCAGTCGCCGGTAATGTGAAACAGTGCATATGCTTGCAACTTCTCCGAGTCCAGACCGGTAATTCCCAGCTCGCGCATCCGTGCCACGAAGGCCTTGTTTGGCTCAAAGGTAAAGGAACCCGTCAGCTCCGAGTCATGAACGCTGCCCGAGCAGCGAAGCGTACCCGCGTCCGCCGTCAAAACGGCATCAAGATGCGCGCCCTCACGACGCAGATCGGAAAGCGTGATGCCGGTAAAGGCGTCCAGCGGCTCCTGGGTTTGCGTGTTGTTGCAGTCTTTACCGCCCGCGCACTCGCCGCGAGTCAGCTTCAGCTCATACCCGCTCGATTCGGTCGAGGCACGGATGCGGCACGAGCCCGTCAGGCTGTCGAGCATCTCGTCCGCGCGCAGCGATGCCGCGACTAATACAATAAGGAGAGCGCCAAAGAACACGCGCCTGGTATTCATTGAGTTTTCTCCGATTTCTGATTGTCGTCATCGAGCAAGCCCGAAAGCCGAATCCTCACCAGCTTCTCGATGCTGAGCGGCTCCAGGCCATGGCGCTTTGCCGAGGCGATAAACGCTTCGTCGATATGAAAGATACGAAGCTGCACCAATTCATCTAGCGTCGCCGGTGGAAACTGTTGTTTCGTAGCCTTTGCGAACTCCGGAGTAATGCCATGAATGCGAAGCTCTACCAGCTTTTTCGCTGGAATATTGCTGTATCCCGCTGCCTTCATCCCCGCGACGAACTCTGGCGACACCTTGAATATCCTGTAGGAGATCAGGTCCTGGTAGCTGCCCGCTTCGATGCCGGCGGTCTTGAGCTCGGCAACCTCGCCGGGATTGACGCCGTGGATCTTCATCGCAATCAGGTCGTCCGTAGTGGGTTTGCCAAAGCCTGTAGCCGCCATGCTCCGCGCGAATTCCGGAGTTACACCCTGGATCTTCATCGCCACATATTTATCCACGTCCACGTTGTAGCCAGCCGCCCGCATCTGGTCGATATAGTCGCCCCCGGACGAAGGCTTCTCCGCGCTTGTCTGAGCGACAATTGCAGGCGAAGTGATCACAATGGTCATCGCAGGGGCGGCCGCGTACTTTACTCTCGAAGTGACAGCAATCGTCGCAAGCTTCGGCGCGAGGGCGGGAGGCGAGGTCACAGCAACGGTCGCGGCATGTCTTGGTGTCCGTGGCGGCGCCGGCGCGACCGCCGGCTGGTCCTTCGATGGCAAATCGTTCGCTTGCAAATCGTCCGTCGACGGGTTTTCCGCAATCTTTCCGCCATGCGGCAGAGCGATTGTCGATGCCAGTGCCGGCCCCGCCTGCTGAGCTCTGGAATGCAGATCGGCGCTGCGAGCTTCGGTGGCATGAAGGCCCGCGAAAAGCTGGTGCGCCGGCAACAGAAGCAACCCCAGCATTGCGCACACGCACAGCAACGACCAAGGAGCGATCCCCCTGCCGCCACGCGGAGTCTCCCCCAGCATGCGGCCGATCCGCGCCCGCAGACCGCGGGGCTGGTGGCCGTCCAGCGCCATCGCCAGATGAAGACGCGAGCTGCGTTCTTCTTCCAGGCGCAGCAGCGCCGTAGCAAAGATCAGCGGGTCCGCGCAGCATTCGAGCGCGATATCGTCGCAGCAAAGCTCGCGCTGCTGGCGGAGGTTCCTGCCTATCCACCAGACCGCCGGATGGAAAAAGAAGAGCGTCTCAATCATGGTCTGCAGCATGTTCCACAGGTAATCGGCGCGGCGGATGTGTGCGAGCTCATGCGCCAGCACTACTTCCAACTGCTCGGGGCTGAGCGACGTGAGCGCCGACGCCGGCAGCAGAACCAGCGACCGGACGATGCCTATGGCCAGCGGACTCGAGATACGCTCGCAAATGCGTAGATCCACCGACCACCATATGCCGAGGCGCAGAGACAGCTGCGCAAAGCTGGCGCGCGCGCGCGCCGGCACCT
>CAYVSQ010000035.1:0-2934 GCA_964453815.1 uncultured Acidobacteriaceae bacterium | reverse complement strand
ATGCCGGCATTCTTCAGATCGTTATAGAGCGTCGTATCGAAGATGGTTTTGAGTGGCGCGGTCTGCGGATCACTCGACCCGGGTTTGAAGTCGGCGGCCGCCAGGCGAATCTTCTGCACGCCGAGATTTGTACCCGTGCGAACCCAGTCCTGTGCAAGCACCGGGAAAAAAGTCAGGATGAAGAGCGCGAGTCCAATAAAGAATTTCAGGAAGAGGTGCAGTTTCACGTGCTTACCGTTCATCATGCCTCTGCTTTTGTTTATTGTGCTAACGAAATGCGGCGACGAAAGCGCGAGTGGTTTGAGATCAACGGATTCTCTCATTGCGAAGGCTGATCATTGCTAAAAGTGTACTCCACGGAAACATTTGATCCCGAGTAAGCCGGTGGCAATGGTCCAAAGGTTTCAATACGCTGCACAGCACGTACAGCGGAGCTATCAAGCGAGGGCGAGCCACTCGATTGCGAGAGTCGAATGCCACTCACGGTGCCATCGCGAGCGACGATAAAGATCACTTTTGCTTCCCGTCCATAAGGAGTTCGCGGATCAATTTCTTGCCGATACCAGGCTTGACTCACTTTGTTCGTAATGATGGAGACATAATATGGAAAGCGCGATCCGAAATCGCCTCCATTCACGTTGACGGGATTGTTCTGCCCGGGGTTGCCTGCCTGTGAATGTGGAATCTGGGTCGCCGGAGCCTCACCATAATGTGCGCGGTTCTGCAACGGCTGTGGTTGCGCATGTTTCGGCGAAGGCTGTGCCTGTTTTTTCTCCGGAGTCCTCTTTTCCGGCTGCTTCGTCGGGATAGGAACCGCGTTGGGCTGCGGCACGGGCGCGACTTCAGGTTGCGGGGGCGCTGGAGCGGGCGAAGGCGTTTCAGTAGCCAGCACGTTGGGCGTCGGCGGAGCCTCTTGCGGCAGCGGAATCGTAGGGGCCGAACTCACCAGCGTGGCTTGGATGGCCCCTGGGGCCTGATTATTCCCCCACTCCGCTCCACGCAGGTGGCCGAAGAACGCTAGAAATACAACCGCCGCAATTACAAATCCGTGCAGCAGCAGCGATCCAGCGAAGGGTGCGCCGAAGGGTTCGTGTTCGAGCTCGATTGTTTTCCTCGCAGCCATACCGCTTCTCCGGCTACTTCGTGGCCCCGGAGCCCTTGGCCCCGTTCTGAATAGGCTGCGTCACAATGCTGATGTTCGTGATACCGGCCTGTTTCACCGCATCCATCACCGATGCGAAGGCACCGAAGGGGACTCGCTCATCAGCTTCCAGATAAATTACCTGATGCGTAGGATCGACGCCCGGTTTCGCTAGCCGCGAGGGCAGATCGGCGAGGTTCACCGGCTTATCGCCGAGAAAGACTTCTTGATCGCGATTGATGGTGACGACCACGCGCTGTTCCGTGATTTCCTTGACAGTCTTGGTCTTGGGAACCGCGACCTCGATGCCCGATTGCAGAACAGGGGCTGTCAGCATGAAGATGACCAGCAACACCAGCACAACATCGACGAGCGGAGTGATGTTGATCTCCGCGAGGGCCGTTTGCGTATGGCCACTCCTACTTGTGAAGGCCACGCGCGGCCTCCCGTTCAAAGGGGTCCTGATTGGGCATCAGCGCGACCTCTTCCATGCTGTTCAGCAATTCACGCGCAAAATCGTCCATGCGCGAGGCGAAGTTGCGCAAGCGGCCCGTGAATTGGTTGTAGGCGATGATTGCCGGAACGGCGACCACCAGCCCTGCAGCTGTCGTGATCAACGCTTCGGAGACGCCGGGGGCGACCGCGCGAAGCGTCGCTGCCCCAGCGGTGCCAAGCCCGTGAAAGGCGTCGACAATGCCCATGATGGTTCCAAAAAGGCCGAGGAAAGGAGATATGGCGCCGATAGTCGCCAGCCACGTCAGGCGGTTCTCCATCGTGGTCAGCGATTCACTCGCGGCGGTCTCTGCCGCGCGTTCAAGGGCCGTAATGTTGCGTGGAGGGCCGTATCCGCCTGTCTGGCGCCGATAGGTCTCATAGACCTCATCGAACACATTCACTAAGGGGCTCGGCTTGAACTGCTCACTGACCGTCGCGATCTCCTGCAAGCGGGTGGCCTTGCGGAAGGCGCGCAAAAATCGCTTACTCTGAGCATCGGCGCGGCGAAAACTCCCCCATTTGCCCAGGATGATCGCCCATGACCACAGGCTCGCGATCAACAGCAAAACGAGCACGCCAATCGCGATCGGCCCGCTGTTCCGAAGCATCTCCAGGATCGCGCTGCCATTGTTGACCGCAGGCGCCGTCGCCCCATCGGTGTCCGTTTGGAGCAGGAAGAAAGCTACTGCAAAAAAAAGATGTGTCATCACGCCTTGATTCCAAGTTAACAGACTGCAAAGCTCCAAACCAGAATGCCAAGGGACGTGGAATTGAGATGGTTACGACGGCCTGACAGGAGCTTCCGCGGATTCTCGCCGTTTGGGAAGTGAACCCCAACCCTCCCGCAAAAAATAGGCAGCCGATATCACAATCGTCTCGGTAAATTACGAAAAGCGCGACACGCAGATGCCTGGACGGCCGGTCCCCTGCTATGCTGCGCGAAGACTCCTGAAGAGAACCCCATGCTGCTCGAACTCCGGGCTGAAAACTACGCTGTCATCGATCACGCCATCGCCGTCTTCGGCCCGGGCCTCAACCTGCTGACCGGCGAAACCGGCGCTGGCAAGTCGATTCTCGTCGACGCGCTTGCTCTGCTCATGGGCAGCAAGGCCTCATCCGATATGGTGCGACATGGAGCGGCCAAGGCAGTGGTCGCTTGCGTCTTTGAGAGCACGCCTGGGGCAGAAACAACGCTCGAAGCCAATGGCATCGACGCCGATGGCACTGAGATCATCCTCCGCCGAGAAATTCTAGAGAATGGCAAGGGGCGCGTCTACGTGAACAACCAGCCGGCAACG
>CAYVSQ010000034.1:0-26323 GCA_964453815.1 uncultured Acidobacteriaceae bacterium | reverse complement strand
GCTGGTGGTTTACATCTGGGCGCTTGAGCCACTGCCTCTGCCAAAGCTGAAAACAGCAGCCGCGCCGGTGCCGGTGCCGAAACCGTTGTGAGGCAGGGGACAGGGATTAGCCATTAGGGATTAGAAAAGAGAGTAGGAGATCTCTTACGGATGCGCTAAGAGCGGCAGCTGACCGCCAGAAGCTAGTGATTAATGACTACTAATCACTCATCCCTGTTGCCTATTTCCTGCCCTTTAGTACACTCTCGGCGTGCGCACGCTTTACAACCAGATCGCCAATCAAAGTCTGGAGCGGCTGGCGGCTTTGAGCGACGGGCTGTTTGCCTTCGCCATGACGTTGCTGGTCCTCGATCTGCGTGTACCCGCGATGGAGGCGATTCACTCCGAGCATGACCTGCGAAGTGCCCTTGTCGCGCTGGCTCCACGACTCCTCATGTATCTGACGAGCTTTCTGACACTGGGCATCTTCTGGAATGGCCAGCAGACGCAGCTCAATTACCTGGCCCGCGCCGATCGCGACTTTACCTGGCTTCATCTTACGTTTCTCGCCGGCGTCACTTTGATGCCGTTTTCGACGCAGCTTCTGGCCGAGTTCATCCAGTACCGAACCGCCCTGCTCGGCTACTGGTTCAACATCTTTTTCCTGGGACTGATGCTCTACATCAGCTGGCGCTATGCCAGCCGGAACGAGCTCATCAAAGACGATGCGCCCCTTGAGATACGCCGTGCCATTCGCCGCCGCGTGGTCTTAGCGCAGGGGCTCTATGCGTTGGGTGCGCTGCTGTGCTTTATCAGCACCTATTGGAGCATCGGTTTCATTCTGCTTGTCCAGCTTAATTACGCCATTGCTCCGCGTCTGCCGTGGAGAGGCAGGGATCAGGGAGTAGGAAACAGGGAGTAGCCGTTTGGGTCGGCTATTAGCTTCCCTGCTCCCTCTTCCCCGCCCTTCTATAATCGAGAGCGGAGAAAATCATCACGACCATGGCATCGCTTGAAGGAAGAACCGCGCTTGTCACCGGAGCATCGCAGGGTATTGGCCGCGCCTGCGCGCTTGCTCTCGCCGGGGCGGGAGCCCGAGTGGCTCTGGCTGCCCGCAACGAGGCAAAGCTTGCTGAAGTCGCGACGGAAATCGCCGCCAGCGGCGGAACCGCACAGACATTCGCCATCGACATCGCCAGCGAAGAGTCGATCAAGGTTGGAGCTAAGGCGGCGATCGCCCACTTCGGCAGTATCGAGATTCTGGTGAACAATGCGGGCGTCACCAAAGACACGCTGCTGCTGCGTATGAAGCGCGCCGACTGGGACTCCGTGATCGCGACTAACCTCACGGGAACGTTTCTTCTCACGCAGGCGCTGGTCAGTCCGATGCTGAAGGCCCGGTGGGGACGGATCATTAATATCTCCAGCGTAGTTGGCGAGACGGGACAGGCGGGACAGGCCAATTACGCTGCAAGCAAGGCGGGGCTAATCGGTTTCACCAAGTCTCTGGCGCGCGAGCTAGCTTCGCGGGGGATCACCGCCAACGCCGTCGCTCCTGGGTACATCGAGACGGCCATGACCGCTGTGCTCGACGAAAAGCAGCGCGCAGCCATGCTGACGCAGATTCCGCTGGCTCGCGCCGGAACGGGCCAGGATATTGCGAGTGCCGTGCGCTTTCTGGCGTCCGACGAAGCCGCTTACATCACTGGGCACGTGCTCGACGTGAACGGCGGCATGTATATGGGCTGAGAGAATGCTTATCACGCTGCGGGAACCGGCCCTTCTGCGGGTTTTTCCTGCTGGGGCGGCAGCTCGCATACCTCTGGGGGCCCGTACAATCGCGCCTGTTGTTTTGTCAGCTCGGCATTCAGCTCCGCGCCAACGAGGATGGCCAATGCTGTGAGGTAAAACCACAGCATCAGTCCGATCAGCGCGCCCATCGATCCGTATGTAGCGTTGAAGTTCGAAAGATGCCCCAGGTAAAAGCTGAGCCCGGCCGAACCCGCAATCCAAATTCCAATCGCGATGACCGCTCCGGGCAGAGTCGATAAGAAACTATGCTCACAATTCGGGCCCAGATAGTAGACGCATTCGAGGGCAGCTACAAAACTCCCAAAGGTGAGCACCACACGCAGCATGGGCCATATATGTTCGAAGGCAATCGGAATTGGAAATATCCCGATCAAAAGATGACCGAAGTGCGGTCCTAAAATGAGCAATAGCACCGAGAGCGACACCAGGCCGCCGCTGCTAAGTGTCAATCCCAGTGCCCGCAGACGGTTGCGCAACCAGCCGCGCGAAACCGGAACCTCATAGGCTACGTCCAGGGATTCGATCACCACCGAAAAGGCCTCAGAAGCCGTCCACAGACTGCCCAGGATCCCAACAGAGAGCAGTTTGCCGCGATCCGGCGCCAGAATGTCGGCGAGGATTCTTTCGACAAAACTCATCGCATATGCGGGTATGAGCTGTGCCATGAGATTGAGCAACTGCTGAAAGACGTTCGGAATGGGGAGAAATTGCAGCAGTGAGGAAAAGAGGATGAGCAGCGGCAGCATTGACATCAGAAAATAAAAGGCCAACGCTGCGGCCACGGTGAAAGCACGAGTACGCAACATCTCCTGAAAGACGATCACCGCCAGACTCCGCGCCTCATTGCAGCGGCGGAGCACCTGTCCGCTAAGCGTCTCCGAATTCGATTTAGTCGCGCTCATAGCCCGCCAGGCATATCCCAACATTCACTCTCTGCGATCGGCGACCCAAGTTGATAGATGCGCCGCTGGGCGCAACAGAGTCACGTCAATGAAACGTTCCCACCCACTCAGCGATGATTTGAACAACCTCCGGCGCCAGGTGGGCAGGTTGAAAGTACTCCTGTCCCGTTGAATCTCCTGCGACGGGCATCATCAGGTGGTTCAGGCCATCGATTTCCCTGCTCACACTTCCGGGAACCGCATTGGCCCTCTTGAGCGCCTGGAAATCTTCCTCACTGACTTGGATGTCCTTGGTGCCGCGCAACACCAGGGCGGGCAACCCAAGTTTTGCAAGCTCACCCACGGGATCCTGGACAACCCACGATCTCCAGTAGCTTTCGGGCAGCCTCAGAGGCGGAGATCCCACCATCTGATCCGGCGGTGTAGTTGGATCGTTCACGGTTTGAAATATCCCCTGCCACTGCTTACGGATTGCGTCGATCTGACCGGCATCCGCGCCCTCACGCTTTGCCTGGAAGATTAGCTGCCGTTCGAGTGTTTCTTCGATCCCCAACGCACCTCCGGCAAGGAAGATGAGCCCGCGCACGGATCCTGGAGCCTGTTGCAGCCTGTCTGCCGCGATAACAGGCGCCATCGTCCCTCCCAGACTATGCCCAAGCAGGAAGACCCGCTTAGCATCGACCTCGGGCTGCGTGGCCGCAAAGGCCAGCGCCGCGACTGCATCCAAGGTTACTTCATGATCGAGATCAGGATGAGCCCTGAAGGTATCAGGCGCAAAATGGGTTCGTTTGTCGTAGCGCAAGGTCGCGACACCCGCCGCGGCCAGGCCGTAGGCGAGATCCCGAAAGGGCTTGTTCGGGCCGATGCTCTCGTCGGCATCGTGGGGACCGGAGCCATGCACCAGCACGACAATCGGCACAGAGCCCTTGCGATCTTTAGGCAACGCCAGCACGGCCGGAATCTTCAACCCGTCACTGGTGAAGAAGACGCTTCGTTCCTGCAGTGCGTCAGCGCCGGGCACGGGGGTAGAAACAGGCTCTTCATCCGCCTCCTTCAAGATGAAGCCGCTCCTTTGATACGCCACCCTCTGCGCGGGAAAGGCAAATGCCATCAGGTTGTTTCCAGCATCGGCCCAGATATCGGCGGGTGCGCCGCCAATCTTCAGATGCCAATGCTTCAGCTCAACGGGGACGCTATTCAACGTGCCCTGACCTTCCTGTGCGGGCGTGAACTCCACCGGCAGTTGCACGCCTTTGCCCTGAGCCAGCAGGGCCCAATAATTGTGATTCGGCTGCGAATGCGTCGCATCCAGATAGACCAACTCCTGAACGCCGCTGGGGTCGAAGTTATTCAACACGACCGTAGCCGAATGCAAATCGAAGGTGTTGGTCAGCGCGATCCCGCCTGCCATGCCCTGATAGCTCAGTTTGCCGGTCCGCGCATCAGCGGTAATCAGAACACTTTGTTTTACTCCATTCACGCCAATATCGAGCGAATCCGACTTCAGGTCGTAGTCTGGGCCCAGCTCCGCTTCCCTCGTACACTCAATCGTCGAATCGCCGGTCGTAAAGGAGTAATGCGCCTTTACGCGGAAGCCGTTCTTCGCGGGCGTGAATTGGTAGTCCGCTTTGCCGATTTGTTTGCCGCCGGATTCAAGCAGGAATCTGGCGGGAACGCTCTGCGCCATCGCTGCCACCGAGGCTCCTGCCAGACAGAGCAACCATGCGATCCGCCGAGACAACACTTCCCCTCCATTCCTTTGCTGCCAAAAGTGTACGCATCGCCGGGGACGATGCGCAGCTCGAAGTCTCAGTTCTTTGCCCCTCACGCGATCCTCAGGCACCGCGTACCATGCTGGTTTGCGAGCAACTCGAATCCATCGCGGCTCACGATGCCTATCGCCTGGGCCGCATCGTTCTGCTACGTCAGCTTTTCGGAGCGTGGCCGCCGCCTTCGGGTGGAGACACCTGGTTGAGAAATCCCATGTGCGACCGAGACGACTGCAAGCGAAAGCGAATCAAGAAAGATTACCTACTGTTAAATTACCGGCGATCTTCTTCAATTCTCATCAGAAAGTTCTTGCGTGCCACCCAACGCGCATGTTAACTATGCAGCCAACACTCCGCCAAACCCACTGGCTCACATCGAGGAAAGTGTAGGTTATAGGCACGTCTATGAAAATTGGAACGACAATCCGGGGATACCGCCTACAAAAAGGACTGTCTCAGGGTGATATCGAAAAACGCACGGGCCTCTTGCGCTGTTATCTGTCTCGGGTGGAGAACGGTCACACCGTTCCCTCTCTCGATACCCTGGCCAAAATCGCTCAGGCACTGGATCTTCCACTGGCTCAATTC
The DNA here is from genome assembly GCA_964453815.1 of uncultured Acidobacteriaceae bacterium. GTDB lineage: Bacteria > Acidobacteriota > Terriglobia > Terriglobales > Acidobacteriaceae > Silvibacterium. Next base: position 21,273 of record CAYVSQ010000034.1, on the reverse strand, counting down.
TTCGTCGAAGATTCACTGGGCCGAGAACTGAACACCCAGAAGCTTACCGACGATGAGCTTCGCTTCCTAACCCAAATTCGCCGTTATTCGACCAACCTGAACGACAGCGACCGTAAGCTGCTACTGGCTATGGTTAAGAAGTTCGCGGCGACTGCCGTCCGGTAATTCCTGCCCAGGGCGTCCACGTCGCCTTGAGATCTCCCTAGATGTCGTATCGATCCTGCGCGGCTCCGCGGATCGAGCCTCTCTATGGCAGCCAGAAAGACCGCAGCCCGAAGGCGATGAGGGTCAATACAAACGCCATCCCGCCTACCGCCAGCCAACGCCTCCGGATGAAAGTCGTCTTTGGCGCGCCAATGCGCGGCACCAATGGAACGCCCAATGCCAGCCCACTCAAAAAGCCGCCCAAGTGCGCCATATTGTCGATCTGCAACGCGGTATGACCAAAGGCGGTGTAGAGTCCGATCGCAAAGTTGAGAATCGCGAACTGAATCACGCTCCAGCGCAGCCGCTTGAGCTCGGCTTTCGGGAGCGGCAGCAGAGGTGATTTGAGAAGCACGATCAAGACTCCGGCCAATCCGAAGACCGCGCCTGAAGCGCCTGCGCCCACAATCGACTGCGGCCCGCCTCCGACTCCGGGATGAATCGCAACGCTTAAAATATTTCCCGCAAGACCGGTAAGGATGTATGCGGCGAAAACGCCCATCGCGCCCATCAATGGCTCGGCGAGGAGACCGAGGTTCCACAGACACCACATGTTTGTGGCGATGTGGATGATACCAACGTGGACGAACATCGCGGTGATTAGCCGCCACCATTCTCCATATTGCAGAACCAGCGTTCCATTATTCGCGCCCCATGAAACCAACTGCCGGGTCGTGGGCGTTAGAAACGAGACACCGGTCAGCACCATTCCTACAAAGACCGCAGAGTTGATGCCGACGAGGGTGTAGGTCGCAGGAGCGGAGGCCCACGCACGCTTTTGTGGGCCGGTAGCCTGAGGTCGTGGCCTCTCGTATTGCTCCGGAGGCGGTGACGGGACGTAGTACTGGTCGTTGTCCGTCGTATGCCCATCGGGCGGCAAAATCTCCGGGTTGACGTTGCCGGTGCGAAATCTCGTCACACCCGGCATATCGCCCTGCCAGCTTCGATCCATATCTCTAACCTATCCTCACTCTTCGTTGCTGACAAATAGCACCGAAATGACAAGGCGATACACTCCCCATACAATTTTCGTTGACTGCCCATTCCAGGGCATGAACTACAGGAGCAGCTTTTGAGCGGCAAAAAACAGGTACGACGCGCACTCCTCAGCGTTACTGACAAATCAGGGCTCGTCCCGTTCGCAAAGCAGCTTGCCGTGCACAGCATCGAACTTGTTTCCACCGGCGGAACAGCACGCGCGCTGCGAGAATCCGGCCTCACCGTTCTCGATATCTCCGAGCTTACCGGCTTTCCTGAGATGCTCGATGGACGTGTCAAGACGCTCCATCCCAAGGTCCACGGCGGTATCCTGCATGTTCGTGTGAAAGCCGAGCATCGGGCGGCCGTCGAGGAACACGGCATCCAGCCCATCGACATGGTGGTCGTAAATCTCTATGCCTTCGAGAAAACAGCTTCGAAGCCCGGCGCGACCTTCGCCGAAGTTATCGAGAATATCGATATCGGCGGCCCCTCCATGGTCCGGTCAGCTGCCAAGAATTTCGAAGACGTGGCCATCGTCACATCCGCAGCCGATTACCCGGCGCTGGCCGAAGAACTTGCCGCCAACGACGGTGCGTTATCGCGCGAAACTCGCTGGCGTCTGGCCCAACAGGCTTTTGCCGTGACCGCAGCCTACGATACAGCCATTGCCAACACGCTCGAGCGGATTGCATCACCTGAACCGGCTGAAGAACCCGTGCAATTTGTCGATTCTGCGCAAACGGAGCTTCCCAGGACTCTTCGTATCTCCTATCCGCTGGGCATACCTTTGCGCTACGGCGAGAACCCTCACCAGCGCGCCGCACTCTACTCCGATGGCTTCGGCGCCGGCATTGCCGGAGCAACCCAACTGCAGGGAAAGGAACTGAGTTTCAACAACCTGGTCGATCTGGATGCCTGCTGGGATCTGGCTCAGGAGTTCGACACGGAATCGGGTCTGGCGGGCGTGGCCATTATCAAGCACACCAATCCCTGCGGCGCAGCCACTGGCGCAACCGTACTCGAGGCCTATCAGAAGGCCCTTGCCGCCGATCCGGTGTCGGCCTTTGGCGGCGTGATCGGCATTAATCGCGAAGTGGATGGGACGGCGGCTGAGGAGATCGCCAAGCTTTTTGTCGAAGCCATTGCCGCGCCTAGTTTCACGCCCGAGGCGCGCGCTCGCTTCGGCGCCAAGAAGAATCTCCGCTTGGTCGAAGTTCGCAATGCTCCGTCGGCCTATGCCCTCAAACAGGTTTCAGGTGGGCTCCTGCTTCAGGATGCGGATCACGGCCACGTTACCGCCTCCGAGCTCAAGATGGTCACCGCGCGCAAGCCTACCGACGACGAGCTTTCCGCGTTGCTTTTCGCCTGGCGAGTGTGCAAGCACGTCAAATCGAATGCCATCGTATATGCCCGTAAGGGGCAGATTCTGGGAGTGGGTGCGGGGCAGATGAGCCGCGTCGACGCGGCGAAGTTCGGAGCCATGAAGGCCGTGCTGCCGCTAGCCGGCTGCGTCGCTGCCTCGGATGCTTTCTTCCCCTTCCCGGACGGACTCGAAGTAGTTGCGGCAGCGGGCGCAACGGCTGTCATCCAGCCCGGAGGGTCGGTCAAAGATTCCGAGGTAATTTCGGCCGCTGACCGCCTCGGCGTGGCCATGGTTTTCACCGGCATGCGCCACTTCCGCCATTAGAGCCTGTCGATGAACTTTAGCGTGAGATCAAAGCTTCGCCAAGGTTTGCAGCCAAGGTCGGGTTACAATCGTCTTAATATTCGGAGGACGTACCGGCCACCGCCGAGACGCCCGCGGTTTGTCCTATTGAAGTTAGTCAAGATAAAGAGAGCCGGGGCAGCTGCCAGGTCCGGGCGTAGGGATTCCCACCTATCATGAGCAGCAAGTCTCACCTGAGCACCATCGCCCGCACCGGAGCCGCATGTCTGGTTTGCGCAACCGCACTGGCACTCGCCGCTTCCGTCGTTACGCCGACAGCGCAGGCCCAGAGTCAGAGCGCCAAGCCGGCCACGCCACCTGCTGCCGCTGCCAGTTCTTCACAGCCCGATCGCGCCGGCGCCTATTACCACTACATGCTGGCACACGAATATGAGGACATGGCCAACACTTACGGCCGTCCAGAGTACGCCACGCGCGCCATCGAGGAGTACAAGCTGGCCCTCGACGCCGATCCTACGTCGAAGTTTCTGACCAGCGGCCTGGCTGAGCTCTACTTCCGCACCGGCCGAGTCCGTGACGCCGTTCTCGCCGCGCAGGAACAGATCAAAAAAGATCCCAACAACCTCGAGGCGCACAAGTTGCTCGGCAACATCTACCTGCGCTCTTTGGGGGATAACCAGCAGAGCGGGCCCTCCGAGGAGATGCTCAAGCTAGCAATCGCCGAGTACACAAAGATCGTCTCCCTTGAACCGGAGAGCATTCAGGACCATCTGCTACTCGGCCAGTTGTATTCCTTTGCGCACGATTCCGTTCACGCCGAAGAACAGTTCTCGATAGCGGAGAAGATCGATCCCGGCTCAGAGGAAACAGCACTTAACCTGGCCCGCCTTTACACCGAGCAGGGCGATCCCAATCGTGCCATCAAAGTGCTCAACAACCTTCCGGAAGACGACAAAACGGGCAAGACCGAGTTTGTCCTGGGCGCAAGTTATGAACGCCTCAAAGATACGCAGCACGCCATCCAAGCCTACAAGAAGGCTCTCGAACTCGAGCCGGATAACCTGGACACAGAGCGCGCCCTGGCCAAAGCCCTGCTGAACGATAACCAGTTCGCCGCCGCCCTCTCCGCGTATCAGGACATCGCTTCCGGCGATCCTACCGATCCCGACGCATATCTGCACATCTCCGAAATTCAGCGCCGTCAGGGAAATTATGAAGAAGCCCTTACTACCCTAAAAAAGGCAAAGGCGCTGGTCTCCGATTCGCTTGAGATCAACTTCAACGAGGGACTCATCGACGATTCTCTGGGCCGCTACGACGACGCCGTGCTGATCTTCGAGAAGCTGGTCGCTGACTCCGAGCACCCTACTGGCCAGTACTCGGACTCCGAAAAGAGCAATCGCTCCCTCTTCCTCGAACGGCTGGCCATTCTTTATCGCGAGCAGAACAACATCGATAAGGCCATTGCTACTTATCAGAAAATGGCTGACCTGGGCGGCGAATTCGCCAGTCACGCTTATGAGTCCGAAGTGGACACGTATCGCGATGTGCATCAGTACGACAAGGCCACGCAGGCGGCGCGCGAAGCCGTCGAGAAACTGCCAAAACAGCGCGGCATGAAGCTGATGCTCGCCAACCAGCTCGCAGATACGGGTCACGTGGACGAAGGCATTGCCATGGCCCGTTCCATGCTGAACAAGACCCCTTCCGATCTTGAGGTTTACCGGCAGCTGGCAAATATATACACACGGCTCCGTCGCTGGAAGGATGCTTCCGACGCCATCGACCAAGCCGAGCAGCTTTCAACAAGGACGGACGACAAGTTTTACATCGCTTTCCTGCGCGGTACGCTGTTCGAGCGCCAGAAACTCTACGACCAGGCCGAGGCCGAATTCCGCAAGGCGCTCACTCTCGATCCGACCAACAGCACAACCCTGAACTACCTTGGTTACATGCTGGCCGATCATGGCATGAAGCTTGAAGAAGCGCTGACCATGATCAAGAAGGCCGTCGAGCTCGATCCGCAGAACTATGCCTATCTTGATTCACTCGGCTGGGCCTACTTCAAACTCGGGCAATACAACCTGGCCGAGAATCAACTGCGCAAAGCCGTCGAGCGCAATTCGATGGATGCCACGGTCCACGATCATCTGGGTGAACTCTACGAAAAGACCGGACGTCTCAAGCTGGCCGCGGCGCAGTGGGAAGAGTCACTGAATGAATACGGACAGACCAACGCCGCTGATATGGACCCGGGCGACGTTGATAAGGTGCAGAAGAAGCTCGATGGTGTTCGAGTCCGGCTCGCGCGAGAAGGACCCGTGGTATCGCCCGCGAAACCTTGATCTACGAAGCGCCGATCTACGAAGCACCGAGCGGTGAAACATCGATCCGGCGACTCTGATGCAACTTCCCGCCGAATGTGCGGTCCCCAATACCGGCGCGTTAGTCGAGCGCGGGCACCCGGAAGCTTCCCATCCCTACCGGCTTCCCTTCGAGCGGGATCGCGCGCGCATCATCCACGCGCGCGCCTTTCGCCGCCTTGCCGGCAAGACTCAGGTCTTTACTCACCGCTACTCCGACCACTTCCGCAGCCGCCTCACTCATACCATGGAGGTGGCGCAAATCGCGCGGACTGTCGCAGCGGCGCTGGGCCTCAATGAAGCCCTTACCGAATCGCTTGCCCTGGTCCACGATATCGGTCATCCACCGTTTGGGCACGCCGGGGAACGGGCCCTTGACCAAGCCCTTCGCGAATACGGCCTCCGCTTCGATCACAACCTTCACGCCCTGCGCATCGTCGAGCACTTTGAAAGCCGATACGCTGAATTTCGCGGACTGAATCTCACCCTCGGTGTTCGCGAGGGCATCATCAAGCATTCACGCGACTACTCAATCGCCCAGCACCCAGAGCTTGCCACATATTTCCTCGATCGGCGCCCTCCGCTGGAAGCACAACTTATCGATCTGGTTGACGAAATCGCCTATCTCACCGCCGATCTCGACGACGGCTTCGAAGCCGATATCCTGGCTGTGCCCGAAACACGCGCGAGCGTCCGGTTATTTGAAGAATTCTATGCTCCGATGCTAGCGACATATCCCGAGGCATCTAAAAAGCTTGTCTTCAACGAAGCTCTGAAGCGGGTGCTCAACGCGCTGGTCGGTGATCTTATCGGCGAAACCCACCGCCGTGTCGAGCAAGCCGGTGCGATCAGCCTTGATGCCATTCGCCACGCGCCCCAGCGTCTCGCCGCCTTCTCGCCGGCCATGGAGGGGGTGCGTCTCGAAGCCAAGCGCTATCTCTACGCCCATCTCTACAACGCGCCCGACCTCGCGCGTGATCACGAGGAGGCCGAACAGGTCATCGCGACGCTCTTTCATGCGTGGGTTTCGGATCCCGCGTTGCTCCCGCCCAGCCATGCCTCGCAAATCGACGAAGAGGGCGCACCCCGCGTAGTTGCCGACTATATCGCCGGCATGACCGACCAATACATCCAGGCGCGCTATGCCGAGTGGAAAAACAGCGAACGGGAGTAAGGAGTCCAAGCATCGACCGAGAGCGGTTCGCAGTGGTAGTGGGCCTCAGAGTCAGGAACAGCCGATACATATCCGAGAAGCCTATTCTCGGTCAAGTGCCTGTTGTCTCGCATCGACTGCACCCCGCGCACCAACTGTGCGTACCCCGTCGCAGCATCTTGAAAGCCGCCATTTTGGGTTTCTGACAAACTCATGTGGGCCGCGTACCGGAGCGCGGCTGAACGTGGCACTTTGGCAATTGTGGTAGCGAATGGTTCCCCGCGATTGCCTATATCGATTGTTGAGAAAATGGCCCGATCAACTGCCAGTGTGAATCTATCGGTTCAGACATTTGGCCTCGCTGGTTTAGTAGACCGGAATCCACATGTCCGTGTCGTCGGGTTATCGACAAGCGCCCTTTCGGGGCTGACAGACAGTATGCGGGCTTCGGAAGCTGCCTCAATTCCACTTGTGGATTCGAACCGACCACTACCCAGTGAGTCCGGCGTTTGCTCTTCGTCGCGAAGCTCCGTACCATAGAAGAGACGTCCACGTTGCGTTCCTGCAGGTCACCGCACACCTCGAACGCATCCGAACAGTCGTGAAAACGATCGTGGACGAGCACATTTGGAAGGCATCACGTTGAGCTCAACAGACACTCTCGAGACCACACCCCAACCCGAAGAACAGACCCACGCTGATCACGATCACGAGGGTCACACGCACGAGCACGGTCACGAAGGCGATACGCACGGCCTGACGCTTAATCCCGAGCTTACTCGCGAAGTAGAGGTCGAAGTGCCCGCGGATGAGGTCGCGCGCAGCTTCCGCGCCGTCGTCAAACGCTACCAGAAACAGGCCCGGATCCCCGGCTTTCGCGCCGGCAAGGTACCCGAGTCGCTTATTCGCACCCGCTTTGCGGAAGGCATCCGTCAGGACGTGGTGGAATCCGTGCTGCCCAGCCACTTCCGCGCCGCGATTGAGCAGCAGAACGTCAAGCCAATCTCGCAGCCCCAGGTGACCGACCTCAAGCTCGAAGACGGTCAGCCGCTGAAGTTCAAGGCTGTCTTTGAGGTGCTGCCCGAGTTTTCCATCGACGGTTACCAAAAGATTAAGGTCGACAAGGCCGACACCGTGCTGACGGAACCAGAATTCAACGCCGAACTCGAGCGCATACGCGATTCCCGCTCTACCATGGAGCCGGTTACCGAGGATCGCCCTCTCCTAGACGGCGACTGGGCGCAGATCAGCTTTCACGGCGACGTAAAGGATGAAGCCCCCGACGGTCCGGAAGCTGCTGCCCAACCGATTGAGGGCCAGGACGTGATGATCGAAATCGGCGGACCGAATACCCTTCCGTCGTTCAACGAGGCGCTACTCGGCTCCAAGCCAGGCCAGGAACTTAAGTTCGAAGTCAGCTATCCCGCCGATTTTGGCGAGCGGCGGCTGGCCGGCAAGGCTGTCGCCTACGACGTCGAAGTCAAGTCCATCAAGAAAAAGATTCAACCCGAGATGACGGACGAGTTCGCCAAGGAGCTAGGCGACTACGAGGGAATCGAAGATTTCAAGACCAAGCTTCGCGAACATCTCGCCAACGATAAGGAACGGCGGCTGCAGGCGGAAACACGCGACAAACTGGTCAATACCTTTGTCGCCCATTATCAATTCCCTGTTCCCGAGTCGCTCGTCCAGAACCAGATTGACGCCCGCCTCGATCGCGGGCTGCGTGCCCTTGCGGCGCAAGGCATGCGCACCGAGGACATGCGCAAGCTTGACTTTGCACGTCTGCGCGAAGGCCAGCATGATTCAGCTGTCGCTGAAGTGAAGGCGACTCTCATTCTGGATAAGATTGCGGCTGCGGAGAAGGTGGAAGTCAGCGAGGAAGAGCTAGAACAGGAGCTGCAAATCATCTCTCTGCAAACGAGGGAACCGCTTGAAACCCTGCGCACGCGTTTGACGATTGAAGGCGCTCTGGCTAGAATTCGTGAACAACTACGCAGGGAAAAGACTGGAAGTATCCTCTACGAGCGGCTTGCTTGAGAGGGAGTGTCCTGGCCGGAAAAGAACGTGGTTTCCGGCTTTAACTTTACACTGTTGATGAAGCCTATGCGCTTCTAGGACTGAGAGTTAAAGAAGTATGGCACTCGTACCCATGGTGGTCGAGCAGACGAGTCGTGGCGAACGCGCCTACGACATCTATTCTCGTCTGCTCCGCGACAACATTATCTTTCTGGGCACGCCGATCGACGATCAGATTGCGAACCTTATCATCGCCCAGATGCTGTTTCTTTCCGGAGAAGACCCAGAAAAGGATATCCAGCTTTACATTAACTCCCCGGGTGGCTCCATCACTGCGGGGTTGGCCATCTACGACACCATGCAGTACATCAAGAACAATGTGGTGACCTTCTGCATCGGACAGGCCGCCAGCATGGGAGCCTTTCTGCTGATGGCCGGGACCAAGGGCAAGCGCTTTGCGCTTCCCAACTCCCGCATTCTCATACACCAACCGTCTATGGGCGGCCTTTCCGGCCAGGCCACGGACATCGATATTCATGCGCGCGAAATCCTGCGCATTCGTGAAATTACGAACAACCTGATGTCGAAGCATACCGGACAGTCGCTGGAAAGAATCGAGCGTGACGTGGAACGCGATTTCATCATGAATGCCCCGCAGTCGAAGGAATATGGCATCATCGATGAAATCATCGACCGGCCCCGCACTTGATCCGCAGTTTATTCTTAGGCAAGGCGAAGGAGTAGCAGCATGAAAACGCGCACGGGATCGGACGATACATTACGGTGCTCGTTCTGCCACAAGTCACAGGACGCCGTGGCAAAGCTCATTTCTTCCCCCAGCGATTACCCGCGCGCGTACATCTGCGACGAATGCGTTGCCGTCTGCAACTCCATTCTTGAAGACGATCGCGGCGAAACCCCGGCGGGCGCAGCGCCCGCCCACCTGCCCAAACCGCTTGAGGTGAAGGCCTTCCTTGACGAGTACGTCATTGGCCAGGAGCAGACCAAGAAGAAGCTCGCCGTCGCCGTCTACAACCATTACAAGCGTATCCAGATGAACCGTACCCGCGGCAACGATGTCGAGCTGTCGAAGTCGAACATTCTGCTCGTCGGCCCAACGGGCAGCGGCAAGACTCTGCTCGCGCACACTCTGGCCAAGATGCTCGATGTGCCATTTGCCATCGTCGACGCGACCACGCTCACGGAAGCCGGCTATGTTGGCGAAGACGTTGAAAACATCATCCTCAAGCTTTTGCAGGCCGCTGACGGCGACGTTGCTCGCGCCCAGACCGGCATCATCTACATCGACGAGATCGACAAGATCGGCCGCAAGGATGAAAACCCATCGATCACACGCGATGTCTCCGGCGAAGGAGTACAGCAGGCGCTGCTGAAGATTCTCGAAGGCACGGTAGCGAACGTCCCGCCGCAGGGTGGCCGCAAGCATCCGCACCAGGAATTTACACCTGTCGATACCACCAACATTCTTTTCATCTGCGGCGGCGCATTTGTCGGCCTGGAACGCGTCATTGGCCGCCGTGTCGGCAAAAAGGCCCTTGGCTTCAAGGCTATCGCCGACAAGGATCATCAGGAAGCCGGTGTGAGCTTAGGTGCCCAGCGCGATTCGGAGCTCCTGCGCCGCGCTGAGCCGCAGGACCTCATCAAATTTGGCCTGATCCCTGAGTTTGTCGGCCGCCTTCCGGTCATGGGAGTTCTCGACGAGTTGGACGAGGCCGCGTTGATCGAGATCCTCACCAAGCCGCGCAACGCAATCCTGAAGCAGTACCAGCGGCTGTTTGAATACGAGGGCGTCAAAATATTCTTTACCGACGAGGCCTCCCGCACCATCGCGCAGGAAGCGCTATCGCGTAAAGTCGGCGCACGCGGCTTGCGCATGATCCTCGAAGAGCTGATGCTCGACCTGATGTATCACCTGCCGAGCAACAAGAAAATCAAGGAGCTGGAGATCACTGCCGAGATGATCAAGAAGCGCGACCTCTCCATCATGCTGCTGGAAAAAGCCGGCTAGAAGAATACGTTTCAGACAGTTACCTATGCGAATGAAATACGAAGGCGAGCCGCGAAGCTCGCCTTTGTGCATGGATAGAACACATTTGGCCACTCTGCGACGGTAACAAGTAACCGAAGTTCGCCCGTTGCGAGTCGGAATGCGTTAAAGTTCATCTATATAGATTCAAAGTCACGAACACGGGGGGATTCCAGTGAGCCAATCCAAAGAGAGCCGCGACAAGAACGATTTGCGCAAGCTCCCCATGATGCCCATTCGGGATATGGTGATCTTCCCGCACATGATGACGCCCTTCGTTGTCGGGCGCGAATCGAGCGTCCGCGCTCTCGAAGAGGCGCTCAATGGCGACCGCAAGATTTTTCTCGCCACCCAGCATGACGCGCGCGTCGATGAACCGCAGGCCGAGGACATTTATCCCGTCGGCACCATCGGCAACATTGTGCAGAACGTCAAAATGCCCGATGGCAACATCAAGGTCCTCGTTGAGGGCTTGGAGCGTGCTCGCGCCGTCGAGATAAACGACTCTGATGGCTTCTTTGTCGCCACCGTAAGCACGGTAAAGATTGAACTCGAACACTCGCAGCAGGTCGAACAGCTGGTACAACGCGTTACTTCGCTTTTCGAGCAGTATGTCAAACTGCAGCAATCGCTCAATTACGAAACCATGATCGCCGCCGTCCGCACCGACGAGCCAGCCAAACTCGCCGACACCATCGCCGCCAACCTGCAACTCGAAATCGCCGAAAAGCAAATGATCCTCGATGTCTTTGATCCCGCTGAACGCCTGGCGATGATTGGCGAGGTGCTAGATGTCGAGATCGAGAAGCTCAACATGGATCGCAGCGTCCAATCGCGGGTCAAGCGGCAGATGGAGCGCGCGCAAAAAGAGTACTACCTGAACGAAAAGATCAAGGCGATCCAGAAGGAACTCGGCCGCGGCGAAAAAAGCGAATTCGACGAACTGAAAAAGAAGATCGAGACCTCCGGCATGCCCAAGGACGTCTTCGACAAGGCCATCCAAGAGCTGAAGAAGCTCGAGGCCATGCCGCCGATGTCCGCCGAGTCGACCGTCTCCCGCAATTACCTCGACTGGCTCCTTGCCGTGCCCTGGAAGAAGAAATCCAAGGAAACGCGCAGCATTGACCGCGCGGAAAAGGTTCTCAACGCCGATCACTATGGCCTGGAAAAAATCAAAGAGCGCATTCTCGAATTCCTGGCAGTGCGCCAACTGGTAAAAAATCCCAAGGGCTCCATTCTCTGCTTTGTCGGACCTCCAGGCGTCGGGAAGACCTCGCTCGGCATGTCGATCGCCAAAGCCACCGGGCGCAAATTTGTCCGCATGTCGCTCGGCGGGGTGCGCGATGAGGCGGAAATCCGCGGCCATCGCCGCACTTACATCGGCGCACTGCCCGGCCAGATTATCCAGTCGATGAAAAAGGCAGGCACGAAGAATCCGGTCTTCATGCTCGATGAGGTCGATAAGATGGCCTCAGACTTCCGCGGCGATCCGGCCTCAGCGTTGCTCGAAGTTCTTGACCCCGAGCAGAACTCCAGCTTCCAGGATCACTACCTCGACGTCGAATACGACCTCTCGCAGGTGCTCTTCGTCGCCACCGCCAATGTGCTGCACACCATCCCCGCGGCGTTGCAGGATCGCATGGAGATTCTGCGCCTGCACGGCTACACCGAGGCCGAAAAGCTCGAGATCGCCAAGCAGTATCTGGTCAGGAAGCAGCGCGAAAACACGGGGCTCACTGAGAAAAACATCGTCTTTTCCGATGATGCCATCACAGACATCATCCGCAGCTACACGCGCGAAGCTGGGGTGCGCAATCTGGAACGTGAGATCGGCAATGTCGGCCGCAAAGTCGCCCGGCGTGTGGTCAAGAACGGAGCCAAGCACAAGGAATCCATTACTGCGGCCAACATTGCCGACTTCCTCGGCGTGCCCCGCTTTCGTGACTCACTTGTCCACGAGAAAAACGAAGTCGGCCTGGTCAACGGACTTGCATGGACTGAAGTCGGAGGCAGCATTCTGCAAACCGAAGTGCAGATTCTCGACGGCAAGGGCAAGCTCACCACTACCGGTCAGCTCGGGGACGTGATGCAGGAATCCGCGCAGGCGGCTCTCTCCTATGTTCGCAGCCGCTCCCATCATTTAGGTTTGCCACGCGACTTCTATCGCAACGTGGACATCCACATCCACGTGCCCGAGGGTGCAATTCCGAAAGATGGTCCATCGGCAGGCATTACGCTAGCTACGGGAGTCGCCAGCGCTCTGATAAAGATCCCTGTGCGCCGGGATATCGCCATGACCGGCGAAATTACACTGCGCGGCAAGGTGCTCGCCATTGGCGGATTAAAAGAGAAGCTGCTCGCGGCGCATCGTGCAGGAATCTTCGAAGCCATCCTGCCCAAGGACAATCAGAAGGACCTGGCTGATCTGCCCGAAAATCTGAAGAGCTCCATGAAACTCAACTTCGTCGATTCCATGGATGAAGTTCTGACGCTGGCTCTCGAATCGCCTATACCCGAGCTCAAGGAAGAAACTCCGGAAGTGCTCGCAGTCGTTCCCCCGCCACCACCGCCCGAGCAGCGCCCGCATCAGTAGGGACTTTGGCCGCCTCATCCTCAGGTGAGGCCCAGCCCTGCGAGCACCTTGAAGAGGAACCACGTTCCGAAGATAACGCCCAGGACGATGGTGATGATGCGGTTATCCTGTTTGGAGCCACGCGGAGAGTCTCTCGACGACTGCAGGCGACCCGCTCGAAGAAGAAGCCGCGATGGCAAGGATTGCAAATGTCCTGACTGCGCCAGCACCCACGAACACAATGAACGTGAGAATGTTGGTTTTCTGACACTGAACGGATGAGCGCCCGGTTGTCAAGGATGGACTAGTAGACCACTGCGACGAAAGTCAAACCAGGCCATTTCCATGGACGGGCAGGTTGGTTGTCCGGAGAATGCAGCATCTGGAGCGTAGCGAAAGACACCGTACTTCCCAGCCAGACAAGAAAAGGTCCCAGCTAAAAAGCCGGGACTCTTTCTCTCGCAGTATTTGCCGCTATTTCGAACGCACCGCGATTACCTCAATCTCCACCAATGCCCATGGAGCAGCCAACGCCGCCACCTGCATCGCCGCCCTGGCAGGCTTGTTAGGCTGATCTGCCGTTCCGAAGTATTGCGTGTATGCCGCCTGCAGCCCGGCGAAGTCCAGCTTCCCGTCCTTTGCCGGGTCGCCGGCAAGGTAGACATGCATCATCACTACATCTCCTAGACCCAGTCCCTGATCCTTGAGGATTGCTTGTATCTTCTGGATGATGCTCGTCGTCTGCGCCTTGGTATCTCCATAGACCGCTGGCGTTCCCTTGGCCGTGTCAGCCGGCGTCACAGGCGAAGCCAGCTGTCCACTCACATACAGTGTGTCGCCGGCCCACACCGCCGTCGCCAGCGGCGAAGCCGCTGATTGAATATGCTTCACAGTGGTTTGAGCGTGCCCGATTTCGTGCAGTGCCCCGTAGATCGCAACCGTCATGACGGTTGCGCACATCGCTTGCTTTCCCTTCATCTGCATCTCCCGTTTTCTAAGCCCGTTGTCTCTTCGCGGGAGCACCGACTCTGGCCACTTGCACCCGCTCCGAAATCATGCTGATGGCACGATGGGAAGCCAGAGCCGCGCCCTCCTGCCACCCGATGATATGGCTGCAGTGATCGCCCGAGAAGTAAATCCGGTCATCCGGTTGGATGAACTCCTTGTAGGGGCCTTCGTAGTATTCCATCGATCGCCCGGCGACATAGCTTGGAGCGCGACCCACCCAGGAACCGAGGTTGTACGGGATTTCGCCCCAATTTATATACATCGGATTCTTCAACTCTTTACCATGTCCGGGATGCAGCTTCTCGACTGCGGCACGTGATGCATCGAGTTTAGCCGCAACGCTCTGCAGCTTTCCGAAGTCGCTGTGATTCTCGACGCCATAGCCGGCTACCAATACGCCTCTGTCGGAAAACAACTTCCAGCTGGGATACCAGAGAAGGTTAACCGGCCCTTTTACGACGAAGGACAAGCCGCCGTAAAGGTTGTAATCCTGCTCCCAGAAGCGTCGCGACTCCCAGCCGATCTTGTAGGCGGAGTCGTATCCAACATCGTTAATCGCCTCCTTGATGCGCGGAGAAAAATCATTCGGGATGGTCTTCAGAATGGTGATAGGCAGCGCGCAAATGCAGTAGTCTGCTTCCGTCGCCTTCGTCGCACCGGACTTTGCGTCCGTGTAGCCCACCTTGACGCCATGTTCCGTCTTGCGGATCTCCAGGACCTGCGTTCCATACTGCACGACGTCGCCTAGCTTCCCGGCAAAAGCATATGGAATCCGATCCATCCCACCTACTGGCTGGAACATCGTGGCCTGCATGTCCAACATCTCTTCGAACATCATCCCCATCCAGAAATCCGCATCCAATAGTGCGTGCATCTCGAGAGGAGGCCGTAACACTTCGGTATCGGGGCCGGCGCCCGCGTATTTCGCCGTGCCGCTCCGTTGCGACCCGGTGTAGGAGTAGTCCTTTTTCAGATCGCCGTAGGTTCGCAGAAAGGCCAGCATTCGTTCCTGGTCTTCTTTGGAAATCTCCTGGTCGAGAGCGTTTTTGTGAATGCACTTGGCCAGAAGTTCGGAAACATGACCGCGCGTGTCGTTGATCGCCTCACGCTGCTCGATGGCCTTGCCGCCGAATGCGGCATCATTCTGCAGCAGCGAACTGCGCGAAGTATTCACTTCAACTTCCAGAGGCACGCCTAGTTCCTTGCAATAGCCAAGCATTGTCTTGTGGATAGAGGGAAGGCGCGCGGGTCCAGCATTGAAGTAGCTGCTGTCGTCCCAGTTCGCAGTCTGAGTTGTGCCATCGTTGAACTCGATCTTCGCGCCGTTCCGGACCGTCCAGTTGCGGCCACCCGGGCGTTGGCGCGCCTCGAGCACCGTACAGGAATAACCAGCCTTGCCCATCTCGTAGGCCGCGACCAGGCCAGCTATTCCCCCCCCCAGGATGACAACCTTTATTCCCTTTCCGGAACCGCTCTCAATCGCCAGGGGCATCGCGTTCGCCTCCGGCACGGCCATCAGTCCCAGGTGCTGCATTGTCAGAAACGCTGCGCCATATCCGCCAGCCTGACCTACTTTCATCAAAAAATTACGTCTGGTAAGATCCATTTCAGCCCTCACTTCAAGTTGACACAGTAGACAAAACAATCCACGGCGCCCGCCACAGAGGCAGACGCCGCCAATTGAACATCAAAGCATTTTAGAATGTAATCTTCAAAGCCAGCTGGGTATTGAAAGGCTCACCGGCGCCAATGCCCGGAGCACCGTTGAAGCTACCGATAGTTGTGAACAGGGATAAGGCGTTGGTCTGCGTGAACGAAGGGTTGAAGCTGCCATTCAGCGGCGGGGCAAAGTTCGTGCGATTGAACAGGTTGTACATCTCAACGCGGAACTGGGTATTGACCCGTTCGCCGATGGGCGTGTTCTTGAAAACGGAGAAGTCCACGCTTCCATACCCGGGACCGTAGTAAGCATTTCGGCTAGTATCGCCCCACGTACTTGGCGCCGCATCCACAAACGCGGCGGGGTTCAACCAATTCGCGCCCACTTTCCCTTTCCGGAAGCCTGCATAGGGATTGATTCCTGATACAAAATCTGCCCGCTGGTTGCCGTCGTTCGTACCTGAGGTATCCGCCGAACTGTACACCGAAAAAGGCAGACCTCCATGGAACGTCATCAGGCTATTCAACTGCCAGCCATTGGTGAGCGGTTTCCACTTCTGAGCACCCGGAATATCGTAGGTGAACAATCCGACAAAGATATTGCGGTTGTCAAAGTCGCTCGGTCCATAATCGCCTTTGAAGTTGAAACTGTCCTGCGGCAGAGCACCGCGATAAGCCGTCACTTCGTCGAAGCTGCGCGACCAGGTATAAGCTGCCTGTGCGGTAAAGCCGTGCAGATTTGAAACTCGCAAGGTGGCCTGGAGAGAGTTGTAGTTGGAAGTCCCGATGCTCTGGATTTCATTGATAAAGGTAAAGTCTGGGAACTGGGAGAAGTAAGGACGGCTGCAATCCTGGGGTGTATGTGTGACTGGGCAACCTGCTGGCTGAACCGTTATATTACCGCTGCCCAAAGCTGCCTGGTTGATATCGCGGATCGAAAGCAGATTACGCCCCTGACTGCCCACGTAGCCAATCTGAGCCACAATCTTGTTCGTCAAACTCTGCTCAATCTGAAGGTTGTAATTCATGTTGTGGGACGGAACAAAATTCTGGGCAATGGAGAAAATACTGTTTGAACCCAGGGACTCTGGAAACACATTGACTCCATATTCGATTGTGTAACCACCGCGCGTGGCCGTGGTTACCCCGTCTGGTCCAATACCCGGATTTCCTTCTACGCCGTTTGGCGCACCATTTCCAGGACGATTGTCGAGGAACGGATTCAAGTTCGGAGTGTCAAAGTAGAGTCCAACTCCGGCACGTACAACCGTATTCGGAGTTGCCTGGTAAGAAAACCCAACGCGAGGACTGAAGTTCGTGTAGGTCGGGTCATATAGATTGCTGATCTGGTTTCCCTGATAGACTACTCCACCCAGTTTCGGCCGGAATACGGAGAGGTTCTTCCATTGATTGTGCAGAGGCCCTTCATAATCCCAGCGCAAACCATAATTTACATTCAGCTTTGGACTTAGCTGCCACGAATCCTGGGCAAAGAAGGAGAAGGTATTCACGAACACTTGTCGGTCTGGATTTCCCAGGGCGATCGACGACGTTGACACATTACCAGCCATAAAGTCCGCCAAAGCGTCTATGCGCGGGTCTCCGGAATTCCATGCGACGGGAACTGTCGATCCCGGAGTGGGTCCCTGCGACCCGTCAAAGGTAAAGCTGCCAAGAGCGTGGCGCTTATAGAACTCATCGAGCTGCGCCTGGCGAAATTCACCGCCAAACTTCATCTGGTGCCTGCCCTTGGTCCAGTTAAAATCGTCTGTGAGGTGCCCTGTGATGTCGTTGCGCCCTTCTGGAGGCGTCTCACCGATGGGGTCAAAGCCCGTAATGTTGACATTCGGCGCGCCGGGAAGCGTCGAGCCAGTAATCAGGCCGGTATCGGCTGCATAGAAGTCAGTATAGAAGTCACTGAAGTCCTGGTTGAAATAGTTCACGCCGGCAAGCAACTGGTTTGTAATCGTAGGCGTAAAGACGTGGTTATAAACAAGGGCGTAGTTCTGTACATGGATCGGCGCAACCTCAAAGTAGTACTTGAGCGATGAGCCGACGGGAGCTACCTGATTTCCTTGTCCCACAAACCAGTGAGCGGTCAGGCTATTCCGGTCGTTAATCGTATAATCCACCTTCGCCAGGCCGTTATAGCTGTAGCCATACTCAGGGTCCGCGCTCGTATAGTTGTTGACCGTGGTGGGGAGGTTTCCTCCTGTCACCGACGACGGCCAGAACGTAGCCAGCATGTTCACCGATACCGGATTGACGGGCACGCCGTACTGTGCCAAGAGGGCTTTAGCTTCATTTTGCCAGCCTTGCGAGGGCTGGGTCGACTGATCGGGAACACCGATCGTGAACCTTTGCTTTTCGAATGTAGTAAACCAGAAAAGCTTGTCCTTCAGAATCGGGCCACCGACTGAAAATCCGAAGTTGTAATTGCGAACTTCCTGCTTCACGGGGGCAGTAAACGGGTTCATCGCACCCAAAGCCTCATTGCGGTTGAAGTAATAGGCCGTCCCGTGAATTTGATTGGTGCCCGATTTCAGCGAAAGATTCACACTGCCGCCGGGATTGCGCCCCGATTCGGGCGCCGCCTGAGTTTGCGCTGAGAACTGGTCGACCGCGTCAATGGGCAGGATGATTCCTGCAATACCGGAGACTCCGCCTTGATTGACGGCAGGAATGTTGTGCCAGAGATCGTTGTTATCGATCCCGTCGATCTGCCAGTTAATCTGGTTCGCGCGCGTACCGTTCAACGACCCATAACCGCCTGCTCCGGAATTGGAGAAACCCGGCGAGAGGACGATTAACTGGGTGAAGTCGCGCCCATTCAGCGGAGTGTCCTGCAGAGCCCGGTTGGCGATAACCGTGGTCTGCGTCGTAGATGTCGGGTCGAGCGTGATTGCCGTGGCATTTACTTCGACCGTGGTCGCCTGTTGCGCAACATTCAATTTGATCGGCAAGCTATAGACCGAGCCTGCCTGTATCTGCACCTTATCGAACTTTACCTTTTGGAAGCCGGGAGCTGAAACTGTTACATCGTACGTAGCTAGGGGCAAGTCCTGCAAGGTGAACTCGCCGGCGCTTGATGTGATGGTGGTGTGCTGACTAGCCGTTCCCGTATCCACTGCAGTTACCTGCGCTCCCGCAACCACGGCTCCGGACTGATCTGTGACTGTGCCGTTCATACCACCGCGAAAGGTCTGCGCCTGGGCAACCGTCAGCGACAAAACGAAGCCCAGAAGAATCAGGATGTTAAATGCTAAAGACCGACTGCTTCGGAATGACATAGTGCAAAGCCTCCAAAGGGTGTTCGTGGGTTTTATGTTTTTTTTTGCAGTCTGGAAACTTATTGAGTGGGCCGAATCTAAGAGAAGGATGGGATCAACATCTCTCGAATAACGTATCTGGCTTCTTGCGATATCTAGAGGAGTGGAACATCACCAAGGTGGCGGCCATGACCCAACTTAGAGCATGGTTTGCGACGTTTCAAGGGGAAAGGATTGCCGATTAGGGGTGCTGATAGTAGCTATAAGGAGAACTTATCCAAGTGAGCCATTTATCGCTATACGGGCAAGCTTTCAATCATCGCTGACACTGATTCCATAGGGGGAAACCAGCATTCGAAAATGTGATAGAGAATTCTACTTGGCTCCATCAATATTTCTTATAGGCGAATCCGATTACGCGCGATAGATCTCCGGGTCTTACTTACGCGCGAACAGGAGGGAGAGATACGGCTCAACAGCTCGCGATCTCGAACTTAAAATTCCTAGAATTACTCGCTTCTCAGCGCGTCCATAGGCTCGGTCGAGGCAGCGCGCCTCGCCGGCAGCCATCCAGCCAGTGCCGAGCACGCCAGCAGCACCACCGCAGCGCCCGCGATCGCCGGCGCATCCAGCGGCTTCACACCATACAGCAGGCTGTTCAGCAGATGCGTCAGCCCAAGCGACGCAACCAGGCCGCCCGCGACGCCCACTCCAGCCAGCGTCAACGCCGAACGAAGCGTCCGCTGCAGTACATCCTCACGAGTTGCGCCCAGAGCCATGCGGATCGCAATCTCCCGCTTCCTTTCCGTCACGGTGTATGCCAGCACTCCATAGATGCCCAGCAACGCCAGCAGAAGCGCGATCCCCGCAAAGGACGTCAGGATAATCGTGTTGAATCGTCGCGAGGACTCCGTTGCCGCCACCACTTCATCCATCGTCTGCATGTCCGTGATGGCCAGCAGCGGGTCCAGCCGGCGGACTGCCTTCCTAAAGCTCTCCTCCAGCCCCGCTGGATCGCCCGCAGTGCGCACCACCACGCGCAGTTCGCCGACCACGCCGATCATGGCCGCAAGCGGTCCCAGATCGGCTGCCGCCTGCGATACTGGCTCGTACATCTGCACCATCTGCGTCTGGTCGGCGTGGTTGGGTTTAACATCGCCGACCACGCCTACCACCTCAATCGGCGGCATTTCAGTGTCGTAACTTGGACCGACCTTCAGGTGCATGCCTACTGCATCTTTTCCTGCGAAATAGCGCTGTGCGAATGATTGACTGATAATCGCCGCCAGCGGCGCACCCGGCTCTTCATCGCGGGCGTAAAAGTAGCGTCCGCGGATGAGCGGAATTCGCAGCGCGTCGAAGTAATTTCCCCGCACCAGGTAGTTCGAAGCCAGCGACCAGCCATCATTCGGCTTCTTCACATATCCTTGAGGCGCGAACAGGCGGCTCGAATTGAGCCCGACCAAGGGAATATTCGACGAGAATCCCACCGCACGCACTCCTGGAATTGCCTCCAGCTGTCTCTGCAACTCGCCATAAAAGGCGTTCACCCGCTGCTGTGTCGGGTAATCGTGGCTGGGCAGCGCGAGCGAAGCTGTCATTGCATGAGTGGTTTCGACACCGGCATCGGTTGCAAGCATCTTTTGAAAGCTCCGCAGCAGCAGTCCGGCTCCGACCAGCAGCACCATCGCCAGCGCTGTTTCCGTCATCACCAGTCCGTTGCGCAGCCGGTGTTGTCCGCGGCTCTGCCCGGCTCCCTGACTGCCTTCGCGCAGCGCATCAAGCACCTCGGTCTTCACGCTGGCCAGGGCCGGCACCAATCCGCACAGTATGCCTGTTATCCCCGTCAGTGCAATCGCCAGGAAGACCACCGGCCAGCGGACTGCGATCTCATTCAGGCGAGGCAGCGAGTTCGGCAGGTTGACCGCCGCGACATGGACCAGCACCACAGCCAGCGCGACGCCCAACAGGCCACCGATCGCGCTCAGAAGCAGACTCTCTGTCAGAAGCTGCCGCAGCATCGCCCGTCGCGCCGCACCCAGCGCCAGCCTCACGCCGAACTCGCGCCGCCGTCCGGCTGCGCGCACCAGCAGCAGGTTCGCGAGGTTCACGCAGGCAATCAGCAGAATCAGCGCTACCGCCGCCATCAACATGCGTAGCAGCGGACGGGCATCCCGCACCGTATCTTCCTTCAGGGCATGCAGTGAGGCATGCAGGCGAACGTCTCGATCCTTGCTCTGGATGATGGCGACTACCCGGTCTACATCCTGTTGCGCCTGTGCCGGCGTAACGGAGTCCTTCAGTCTCGCGACGGCTCCGTAATCGAAGCTGG
>CAYVSQ010000033.1:0-2586 GCA_964453815.1 uncultured Acidobacteriaceae bacterium | reverse complement strand
ATGCTGGGCATGCTCGGCGGAGATTGGATTGAGGCGACCAGCAGCGGCGCCCAACCTCTGGAGGCCGTGGTTGCAGACAGCGTGACTGACGCTCCCGACGTGAACGCTGTGGCCACACACAAGGATCGGGAAGTCGACGTGCTTGTTTGGAACTATCACGACGACGACATTGCCAGCGAGCCGACGCAGGTGAGGCTGTCCGTCGCAAATCTTCCCGCGAAACGGGTGCGTGCGGAGATATTTCGCATGGACGGCGATCACAGCAACTCATTTACCGCGTGGAAGAAGATGGGAAGTCCGCAAAAGCCGACACCAGCCGAGCAGAAGCGGCTCGAAGAGAGCGGTCGCCTTGAGCATGCTTCTTTAGAAACGCCTGCCATGACCGATGCTAGTGCCACGCTGAATTTCCCGCTGTCTCGTCAGGGCGTCTATCTCGTGCGGGTCAAGTGGTAAAAGTTGCCGTAGACTCAAGGGTTTCTGCAACGGAGAGGGTGCATCCGGCGTCTAAAATGGAGCGATGGCCGATCAACTTTACCTTAGCCTGTGGTATCCCAATTTCCGCCTGATTGCGCTGCCAGCTGCGCTGGAGAAAGTCATGGAGCAGTTCGCTGCCGTCGCCGGATCGTCGCGCGTCAAGGCGGCCGCGGCCTATCCCCTCTCTTGGAATGAGGCTCCCGCGTATCAGCGCGTGTATGACAAAGAGCACGATCCGGATGCGATAGATTCCGAACCACGAGAGGCGATTCCAGCGGCCATGGAGATGCTCCACAACGATTTTGCCTACGAATTCGAGCTGATCTGGGAGCTTTGGGCGCCTGAGGTCGGAGGCGGGCTCAACCCTGTCTGGCGCAAGGAGCCGCGCGTGGTTCGCATCGTCGGCTTCGGGCCGGAGTTCGACGAAGCGGCCTACGAACAAAACGGGCATATTCGTGTGGATTTCGGTCCCGATACGCCTTTCCTGCAGGAAGATGTGGACCTGGACGATGAGTCAGCAGCCCATGTGAAGGAAAATGTACAACTGCTGGTTGATTTCACCAACGCAGTGCAGCAGCATGGCGGCATCTCAACAAGGTTGCTATGGTCGGAGTCGGGTGAAAGCCTCGCGCAGAAGTTGATCGCGCGGCTGCAAAGTGTGAATTAGCTGGTAAAGCGGGTAGCTAAGAAGCGGGTAGCGAAAGAGTGCTAGTGGAAAAAACATTTACCCCTTGTTGGGTCAGCTGTTCGGTTCGGTATGATATCCCGTTTTTTGCTAACCGGTTCTTAGCTATCCGGACTTTCGCTAACCGGACCTTAGCTCGGGTCTATCCATGCGCATAACGGTGGCGCGCCTTCGCCGGAGCATTATCGTGCTGGCCTGCCTATTGTTTCTGGCTCTGGCGGGCTTTTTTCTGTATGCACGCTACCGCTTCCGGCGCTTTGAGAAAGACCTGCCGGCCAAACTGGGCATTGATATCCAGCAGACGGCCAGCGGTTTTACCTATTCGCAGTCGAGCAAGGGTCACACGTTCTTCACCATCCACGCCTCGAGGCTCGTGCAGTACAAGGCGGGTGGTCACGCCACACTTCACGATGTGGACATCACGCTCTACGGTCCGCAGGGATCGAATCGCACCGACAAAATTTACGGGTCGGAGTTCGACTACGATCCCCAATCCGGAATAGCTTCGGCTAAGGGTGAAGTCCAGATCGACCTGGCCGGACTGGGAACGGATCAAAAACAGCCGCCTTCGGCTGAAGATGATCAAACGCAAACGAACACCATCCACATAAGAACCAGCAGGCTCACCTTCAACTCAAAGACCGGCGACGCGGTTACGGACGAACACATGGAGTTCCGCACCCAGAGGGCGGCGGGCAGCTCCACAGGCGCCAGCTACAACTCCCAGACTGGCCTGCTGGTGCTGAAGGGCCAGGTGGAAGTTACCACCAGCAGCGATGGCAATCAGGCGGTGGTGCGCGCGTCGCACGCGGAGGTATTGCGCAATTCAAAGCAGGCCACCCTGCTCAACCCCACCCTCGAATACCAGTCGGGGAAAAGCTCCGCCGATCAGGCGATCGTTTACTTCCGTGCGGATGGGTCCGCCGAGCGCATCGAGGCTCAGGGCCATGTTCACGCCATCACTGACAGCGGCGCGGTCATAACCGCCGGGAATTCGCAGACGGACCTCGACGCGAAGAGTCAGCCTGTTCAGGTGAAGTTGGGCGGAGGCGTCAATTTTGTCTCGAACGAGGAGAACCGGAGCATGCACGGCAACGCGATCGAAGGCACCCTGACCTTCGACGCCATGTCGATGCTCAAGCACGCCCAGTTCCGCAATACGGTCAGCTTCGTCGACCAGTTGCTGAAGCTGGATAACGATCCCCGAGGGGCGGCTTCGCGCCAGTTGAAGGCCTCCAAGGTTGATATCGATTTCGCGCCTGGGCCTGACCCGAAGAAGAGTGTTGCGCAGAAGGCTCTAGCCACGGGTAATGCCTCGGTCAATGTGCACACCATTCCTTCGACCGGGCCGCAGGAGGTCACAACGATCACCGGCGATCAATTGGTGGCGGCGCTGGACAATGGCACGACCATCAGGCAGCTCGACG
>CAYVSQ010000032.1:0-32775 GCA_964453815.1 uncultured Acidobacteriaceae bacterium | reverse complement strand
CGAGCGCCAGTGAAACTCCCGGACGCCACGCTCAAGCCCGATTTTTGACGTGAGTGGGATCCCACCCGCAGCGACAGGGCAAGGCTTTCCGCGTCCTTGGCTTGTACCCGCTGGTCAAAGGCCTCGGACCACTCCGCGGCTCGGCAATCCAACATCTGATCCCTGCTCGCTGTTCCCTCATCCCAAGTTTTACTTGGCCGACATTTTCCCCAGCGACCTCAATGATTTTGCCGCAAGTCTCACGGAATCAATGGTCTCCCAACAGCGTCAGGTATGAAAGCTGAATAGAATGTTTGATTTACGCGCGAACGGCTGACTTGGCAGGGGGGTGAGGGATCCCCCTAGGGATTCCCCCTCCCTGAGCCATAGCTATCTCAAGCAGCGTTGCCGCCACCCGATCCGCTGCGTGGCGGAGAACATCCCCTTCCGCCGCAAAATCTCCTGTGATGCAGCGGATTCCCATGGCCTCGATCCGCTCCACATCCGGCGCGATCACCTCGGCGCCCTCCCGGGCGTACCGCTCGCGCACCGCCTCGGATACCGGGGCAGTATTGACCAGCGCATAGTCGAAAATCGGCTGCTGTGCGTGGTCCCCGATTTTGCTTCTTACATGATCGTTGACCCGCTCGATGTGCTCCGAAGCCGTCAGGTGCAGGCTTTCGTTGGCCTGTGTCATCAGATTGGCGACATACACCCGCGTTCCCCGCGCGCTGGCCAGTGCCTCGGGGATACCCTGCACGAGCAGGTTCGTAATCAGGCTGGTATAGAGCGAGCCCGGACCGATCGTGATCAGGTCGGCCTGCGCAATCGCCTCGAGCGTCTCCGGCAGCGGTTCGACCACCTCCGGATCGAGCATCAGCTCTACGATCGACTCGCGGCTGGCCGTGATGTTGGTCTCTCCCCGTACAGTCGACCCATCCGCCATGCGCGCCGTGAGGGTCACATCGGAGAAGGTCGCCGGATAGATGTGCCCCCGTGTCGCCAGTACCTCGGCGGCCAGCTTGATGGCCTGCCCAAAGTCGCCCGTCATCTCCGCTAGCGCCGCGACGAAGAGGTTGCCGAAGCTGTGTCCCTCCAACTCCCCGCCGTTGCGGAAGCGGTGCCGGAAGAGCTGCGAGATCAGGTGCTCGTCCTCCGACAGGGCTACCATACAGTTCCGCAGGTCCCCCGGCGGCAGCATGTTGAAGTCCTTGCGCAGCCGCCCGCTCGATCCCCCGTCGTCCGTAACAGTAACTACAGCCGCCAGATGGCTGATCAGGCAAGGAGGCTCCTCGCAGGAGCCGGGATGCGACCCGCTGACCGAGGCCACATAATGCTTGAGACCCCGCAGCAGGGTAGAAAGCCCGGTCCCCCCTCCCATCGCCACCACACGAAAGCTAGGCCGAGCAGTCTTGCCCGAAGGGCGGGGGGTGAGAGCCAAATCCATAGAAAGGTTCAAACCACAGTGTATCGCGTCATCGCTGTAAATTCTTCAGCGAAGAAGTGTTTGGCCCTTATGACGCTTCAGGATAAAGAAGCTCGGTGAAGCGGGGATCGTCAGCCATGTCATTGAAGTCAATGTCGCTGCGCGCCTGGATGCGATTTTGGGGATTGAGGGTGATGGCCCGCGCCAGGTGATCGAGGCACTCCTCCGCCTGTCCCGTGATGCTGTTGAGCACGGCCAGTCCGTAATGCGCATAGTCCGTCTTGGGGTTCTTTTTGAGCAGCCCATCAAACTGATCGCGTGCGTCCTCGTAGTTGCCGGTGTTTAGCAGCGAGATGGCGTAGTCATACTGTTCCTCAGGACTGGCGAATGCCAGGCTTTGCTTTTGGGAGTGGCGGTGGCAGACGGCGAGATACACGCGTGAGCGCTCCAGCAATTCCGGCGCGCCATCCTGAGAGAGCTTCTCAAAAAGCACCCGTGCCTTCTCGAATTTTCCTTCCTGCATTAGCTGCACAGCGTTTTGGTACTGCGTAAACGACTGTTGATGAGCTGGATTGGAGGCAGGTCGTGATTTGCCGGCAATGGTGTGTGGTTGCTTCGCCTTGGCGCTTCCCTGACGTGCATCTGGCATTCGGGCATTCCTCAAGGCCACTAACAAGGCCCCTATCTATTAACTGTTCCGGTCGTTTGCGGAAGCGAAAGTCCTATTAACGACGAAGTTATACGCACAACTCCGTCCGCCGTCAACAGGCAGCCTGGAAATAGCGTCTAAGCAGTGCCATACCTCAGGGCATAGGAGGATTCCTCCTCCCGGGCTGCGTATAAACGGCAGGATTGAGGGAGGGGTCGTTGTACATCTTGAGCTGACGGTAAACTTTGAAGCGGCGCTCACCGCCTACCACAAGCCGCCAAAGGTGATCGAGACACCCGGCGAGGTCGGTACGCTGTGTCTCCAGTAATTGAAGGCGTTCCCAGTTGCGGTCTGCGTGCCCCTCAGGTGCATTGGGCCGCTCAATTTCCTCCCGCGTGTGAAAGATCTTGAGGGCGAGGATCGACAGCCTGTCCAGAATGAGGCCGGGCGACTCCGAATGCAACTCTGCGGCCGGCGAAGGCAGGCCTTCACCCGCCAGGGCAGCGAGCAGCAGAGTGTCGCAGCGCTCCGTCAGGTCGTTCCGGCGCTGGTTCGTACGGTCGATGGCGCGCTTGACTTCAGCGACTTCACGATCCGTGGCGCGGGGGGCTCGTGCCTGATCTTCGTTATGCCAGAGCTCGAAGTTCGCCAGATGCTGGTCGGCGATACAGTCCAGGAATTCGCTGCTGGAGTTCGCCTCTGGCTCTTGCCCTAACTCCGGCTGGTGCCAAAGCAAAGTGAGGCGGTCCTGAAGACCGATTACAGCGTCTGCGGAGAGCAGGCGAGAGAGCGGAGAGTGAGGAGTAGCGGCCATAGAGGATCTCACAGCAGTTGCAGCTCAAGCTTATGGTAGAACTAACCTCAAAGAAAACGCCCATCCGGGACTGTAAGTACGCAGGCGAGGCGTTTTCCCGGGTGTTCTCTATGAGCCAAGAGCGCGGCGAGTGGATTCTATGCATGACGACGTACGAGAAGGGCCAGTCCTTCATGCGCCAATGCGCAGCAATGGGCTGCCGCGTGTTGCTGCTTACTCTCAACAAGCACCGCAATGCCGATTGGCCGCACGACATACTCGAGGAAGTCGTTTACATGCCGGAGGGGCTGACACTGGAACAAGTAACGAATACTGTTACGTATCTGACGAGGAGTCGCAGGTTTCAGCGCCTGGTGGCATTGGACGAATTCGATATGGAGACGGTTGCGCATCTCCGGGAGCATATGCACATTCCGGGCATGGGACTGACGACCACGTCGCACTTTCGCGACAAGCTGGTCATGCGCTTTGAGGCGCAGCGTGCCGGAGCTTTGGCTCCAGAATTCACGCCAGTGTTGAATTACGACGATTTGCGGAGCTACATGGCCAGTGTGCCAGGACCGTGGGTGTTGAAGCCCCGCGCCGAAGCGTCCGCAATCGGCATACACAAGATCTATGAGCCTGAGCAACTCTGGCGTTCTCTCGATGAGTTGGGTGACCTGCAGAGCTCTTATCTGCTCGAGCGATTCGTTTCCGGAGATATCTTCCACGTGGACGCGATCACCAGCGAACGGCAGGTGGTGTTTGCCGTGGTGAGCCAGTACGGCAAGCCTCCCATGCAGGTGATGCACGAAGGCGGCGTCTTCACTACCCGGGTGATCGATCGCAATTCAATAGACGCAGTTGAATTGATAGCGATCAACGCGCAGTTGATACCCGCTATGGGATTGGTGCGTGGTGTGACCCATGCCGAATATATCCGGGGCGCCGATGGACGTTACTACTTCCTCGAGGTTGCGGCGCGTGTGGGCGGAGCCTTCATTGCCGATGTAGTGATACAAGCGACGGGTGTGGATCTATGGGCAGAATGGGCGCGACTCGAAATTAACGCTCTGCGCGGCATTTCTTACGCGCCACCCCCCGCACGCGACGAACATGCAGGCAGCGTTCTTTGCCTCGCCAAGACGACGGAGCCTGATACGTCGATGTTCGATGCCCCTGAAATTGTCTATCGAATGAAGAAGCATCACCACGCCGGACTCATCGTCCGCTCGAAGGATGCCGAACGGGTGCGTCTCCTGCTTGAAGACTACGCGGAGCGCTTTGCCCGGCAATACCTGGCGGTGGCGCCGCCTCCACTGAAGCCAACCGCCTGAAAGGGAAGCAAGTGTCGTCATTAACTCCGCAGTCCCAGTTTCCGCATCGCCGCTATAACCCTCTACGTCGGCAATGGGTGCTCGTATCGCCGCACCGCACGCAGCGGCCATGGCAGGGCGAGGTCAACCCTTCTTCGGGATTTTCGAACGTGCATTACGACCCGGAGTGTTATCTTTGCCCGGGAAACAAGCGTGCAGGTGGCCATTTAACGCCTCGCTATGAAAGTGTATTCATCTTCGACAATGACTACGCGGCCTTGCTCCCGGATTCGCCCGCGCCTCTGCCGGATGCCTCCCCTCTTCTGCGCGCCGAGCAGGAGCGCGGCCGTTGCCGCGTCGTCTGCTTTCATCCTGACCATAGCCTCACCTTGCCTCGGATGGAGCTGGCCGATATCCGCTTTGTCGTGGATGCGTGGAGCGAGCAATACGCCGAGCTTTGCCGCCAGCCCGAGCTGCGCTATGTGCAGATATTCGAAAATCGTGGGGCGATGATGGGGGCGAGCAACCCCCATCCCCATTGCCAGATCTGGTCTACTGAACATATTCCTGACGAGCCCGCTCAGGAAACGGAATCGCTGAAAGCGTATCTCGCTGCAAAGAACAGCTGTCTGCTCTGCGATTACCTTCAAGTGGAGCAAAAAGAGGCAATCCGCGTGGTTTGCGAGAACGACGATTTTCTGGTCGTGGTCCCTTGGTGGGCGGTATGGCCCTTTGAAGCGCTCGTCCTGTCAAAGCGGCACGTTGGATCGCTGAACAATTTCCAAGAGCGGGAGAAGAGCGCGCTTGCCGACATCCTAAAGCAGACGACGACTCGCTACGACAACCTCTTCGAGACCAGCTTTCCCTATACCATGGGATTTCACCAGACTCCCTGCGATGGGGAGGCACACCCTGAGTGGCACTTCCACGCGCATTTCTACCCGCCGCTGCTGCGCTCGGCTACGGTGCGCAAATTCATGGTCGGGTTCGAGATGCTGGGGATGCCGCAACGCGACATTACTCCGGAGGCCGCGGCTGAGAGGCTGCGCTCCGTCGCCGCTACCCATTTTACCCAGAGATAAGCTGGGGAGGTTTCGTCCCCATACGCCCAACGCCCCCAGTTTTGACAAAGGTTAGCCGGCCCCGCGCTGCGGCTTCAGTCGGCGAAGCAACTGTGCATTCGCAGCCACGATAATGGTCGAGAGGCTCATCGCGACTGCGCCTACGCTCATGGGCAATTCCAGCCCCCAGCGGGCGAAAAGGCCTGCCGCTACCGGGATGGCCAAAAGATTATAGACAGCCTCCCAAATCAAATTCTGGATCATCTTTCTGTAGGTGGCCCGGGACAGTTCGATTGCTCCGACAACGTCGCGCGGATCGCTGCGCACAAGCGCAATTCCAGCAGACTCAATGGCCACATCCGTTCCCGATCCGATCGCGATTCCGACATCAGCAGTCGCCAGCGCGTTGAATGACAACCGGGGTTACGCGCCGCTTCGGCATTCATTCACATGTCCGCGAAGTCGGCAAAATCGTATAAGTGATTTCGGACCCATTCGCTTGAAGCTACAGCCGCGCAAGTGTCCGAACACCCCGCTGTACGGCCAGATGGCAGCTTGCGTTAACAAGAGTCGCAAATTCGAACCGTGGCCAGGCGACTTCCCCATGCCGGTGAAGCGAAGAGAGTTGTTTTGTCTGTTGAGAAGCTTTAGTTGAGAACCATTTGCATTGTCATGCGATCATGCCTCAGCGACCGTTGGCGGGGCCCGGTCTGGTCGCCTCGGCGGTGTAGAATGGCTGCTGTTTTAAGGAGTCAAAAAAAAGGAAATTCCGGTCAAAGAATTGAACGCAGCATGTTGTTCAAGAGGCGCAAGCTGGCGGACTTTGCAATGAGAGCTTTGCTCCTACACCTTCTGAATGATGAGACGAGGTCTACGTGTGAAAAATGGGACCATCTCACGCTCCTATTAGTTCAAGTTGGTCAGAAAAGATGAGGATTAATTAAGCTCCTCTAGCGATGACCAAGGAAGAGTGGAAAGATGAGTACAAGACTACAACTAGCCACCTTAAGGCCAGCAATATCCTCTACCCCACTGCAGACCCACCTCTTCCCGCGCCAATGTGCCTGCGGCAATCACATCTCGGCAAGTGGACAGTGTGATGCGTGTAAGAAGGGGCGGCTAGATCTGCAAAGACGCGCCGTCGATAATCAAAGCGAACCCTCGGAGGTTTCTTCTGTCGTCCACGACGTGTTGCGCTCGCCTGGCCAACCGCTCGATCCCACAATCCGTGCTTTTATGGAGCCGCGCTTCGGTCACGATTTCAGCAAGGTACGGGTGCATGCGAACGCCAAAGCGGCTGACTCGGCACGGGCGGTAAATGCGCTCGCTTACACCGTCGGACCGGATGTCGTATTCGCCGCAGGGCAGTATGCGCCCGACACGATAGGAGGACGCCAAGTCCTAGCGCATGAATTGACGCACACGATCCAGCAATCGCAGGGGCGGACCGGCGGTGCACTGTTCGACGGCTCCGCACAAATAAGTGATCCTGGCGATACTCACGAAAAAGAAGCGGAAACTCAAGCCGCACGGGTCGCCGTAGGGCAAGGAATTACGCCCATATCAAGAATGTCCGGCGGCGCACGGCTCCAGCGGCAGGCCGACGTCAAGGAGGCGCCCGCGAAAACGCCGCCTAGTCCAAGCACAAGCGATTGTGATCCGGCACAGATAACGATGCTCGCCAGCCACTTGGCGAGCGCACGCATATGGGTGGACGATGCCGAGCGAAAGATTGCCGACTATGCATACGCATTTGCCTCGACTCGGCACGAAGCTGAGCCCCGGGACCCGGCAGCGGCCAAGGTCGTTCGGTCCGCTCTTCAGGACAACTTCCATACCATCGAGCCCGGCTATGTCAGACTAATCGCCGAGAATTTCGCTGACCTTCGAACCGAGCTCAACAAATCTTTTACGTACGAGTGCGAAGACGAGGGTTGTAAAGACGTGGCATATGTTCGAGGAGCATTCGCCTTTATCCGCAGACACGGGAACATCCATGTGTGTCCGCCATGGTTCCAATGTACGGATTACTTGGATCGTGTCAAAACACTCATCCATGAGCGCGCACATCAACATCCTGGCGCCGGGGGAGACACGTATGAGGACGAGGCTGCGTACGCCAAGCTATCGCCTGATGATGCTGTAGAGAACGCGGACTGCTATGCCCTGACTGCGCGCCAAATCTATCATGGCGGCACACACGGTCCAGGACCGCGAAAATGCTGAGCAAGGTTGAGATGGTCCGGAGAATCCCTCGAGCCACGCAAGAAAGGGGTATTGCTGGCGCGGACGCAGCTTGCAGCATCGAGCCTCGAAGTTCCGACTCCGCTGCCCCAGCGTGCAGCCTCGAAAATCGTCAGCATGGACTCGTTTCTCAGCAGGAAAAGTGAAGCGCGGCGAGGTACACCGCCTAGCGGTCAGAGAAGTCACGCTTTAATGCGCACCGGGAACCGTTCATCTCGTATGAGCCGCTTAACGCTAAGGTCGACCCGTATCGGCCCCTCCCCTAATGGAATCTCGTTCTCGGTCAAGACTGCGAGGTGGCCAAGGGGGACCAAAGACGTTTCGTGGGTTTGCTTCGATAACTTGCGATCCAGCTCCTCACCAGACGCCTGAGCTGCGCCAACGAAATGGTACGTGGCGACAATGGCACCACTCCGGACGTCGTAGACGTAATGGCTGCTTCGATGTTGGGCCGCGCCCTTCGGAGGGGATCCTAAGCCGAATCGCATGTTTCCTCCTCTTCTAATCATTGAAATATGAGATCGTTCCAGCCGCTCCCACCCACGCCCGCTCGTAAGCCAATTCAATCTGGAAGCCGACGCAGTTGTTAATGATCGCAAACGGCACGAAATAATCGTTGTCGACGTGGTGAAAGCCGCTGTCATCGGTGTACTCATACCATTTGATTCCGACCGCTGCAAATCCTAGGTCACCCTTAATCGTGCCGTTGCTCTCTTCGATATAAGCACCGGGCCCAAGCACATTCAACTGAGCTGAAATCGCGACGTTCCGTGTCCCAAAGCCGTCAACGGTGAGGTAGACGCGCTGCTCATTCCCGCTCGAGTCGTAGTAGTTGTCGAACCAGAACCCTTGGATCCAATAGGTCGTCATCCGGGCTGCATCCTTGAAACGCACCTCAGTTTACACCCGGGATGGGGGGCCGCTTTTCACCTTCGCGAATCGATTTTTCCAAGTGCTTGAGACTGGAGCTAAAGGTTTGCGGAGCGATTGCCCGTGATCAGGCGGAGAAGGAGAGTGAGGATGACCGCCCCAATGACGGCGATGACGATGCTCATAATGAGACCGTGGTCGCCGACGCCGCCGAAGCCCAGGTGACTCGAAATGAATCCCCCGATCAAAGCACCAACAAGACCCACCACCATATCCATGATGGCGCCAAAGCCCGAACCCTTCATGAGCTTGCCGGTAAGCCAGCCTGCGATGAGGCCGATGATAATCCACGCGATAATGCCATGACCCATAACGTATTTCTCCTTGTGGACCGAAATCGTACGCGGGAAAGGAAAATGTAACAAGCACCATCGGCTGCTTCACATCCAGAAGCCCTGCATTTGCTTCAGGCCGCTGCGCTAGCCTGAGACTCTGTGCGCTCGCCCTGTTGAACGGGCCTAATCTGTGCCAAAAGCCTTCTGCGGCTAGGGGAATGGGAGTGCTTCAAACTTTCAATTTGCACATCTCGGAGTGACTGTCAGGCGTAGGCGAGAACCTTCGATAAGATTTCTAATCGTCTCAGCCTCCTTCGAGATATCGACATCTGTTGCCCCCTTGCTCTCTAAAGGGAGACGGAGTGGCTTGCATCCAGCCCGATCTCAGTCCTGGAGAGGCTGTAAGCTCATGACGTTCCATGCTCGAACTGTTGGACACACTCAACGAGCATCGTGGCCGTACAAGGCTCCCCCATCTCGGTATTAAACATGGCGTGGTACATGTGGGGTTCCGGCCAATTCAGCCCGAGATACTGCCGGACGAACGCAGCTCGCGCTTTGTCCGTTGTGTCGATCTGTTCGATTGCCTTGTCCTGAGTTGCGCCCCTAGAGATCAGTCTGCGGATCTTATAATCGCGAGATGCATAGAGAAAGACGTGGAAGACGTCCTTTCGATTGCGCAGAAAATATTGCGAACCTCGACCGACAATTACCGATGGACCGCTGGAAATGGCAGTCTTGACTGCTATTTCCGAAACAGCGGCGATGCGGCGCGCATCGAGCAAGTGCAGCCGGTTGGTGGGCGGCAACCCTCCCTCAAACCCGCCCCGAAGAAAGTCCTGGAAAAGCCTGTATACGAGAGGATCGCTTCGCCATTCTCTCCGCTCGACCGCCTCTGGCGTACTCTCGGTCAGTCGCGCGATTTCCTGTGTCAACCGGTCGTCCCACAGACCCCATCCAAGGCGGCTGGCGACCAAACTGGCAATTTCGGATGCTCCGCAGCCGAACTCGCGCTCAATTGTGACGGCCTGAACCATTGCATTTATCCTCAGCCTACCGCGACATCTCCGCCTGCTCCTGGATCATTCTTCTTCAAGAAAAACGCAAGAACGAACATGATGGAGCAGAGCGCGCCCAAGACCCAAAAGATATCCATATAGGACAGTGCACCGCCTTGTTGATGCACCAATCCGTAGAACCTCGCAATTGCCTGGTCGCGAGCGTCCGTGGCCCGAAGCCCAGAGTGCGCGATTTTTGAGCTCAGTCCATGGAGTGCCGAACGATATGCGGGGGAATCGGGAGTGATGTGGCCGACGAGGATCTGCTGGTGATATTGAGCCCGTCGGGCAATCATGGTGGTCACGACGGAAGTTCCGATACTGCCGCCGATGTTGCGCATGAAGTTGATCATGCCGGAGACGCTATTGCCTTTCTCCGGGGGAACTCCGATGTAACCCGCCGCAGTGATGGGGACAAATAGGAATCCGATTCCTACGACCTGGGCGACGCGCAGCCACATCGCAAAGCGGAAACTGACGAACAAATCAATCTGGTGCGCGCAATAGAACAGTCCAATGGCAAGGCACAGCCATCCTGTCGCGATCAGCCATCTGGCTTGAATCTTTGATGTAAGCCGACCGACGATGGGCATCATCACCAGCAAGACAACTCCGCCCCCGGACAGGACGAGACCCGCAAGTTCTGCTGTGTAACCCATCAGCGTCTGCAGAAATTCTGGAATCAAGACCAGGGTGCTGAAGAGCATGAAGCCCATCATGAACATCATCAAGTTCGCCGCCGCGAAGTTGAAGCTCTTGAACATGCGGACATCGATAATCGGATCTTTGCGGAACCATTCCCAGATGACCAGCGAGGTAAGGCAAACGGTTGCGGTTATCACCAGGGTCGTGATGAAGTGCGAGCCGAACCAATCCTCTTCCTGTCCCTTGTCCAGAACCACCTGCAGCGAACCCACGCCCAGCGCCAACATCGATATTCCGATGTAGTCCACCCGGATGCCCCCCCTCTTTAAGCGACGGAGGAACGGCGGATCTTCGATCAAGGTGTGAGTCAAATAAAGAGCGAGGAGGACCACGGGCAGCGTAATGAAAAATATCCAGCGCCAGGAATAGTTGTCGGTAATCCAGCCCCCCAGCATCGGGCCGACTGTAGGGGCGAGAACTGCTGTAATGCCATAGAGAGCAAACGCGGACCCGCGCTGCTCTGGAGGAAACGTATCGTTGAGAATGGCTTGTGCCATCGGTTGCAATCCACCGCCACCGATGCCTTGCACAGCTCGAAAGAATAGCAATAGCGGCAGGCTAGGCGCTAAGCCGCAAAGCAGTGAACTCACCGTGAAGATAGTAAGCGACATCATGAAATACCGTTTGCGGCCGATCATCTCCGCTAGCCATCCGCTGATAGGGAGCACGATCGCGTTTGCCGCGAGGTACGAGGTGAGTACCCAAGTGCTGTCGTCATAGCTGGCTCCCACGTCTCCGGCGATGTAAGGCAAGGCAACGTTGGCAACGCTCGTGTCCAGGACTTCGATAAACGCCGCCATCGACACGGTGGCGGCGATCGCCCAAGGATTTACCTTAGGGCGCCAGACGTCCTGCTCTGACGAAAGCGTCAGCGCTGTGGCGCTCATCGCAGGTACACTCTCGCTTCGACATTCATCCCCGGCCGAAGCTGGCGGTCACGATTTTCGCCTGGATCGAGAACGATCTTTACGGGGACTCGCTGAACGATTTTCACGTAGTTTCCCGTTGCGTTTTCGGGTGGCAGTAAGCTGAAGATGGGTCCTGTTGCTCCCGCAATGCTGTCTACACGACCGTGGTACGTGCTGCCGTTCGAGTCGAGGCGAATCTCTGCTTTCTGGCCCACGCGCATATGTTTGAGTTGAGTCTCTTTGAAATTCGCGGTGATCCACACCTGATCCAAGGGAACCACGGTGAGCAGCTGCTCCCCAGGATCGACATTCAACCCAACGACCACCTTTTTCGTGACTTCCCCGGCTACAGGTGCAAATATTTTGGTATACCCCAGATTCAATTGCGCTTGCTCTACTGCAGCTCTTTTCTGGTGTACATCCGCCACTGCCGAAAGTGCTTTGGCGCGGCTTGACGCAACGCGTTGCGGCCCGGCTTGGGCATCTTCGTAGTGTGCCTCAGCCTCAGTGAGGCGGCTGTGCGCTTCTAGAACGGCTTGTTGAGCTGCGGCCTCGTCTGCTTCTGCCGCACTTACGGCGGCGACATCGGTCGCTGCGGCGGCATAAGCATGGTCGTAGACTTGCTTCGGTACCTCCTCCTTCGTGAGCAGCAAGTGATAGCGGGTGACGTCATCTTGAGCCTTTACATTTTCCGCTTGCGCTTCCAAAACGCGGGCGTGGGCGGCGGCGGCTTGTTTTTCTGCTGCCTGGATTGCTGCCTCCGCGTTCTTAATATCCGAGGATGTGAATTTCAATTGGCTTGAGGTGTCGACGGAAGATATGGGCACATCGATATTCGAGCTTTTCGCGGCAGCTTCTGAAGTGTCCAGCGTTGCCTGCGCTTTTGCCAAGGCCACTTCATAGTCTTTTGGATCGATTTCCACGAGTGTGGAACCTTCATCGACCCATTGATTGTCCTCAACGTGGACCTTCTGGATATATCCGGAAATGCGAGCGCTGACAGGGTAAAGATGGACGTCGACCTGCGAATCGTCGGTGGATTCGAAGCCGGAAAGATAGTGCCAGAGGAATGCACCAGCAATGGCCAGAACAACGAAAGAGGCAAGAAATATCCAACGCTTATAGGAGCGCCTCCTCGGAAAAGCCGAAATTGGCGGGTTAGCTGCGTCGGCGTTGTCCGCTGGTGCGTTTGGCGGAGTTGCTTGCCCTGGATTCGTTGCCGGATTTTGCTCAGCCGTACTCATTTTCCCTCCACATATTCAGCAAAGCGTGATTCCGCGACGCCGGTCGCTCTTGCCAGAGATATTTTGGCGACATTGTGGCTATAAAGACTGGCAATGTAGGCGTCATTAGCAATTGCCAGCGCATCTTGCGCTTGAACGACTTCAATGTTGTCTGTAACTCCCGAAATGAATCGATCTCGGGACTGTTCCAAGTTCTGAGTGGCCAGCGTTACCGCGCTTTTTTCGACAGAAACTTCTTGCGCAGACGCTTCCAGATCGAGATAAGCGTCCCGAACCTCCTGATCGATCCTGCCTCGTAGGTCTTCCAGTCGCTGACTTTCCCCTGTTAACGAGGCGTCGGCCCGGAGAACATCCCCATGTACTCTCCCACCCTGAAAAATAGGAATGCGGAGTGTGGCAGCCGCATCAACGGTGCCATGTGACGAGCCCGGGTTGACTCCAGAGAGACCATAGTCGGTTTCCGCACCTAGCGATGGATACCGCTCGGCAGAGGCGGCCTTTCTCGCGAGCTCAGCGGACCGGACCCGATTCACTTGGCTCTGAAAATCAGCGCGAGCCTTGTAAGCGCTTTGGATCGCCTCATCGAGACTCGAGGGTGTCAGCTCTTGGTAAGGGGCATGGGTGGTTATCTCGAACTTTTGGCCCAGAGGAAGTCCGATAGCTCGCGCCAAAACCAATTTCTGCTTAGCTAAATTATTTTGCGCGACAATCAGTCTCTGTTCGCGTGATTGCAGTTGCACCTGTGAACGCAGAACGTCCACGGCCGAGGCAAGGCCCGCGGTCTTCTGGTCGGATGTCTGTTGAAAAAGTGCCTTGGCGGTATCCCGTTGCGATGTGGCTGACTCAACTTCCGATTGGTCGGCGATGACCAGCAAATAGTTGGAGACAATCACAAGCACGACCAGCTCGCGAGCATCGTTGGAGCTATACTCCGCCGACTTCAGCTGCGCCTGTGAAGATCGGGCCCGCTCGATAGATGCCCAATCAAAAACGGATTGTGTGAAATAAGCCCGCGAGTCGAAATAGCCAAATGGGCCGATGATCGGAGGTTCTCCAGGAATGGTCAGACCGAAGGCCGCCCTTACATTGATTTGATGAACTCCAAAACCCGTATCGGTGACAACATTGGGAAGCAGCTCGCTCAGCGCTTGCCAGCGCTGTCCTCGCGCATCGGTAATGACATCCGCGGCCAAGACTCGTCCAAGATTTTGCTTGAGTCCAAGGGCGACGGCGTCTTCGAGGGAAAGCGCCACCGGCGTTACGCTGAGTTTCCCCCCAGGAACTCCTCCGAGGTACGGATTCTGCGACAGGGTTTGATAGTTACTCTGCGTGGCTTGAACGGCTGTCCGCGGTGCTCCTGTTACATCGGCCAGAGCAATCGGGTTGTATGGCGCCGGCGTGGCTGGCGGGTTGTACTGTGCAAGGGCCCCTGCTCCGCCGAGAAGTGCAGGACTAAGGAGGAGCAGCTTATTCCAGGGTCTGCAGCGCATATCGTATCCTTGCTGGAGAAATGTGCTAGAGAAATTTCGGTTCTTCCTTCAGAGATCAACCCACCGATTATCGACCAATCGGTCAGTCAAGTGTTCCGTTCAACTCAGCGACTGCGGTTGTCATAAATCTTCCCACGATAGTTGTCTACTCATGCGTTAGTTGTGAGCTGTTTGAGGCCGGCACGAAATTGCAAAAGTCCTCGAACACCCAGTTGTGTTTGAGGGTGTGGTAGATGACTCCCGATCAGTCAACTAAAGAGACGACATGTCCTACACAAAAGGTCGCAGCATTTTTTTTTAACTTTTCGCCGTTACGCCTTTATTGACAAAGGCCAGTACTTCGGCGGTATGCCTTTTTAGCGAAGCATAGCTCAAAAGGGTCGCGGCCTTTATCTGCTTGAGAGAAATTGCCAGCGGCAAGATAATAGAAGCCGCCCAGGCCAATAATATGGTTAGCACCATGCGAGGGATCCATCTTCCGGAACACGCACGCTGGGAAACCCCTCTTAAGCAGCGTTTAAACCCGAGAGTAGAGGGAAGGCATTCGAGATTGCGAAAGTGCTCGCCGGTCCTGAATCCTTTCAAGCACGAAGATAGCGGGAGACAGCGGTTTCCCTGCCATCGCGGCGAGTGGCCGGTCGACAAACGTCAGTAAAGCATCCGTGGCGCTCAGGTTCTTATCGAGGGACTTATCGAGCGCCTCGCTGAAAGGCTGATGCGCCGGTTAGAGAACAGCCTCAAAAAGCCCTTCTTTGTTTTTGAAATAATGGAAAATCATGCCTTTGGCCCTATTTGCGCGCTGCAATACTCTCTGTTCGTGCCGCAGTAAAACCACGGGTCGCAAACTCAATCTCGGCTGCCGCCAGAATGGCCGGTACGATTACTTTTCTGTCCCACGTTTGTGTGCGCTGGGGTCTTTGTCCACCCCGGCTATATGTCCCATGAAATTCCCCACTGCACATTAGGAGTTCCAGAAACACGATCAAATCGTGCATCGACGAGGGCAGGACCTCTCAGCCTCGCTGTTAATAGCGCACTTCCTAGCTGGGCCTTCGTCACTGTTAGTGAACCTGCAGCCACTCGAGCCGTCGCGACTTCAACCCGAGAATCCGCTTCGCCTTCGCATTCGAGTGCCTCATGCAGCTTCGTCGCGTAATTTACCACATCGTCGCCGGCCATTGCCCTCGCTTCCGCTCGCCCATTGGCGGAGCAATCGTTTCGCCGAGCACACTGTATAGAATGGGCTGCCATGATAATCAACGAACAAAAAAGCATCACCCGCCGCCGATTCGTGTTTCGATCCGCGCTTTTGACCGGTGGCATCTCCCTCGGCCTGAATTCCGCTGCCAGTAACCTAGTCGCCGAAACAGAAACCGCATTCTCCGCATATCAGCAGCGCCGGCGCGCCGCTCTCTGGGGGCTCCTTGGCGATCTGCCCTGGCAGCATGAACCCGCGCCGCCAAAGCTGGTCCGCACTGAGGAACACGACCAGTACACTCTGGAGCGGCTTGTCTTCGACCTGAACGGGATTGAGCCGGTTCCTGCTCTTCTGTTGATCCCCAAGCAACTCAAACGCCCTGCGCCGGGCCTCCTCTTCATTCACTGGCACGCAGGAATGTACGACCTGGGCAAGGAACAACTTCTCAAAGGAACCGGCGTTCAACCCGCCTATGCTCCGGTCCTCGCTGAAATGGGAGTGGTCACTCTGGCCATCGACAGTTGGTGTTTTGGTGAGCGCCAACACGACACCAACGGCCATCGAGGAGAGGAGGACGCCTTCAAGCTCATGCTTTGGCGCGGCCAGGTGCTCTGGGGCATGATGATGTTCGACGAATTCCGCGCCTTCTCTTACCTCGCAAGCCGGCCGGAAGTGGATTCGCAAAGGCTGGGTGTGACCGGTATGTCGATGGGGGCCACCAAGACCTGGTGGCTGGCCGCACTCGATCCCCGCGTCAGATTGGCTATCGACCTTTGTTGCCTGACCGATTTCGATTCGCTCATGGCTGCGCACAATCTCAGCGGTCACAGCATTTTCTATTTCGTTCCATCGTTGCTGAAGGAATTCGATACCACTGCGATCAACGAGTTGATCGTTCCGCGGCCTCATCTCAGCGTCAACGGCCGCCAGGATCCCCTTACACCGCCCGCTGGGGTCGAGAAGATTCGCGATAATCTATTGCCGCTTTATCGGCAACACGGCCGCCAGGAGGATTGCCGCATCGAGCTGTTCGATTGCGCTCACGAGGAAACCCCCGAGATGCGCAGCCTGGTCATCGACTGGATGCGGAAATACCTGGCCGCAAGCTAATCCCGCCTACGCGAGCCAGAGTAGCGAGGAATTGAGATCAGATACTCTCGCGCAGGTGTGGCGAAACTCCGAAATTCTATCAGCGAAGTTTTGTGAGGGCCGCGCTGGCAGTCACCTGAGTCGACGGAACAAAAAAGCCCCACGCGCCCGAAGACACGTGGGGGCCGATAGAGTTAGGGTCTGCGTCACCGCCGCTACCTGCTCGTTGCAAAGACCTCGCAAGAACAGGTAGTGGCGTATGACCTTGGGTTAGAGCCCCGGCAGAGGGCCTATTGCTGAATTGCGGGCGCATCGCTCGCAGCGGCTGCTGTCTTGTGGTGTTTCCTCGCCGGAGCATTGCGGGACATCCCTTGTATCTGGGTCTCGTCGACGGCAATGACCTCCTCCGGAACCTTGCCGCCAGGCGGTACCTTATAGATCCTGATCTTTCTGCTCTTTTCGGATCCAGTCTTTACCTGCAGGAGGGAAGGATCGATCTGCTGGCCGCCTTCGCCCTGGGTGAGGTAATACTTCACGTTCACCGCTCGCTGGCCCGCCAGCTGCGTCATTTTGACCGTCTCTTCGTCCTCCGCAAAACCAACGATCACAAACGTATTGTTCGGTTCCTTTTGAATGAGCAGGGCTACCTGATCCAGGGTCGCCTTGCATTCATTGTCGACGCGGCCAGGCCTGGTCGAGTTATTGAAACTGCACTCTCCCACATTCGTAGCTTCCTGCACCACCTCGGGTGGAGGCAGAGGTGCAACGTTGACCACGGCTTCGCAGGTAGCAGTCAATCCGTGAACGTTGGTCACCGTCGCCGTCGTAGTGATCGGACTTCCGGCCGGGGCACCGGTAGTATCCAGCGTCGCACTGCTGCCTGTGCCGCTGACGCGCCCGGCAGTGGCCACAAAGGAGTAGGTCAGCTGGCTTCCATCGGGACTTTGCGCCGTGACCGTCACCGTCGCCGAGTCGCCGGCCTTCACTGTGTCTGGGCTGGCAGAACAGCTCGCTGTCGGCGGAAGCGGCTGCTTTACCGTAAAGCTGGCACTGCAGCTCGCCGTGTTGTTGCTCCTCTGCCTCTCATCGGTGGCGGTCGCCGAAACCGTATAGCTTCCAGGCGACAAGCCGGCGGTGGCTACGCTGGCAGTTTCGGTGGTGCCCGTTACGTGGCCGCCGCTGCTGGTCCAGCTATAAGTAATGGGACGCTTGGGATTGAAATTCTGCGTCGCGACCGTGGCCGATACCGGATCGCCGGCCATGATCTCGGTCGGAGAAACAGAGCAGCTTGCCGTCGGCGGGATCGGAGGTGCTCCGCCGAATGTGAAGACTATCCCGCCGACATAGCGAAAATTATTCTGGTTAGCGGTATAGCCAGCCACGTGGTTGGCCGAGAAACGGGTCAGGAGGTAGTCCACCTCGACCGGCCGGATCTGGAAATTCCTGTTAATTCTGTAATCGATACCGCCGCCGGCCACCATGGCGAAACCGTTGTTATTCCCGGAACCGGAGGTTGAACTTATGGCATTCGCGATCGTGGCGTATGCGTTGGTATGCGCTGCGCCAAACAGCACCTCGCCGAACGGCTGGAAATTTCCAGTATGCTTCTTGATCTGGGGTCCGAACGTGTAAGTGAACACGTTTCCGCTTACGGAGCCGGTGTAGTCCAGGTTGTTGCGAAGCTGGTTCCTCAGCCCGCTGCCCTGGGTGTATCCCATAAAGTCGCCCTTGACGCCAAAATAATTTCCGAAGTTGACGTTAAACTGGCCGCCTCCACCGAATACATTGAAACTGGTAATGGGCGCCAAGTTGGGGTGGACATTGACAAAGGAAAAGCCAACCGGGATTTCCACCTTCGGAACGTCTGGAACGTCCTGCGCCGAAGCGCATACTCCGATGAGCAGGCCAGCAGAGAGTACGACGTATTTCATCATCATGGCGCCTCCTATTACTTTCCGAGAACTTTAGGAGTGCGGAGGCAAATCTTCTCCGCACAGCACAGCGATCGAGCGTCAAACGTGTCTGTCATGTCTGAGCGGTACTCGCAAATTCTCAAGTGATTGTGTTACGGAGGGGCGTAGTACGGATACTGGCACAAGTGACAGGGGCGCACGGCTGATGGCCAATCACGGGTGAAGGCCCGGCAAGTGACAAAGTTGTTCTCGACCATCCGTCTCTCGATACGCTCAGAAAGAAAGTATGTTACGAGACACGCTCTAACCTCCTTTTATGCGGGGACTGACACTTGTGACAGTTGTCGTCTTCTCCGCAAAGACTTACCGTGGGACCTCAATCTGCCAACGAGCGCGATATCAGGCGCGAAGGAGTGAGGTGTATGCAAACAAAAAGGAAATTTTCGAAGTTCTCCGTGATGGGCATAGGGTTGCTCGGCTTAATGTTGGCTGGAAGCAGCACCGCCTTTTCGAAAGACAGGTATGAAACAATCGATGCCCAGGCTTACGGAACAGGTACGCAGTTGGGCGCAAACATCGGCGTAACCCTGAACATCTATGAATTCTCAACTCCAGCCGACCGGGCAATCCTTGTGCAGGCGTACCAAAAGGGACAGAACGAGGGGCTGTACAATGCGCTCTGGAAAATGAGAGCCGTAGGTCACGTCGAGATCACGGGCACATTGGGAAACGATTGCTCCTATATAGAGATGACCCCGACACAGACAGGGCGAAGGATTGTCTTTGTCACAAGTCGGCAGATTCGATTTGCGGAAGCTTGGACGGATAGCCAAACGCAATCCTTCAATCTGACCGCCGGGGTACTTGAGCTCAACGATCAGGACAAGAGTAAGAGTACAGGGACACTCTATCCAGCAGCACAATTGATACTTAACAAAGATGGCAAGCTGCAGTGGGACCTCAATCAGAATCCCTGGAGGTTATCGGACCTTATTGATTGGAAAGGCACCCCTGGGGTCAATTAGGACCGTTAGGGGACATCGCCTGCTTTTGATCTTTGTTGTGCTGACCCGTGTTCAACGACTTCAGATGGTTTTACGACCATGTAGCGAGGTAAGTTATGACGACTCACCGACTGTACATCATCAGGTGCGCGATGCTCGCGCTACCGCTCGTCGTGCTGGTGCATAATCAAAACGCATACGCACAAAAGAAAAACCCATACGCCTGCAAAGAACCCGATCCAACAGCGCTTTGCACTGCTGCTAACACGTGCGGATCGGCTTCAGAGCCGTGCTCTGTCGATGTTAAGCGCACCGCAAGTGCTGCCTCCGCCACCCCCAGTATTCCCGACGCGAAAGGAAACTCCACCTTTTGCGTGAAAACGGGAACGCAGGTGACCTGGAAGAGCGACACTAAGCATCAG
Source organism: uncultured Acidobacteriaceae bacterium (assembly GCA_964453815.1). Lineage (GTDB taxonomy): Bacteria > Acidobacteriota > Terriglobia > Terriglobales > Acidobacteriaceae > Silvibacterium. The sequence continues at coordinate 13,071 of CAYVSQ010000032.1, read as the reverse complement.
GGTTTTATCGTGGATATGGGACCAACCTCACCCTTCGACCCGCCTGACGACATCGTTGGCGGCTCCAACAAGTCCGTCACCGTGACGGCCAAAACGCCGGGGTGTTACCGGTTCTCTGCGGGGGCCTGCCTTTCCGGAGCGATCTACGGGATGTGTGGCAATGGCACTGCGGAGCTGGTTATCCTCAAGTAAGCAGCGAGGATTCAGGTTCGCTCCTTCCTATCAGACGCTCGATATGATTACTGAGCAAACTCGCAATTGAGAAAGAAGGAGCGACCATGAATATCTCGAAGAGGTTTTCCACCTTAGCGCTCGGCACTCCGAGCATCATGCGACTCGCAGTCCTGTGCCTTTTCGCATCCGCTGTGCTGTCACCCCTGGGCTGGACTCAAAGCGCCAGTTTTCGCGATTACACCGCAAACCAGCACGATTGAGTTCTCCGTCAGCTCCTCGATCTCGATAGCCGGTACATTTGACAAGTGGGACGCCACACTTACGTTCACATCTCAGGATGTAACGACGGGCGTTTTGGACATCAAGATTCAAGCGGCCACAGTCAATACCGGAAGCGGCATGAAGAATGCCACCCTCCATACGATCGCTGGGAGAGAGACACTGCGGCCTCAGGCCGCAGTGTCTCTGGTTGACTTTGCTATCCAATTGATAATCCAAGACAACCCAGACATATTCCCGACCCCAGGCTTGACGCCATCAACAGATCCTAGCCAAGTTATTTACCGCTTCGAAGAGTGTGAGGTAGTATTCAACACGCCCTCAGTGGTCATTGCTTGTCAGCTTTCGGTTTGCATCAGATCAACGGGAGCAAAATGAGTTTCGCGAGTGGCGGCGCTCGCCGCAACGGTCGGTATGATGGCGGCAAGTTCGTCACCTCGATGCTTTCGCCGCATCGCGGCGTGATTCGCCTCTGGACATACCTTCAAATCCTACTCTGGATGTTTCTTGCCTTCGCTCATTCCTGGAGCCAAACAGCTTCGACGGGCGCCTTGATAGGTTCGGTGCTGGATTCTTCGGGAAGAAGAATTGCTCAAGTTTCGATTGAAGCTAAGAATCAGGATATGGCAATCAGTCGCTCGACTATCAGCGACGACGAAGGCCGCTTCGTCTTGCCGCTTCTGCCGCCAGGGATCTATCAGCTAACGGCCACCAAAGCCGACTATTCACAGGCGCAAGCGATCTCAGTGCAAGTTGCCGTCACGGAGAGCACTCGAGTATCGATTCCGATGAAGGTCGCTGGAGTTACACAAAATATCGAAGTTAAAGCCAATATCTCTCAGCTGCAAGGCGATTCGGTCGCTCTGGGACGTGTCGTCGATAATCGCATGATCCAGGCACTGCCGCTAGCTTCGCGAAATTTCACTCAGATTGTCGATCTTTCACCTGGTGTCTCGACGGGTGTGAATAATGCCGGCGAATTGGGCGTTGGCGGTGGAGGGATGGCGCAAATCGATCCCGGTAATGATGGGATATTCGTCCACGGATCACGTTCCTATGACAACAGCTATGAATTCGATGCCGTTCCGGTCACCGATCTTCAAGCCAGCAATATTGCGAGCGGGGGAATTCCGATACCCAATCCAGACTCAATCCAAGAGTTCAAGGTCCAGACCGGTCTATTCAATGCTTCGTTTGGAGAACACGCTGGAGCCAGCGTTAGCCTGGTCACGAAATCCGGTACGAACAGCCTTCATGGCAGCGTCTTCGAATTCTTCCGCAACAATGTATTAAACGCGAACGACTACTTCCTCAAGAGCGCGGGTCAACCGCGCCCCGATTTGAAGCAGAATCAGTTCGGCTTCACGCTCGGCGGGCCAATTCGGCGGAACCAGCTCTATTATTTTGGATCGTATCAAGGAACCCGGCAAATCAATGGCCTGGCCTCGGGACAAGCGCGGATCTCGTGCGCGGCGACCGTTATCCTGCCTCCACTGACCAATGATCGCTCCGCTCAGGCGCTAGGGGCCTTGTTTGGCGGAAAGAAAGGAGCATTCGGCGGTGTGTCGATTAAGTCAGATGGCTCTAACATCAATCCAGTGGCGCTGGAAATCCTGAACTTCAAGCTTCCTGATGGCTCCTATCTCATTCCGTCTCCACGAGTCGTGAATTCTTCGCTGCCGCTTGCAAGTCAGGGGCTCAGTAGCATCAGTACGCCTTGTCAATTTAATGAGGATCAATTCCTCGCGAATCTTGACGCCAATCTATCGCAAAGCTCCAGCCTAGCGATTCGATTCATGTGGTCGAACGCCGCGATGAACGTGTCGTTTCCAGGCAACGGTTTGAATGGGACGGGCAATATTTCCGGCTTTCCCAGTAACATCGACAATCGATTCCGGGTGTTTTCAATCTCCTGGGTACAACTGATGAAACCGCAACTGCTCAACAATTTACGATTCGGATACACCAGCACACTTGGGTCGACTACAGCTGAAGCTCCGTTTTCATGGTCCGATCTCGGAGTTGCAGCCGGCACAATGAATAACGAGAATGGGCTGCCCAGCCTGGGGATCGTCGGCTCGATCAACCTGGCAAGCGCATATCCGCGCACTTTCGATCAGAAGCGTTTCTACTTTTCAGACATCCTCACCTATTCGCATTCTCAGCATCTGATCGAAATGGGCGGTTCTCTCTCTCGGATACTTAACGATGTGAATATTGTGGGGCTGGGGTCGTTGGCGCAATTTCTCAGCTGGCCCGACTTCTTGCTTGGGCTTGATGCAGACCAGAATGGAACCAAACTCTTCAGCAATGTCTATGCATCTCTCGATGATTATGGATTGCTTGCTCGTGAATACCGGAGCTGGAACGGGTCGCTGTTCATCGGAGATCACTTTAGGGCAACAAGCACACTCATGCTTGATCTTGGGCTGCGGTACGAGAGGATCGGCCAGTTGGGTGACGCTCTTGGCCGAAACGCCAGTTTTGACATCGGCCGCGTCGATCCGAACCCTCCAATCACAGGAAGCCTGGCGGGATACGTCGTTGCAGCGAACTATCCTGATGTGGTCCCACCCGGTGTCATTCGGGCCGGCAACAATGCTGCAACCCTGGGAAAAGGGCAGAATGGGCTTGCTCCGCGCATCGGCTTCGCATGGCAACCCTCAGGTTGGACATCCAGGCTCGCTATCCGGGGAGGTTACGGTATCTACTTTTCGCAACCAACGGGACAGGCGTTTTTTCAAGGCGTTCTCGGACCGCCTTTTTCCGTTTCGCGTTTCCATGTCGGTACCGCCAATGCCGCGGCCACGTTCAGCAATCCATTTCCGCAACCGTTTCCCACGCCCAGCTTTTTTCCTTATTTCCCCCTGTATTCACCAACTAGTAGCGTGTCGATCGACACGATTTCTCCAGGTTTCCGTCCTGCGATCATCCAACAGTTCGGTCTGAACTCTCAGGTTGAGCTCGCCAAAGACTGGATGCTGGAAGTCGGGTACGTTGGAACGCTGGGCAGGCATCTGTTGAGATATCGTTCTCTGAACCAGGCTCTCTCGGCCTCGCCGACTAACTCCATTCGAGGTGTCACTTCGAATACAGTGGCGAACATTGGCCAGCGGGTCCCGGTGCAGGGAGTCCCGCCGGACGCGCTGTCATTGGTCGAATCTGCGGGCACCTCTTCTTACAACGGTCTGGAGGCCAGTTTGACCAAGCGGTTTAGCAACGGACTTCAAATGCTGGCCTCCTACACATTCTCCAAAACATTGGATAGTGATGGTAATAGCATCAATGGGACTTCAGCCGGGAACACCCTGACCAAAGGAAATCAAAATTCACCAGAACAACGCTGGGGCAGAGCAAGTTCTGATCGTACGCACCGTCTTATATGGAGCGCTGTATATGCCTTTCCCTCGCCAACCGAGGGAGTGCCGAAAGCTCTGTTGAGCGGCTGGTCTACGTCCGGCGTGCTTACCTTGCAATCCGGCACAGCGCTCACAATTGCATACAACAATTTGACGAATGTTTTTGGCATCAGCGAAGACCGGGCCCAACTCGCGCCCGGATGCAGCAATTCGAATCTGGTGACTGCTGGTTCCGTCAAAAGCAAGCTTGAGGGATATTTCAACACGTCATGTTTTACAACGCCTCCCGTTATCGGTGCCGACGGCATCGGGACCGCGTTCGGAAACAGCAGAACAGGAATTGTTAATGGTCCTGGGCAGTTCAATATCGACCTGGGGGTCATGCGCGTAGTGCCGATTCATTGGCCGAAGGAAGGCGGTAGTCTTCAATTCCGAGGGGAATTCTTCAATATTCTGAACCATCCTCAGTTCTCGAATCCAAATACAACGTATGGATCATCTTCCTTCGGTATTATCACCAGCACGTCAGTAAATCCTCGAGTGGGGCAGCTGGCGATGAAGCTGGTCTTCTAGACTGGGGCATCACACTCTTACGTCGCCCAACGAGGATGAAAGTCCCCCAGCAAGCCGAAAAGACTACCAAGCGGGTATTCCGGAGCGCTACAATCCTAGGCAATTCTGGCAAGTTGGCGGGTCAGCGGCCCCGCTGTGTATCACTGTCGTATTTCATGCTACCGCCCGCGATGACCAACAGTGTGTAACCAATCTGCTGTCGAAAACCGGGTAATCACCGGTAGGCAGTGCGGCAATTCAGCTCCAATGTCGGGTATCACCGAAGAGTCTGATGATGAGAAGAGTGCGAATCGAGACGGAATGTGATTCTTTCCGTTGGTTTGGTTTCCAGGGGCTGTCTCCATGCCTATGGATTCCAGCTCTGGGTGCTTTACTGTGCTTTCTTGGCGGCGTTCGCGTCGCGGCCGGGCAGAATACGAAGAACATACTGGTCCTGTATAGCTTTAGTGACAACAGCCTTTTTGGTCCCTCGGACTTCCTCGAGTCGTCACTGCGGGCTCGTGTTCCATGGCCAGTCGACTTCTATGTTGAGTCCTTCGAGAGTCACCGATTCGACGATCCGGAATATGAGAAAAGCGAAGTTGAAACTCTACGACATGCATATGGCGCGCGGAAACTAGACCTCGTAATGGTGGGAGCATATCCGGCGCTCCAATTCGCTCTGAGACATCGTGACGAGTTGTTTCCTGGCGTGCCGATTGTTTTCTTTGCCATCGAGGTCAGAAGGTTTGCCGGGCAAAAAATTTGGCCTGGAGTGACTGGCGTAACGGACATTGTCGATCTTCGAGCTACACTCGACCTCGCACTCCGTCTTCATGCGAGTACCAACACCGTCGCGATCATCACGAGCAGCTCAGCATTCGATCGGTACTGGTTGGGTGTGGTCCATGCCGAGCTTCAGCATGATTACAGCGCGATGAAAGAAATTGATCTGGTTGGGCTCTCAGCGGATCAACTATTCGAGAAGGTCGCCGGGCTTCCGCCCCGGAGCATCGTTTTGTTTGGACTTGATCCAAAAGAATCAATTCAGCCTGCGGTCGGAGCCTGGGAGATACTCCGGCGGGTTGGACAACGTCTGCCAACCTATTGCGCCGTCCCGCCCGGCTGTGTGGATCACGGAGGCATAGGCGGAGTTTTCTACGACGTCGAGGAGCAGAACTCGTTGGCTGCGCAACTGGCAAGCCGGGTGCTTCTTGGCGAACAGCCAGAGAATATTCCCATTGTGAAGGGTAGCCCTGATCGATTCTATGGGAACTGGGTGGCGCTTCAGCGGTGGCACATTCCGGAGTCAGCTTTGCCGCCCGGCAGTGTGATCCTGTATCGCGAGCCCACCTTCTGGGAGCGTGATCGGAAGTACATCATTCCTGCCGTCATGCTGATTGTCGCCCAGGCGGTGCTGATCAGCGGACTGCTGTGGCAACGGGCACGGAAGCGGAAGGCGGAAGCAGTTCTCCGCGAGAGCGAAAAGCGCTTCCGGGTGATGGCGGACACTACGCCGTCCCTGGTGTGGATGTGTGATCCGCAAGGCAGGATCACGTATCTGAATGAGCGGCGAATTGCGTTTACCGGCCCAGATCCCGACGCCGGGTATGGCGACACGTGGACTGATTACGTTCATCCGGATGATTTGAAGAATGTATTGGACAGCGTCGCCCAAGCCTTGAAGGCACGCCAGCCGTTTTCAAAGGAGTACCGCCTTCGCCGGAGCGATGGAGTTTACCGTTGGATGTTAGATGTGGCCTCGCCAAGAGTGAATGGGGATGGATCGTTCGCCGGGTTTATCGGCTCGGCCATCGACGTCACCGACCAGAAGCTTGCCCAGCAGGCGCTCGAAAAGGTGAGCGGTCAGCTGATAGAGGCTCAGGAGAAGGAACGCAGCCGGATTGCAAGAGAACTGCACGACGACATTTGCCAGAGACTGGCGCTCCTATCGATGGAGCTTGAGCAGGCGGATCGAGTTTCGCACCAGTCACCCGAGGCAGTGAAGAAGAACCTGGAAGAGATCCGGAACCATTGCTCTGAAATTGCGGGTGACGTGCAATCTCTGTCACATCAGCTGCACTCGTCGAAGCTCGAATATCTGGGGGCAGCAGCCGCCATTCGGGGGTTCTGCCACGAGTTCTCCCGGCAACACGAAGTCAGCATCGAGTTCTCGGAAAATAATATCCCTCGACATCTGCCCAAAGATATTTCGCTGTGCCTGTTTCGAGTGACGCAGGAAGCGCTGCACAATGCTGTGAAGTACAGCGGGGTAAGCGAGTTTCGAGTGGAATTGACTGCAACGGCAGAGGAGATTCAACTCATCGTGAGAGACGAGGGCAGGGGCTTTGACGTAGAAGAGGCGAAGAAGAGTGGCGGATTGGGACTTCTGAGTATGCAGGAACGAGTGCATCTGGTACACGGAAGTCTCTGTGTCGAATCGAAGCCGGGGACGGGCACAAGCGTCCTCGCCGTCGTTCCTTTAGCTGCTGAGAATCGGCGCTACTCAGAAGATGGGGCGGTCGAGGAAACCCTAAGTACCACGGGGATGGTATGAAACGAACCAGCATTTTGTTGGCTGACGACCATACGATGATTTGCGCCGCCCTCCAGAAACTGCTGGAGCCTGAATATGAGGTGATCGGCTGCGTTGGAGACGGTCGTGCATTAGTAAAAACCGCCGTGGACCTCAAACCAGATTTGGTGCTCGTTGACGTGGGCATGCCTTTATTGAATGGACTGGATGCAGGTCGAGAGCTAAAAAAGCAGATGCCTAAGGTCAAGATCATTTTTCTTACCATGAATCCCGATACTGAAGTGGCCAGCGAGGCTTTCAGGATCGGAGCCTCGGGTTATCTGCTGAAGAACTCGCAGGCGGAGGAGCTCTTGCAGGCAGTCCGTAACGCGGTTAACGGAATTTCATACGTCACTCCGCAAATCAGTCGCGCGATGGAAAATAGCTTCATCCGCGACCCAAGATCGCTAAGTCGCCCTAAGCACCTGAGTGACCGGCAGCGCGAGGTGCTGCAAATGCTGGCTGAGGGCCGGGCAATGAAGGAAATTGCCTATATTCTCCAGATTTCCCATAGAACAGTCCGCTTCCACAAGTATCGGATCATGGAAGAGTTGGGAATCACCACCAATTCGGAGATAGTGCAATACGCGATCAAGCATGCGATAATTCCTCCACCTTAAGTGGACACCCATCAACGGGGAGCGCACCTTTTTCAGGGATAATTGCCCCCTGTCACCTTGGACAGTAGGCAGCCCTTCCCCGAAGTAGAAAAATGCTCATTATCTGCAGCTAAGAACGCGCGGAGCATATGGGTAAGATTCGGGTATTGCTCGCCGACGATCATGAAACTGTCCTGGCACGGGTGCGCGGATTACTGTGCGAGGACTTTGATGTCGTTGGCGCTGTGAATAATGGGCGGGACGCTGTCGAAGAAGCTGAACGTCTCGATCCTGACGTGCTGGTAATTGATATATCAATGCCAATTCTGAACGGACTGCAAGCAGCCCACCACCTAAAGGCCAAAAACCGCCGGGCCAAGATCATATTTTTAACGGTATACAACGATCAGGAATTCGTTGCCGCTGCGCTTTCAGCCGGCGCTTCTGGGTACGTCACGAAGTCAGACATAACCACCGATCTGGTTCCCGCAATCCGCGAGGTTCTCCAAGGCCGCACATACATCTCTCAGTCGATACCGCCGTAGCGGTGCCTTCAGTGGCCTTTCAAATCAAGAACTGGTTCTAATAGCCGAAGCCCCATCTTCATCACAGAAGTTTTTCTGATCTGTATCGTAATCGCTTCTACCTCGTTCGAACCCATCTTGCGGCCTAAAAGGTAAAACACCTGTCACAAGTGACAGTTTCCAGAACTTCCTGCCTGTAGTGAAGTAACGAACAAGCAACAAATCGCCGTTCACGAATTTGCAAAGGAGAATGCCAATGTCGTTCCGATCGAAATGCCGGGTAGCATGTCTGATTGCCATTGCCACTGTTTTGAGTATTGGTATGTCGCAAAGTATAGCCGCTCAGGATGACGTCTTTCATATCGTCAAAGGGGTGGTCAAGTCCGTGGATAAGGACTCCAAAACCATGGTGGTCAAGACCGCTGATGGGACCGAACATACCATCAAATGGACAGACAAAACGACTGTCACAGGCGGTAAAGATTTAGGTAAAGATATTGGCGAAGGCAGCAAAGTGTCCGTCAAGTACACCGAGAAGGCCGGAGAGAAGACCGCAGTTGGTGTAAAGGACGTGGGCAAGGCCACCGCCAAAGCGGTTCAGTGATTTGATTGGGCTGCGGTCGACCTAGAACGCTTCTCCAACCCCCACACCCCAGGTGAAATTGTCTTTGCCCCATGCAAAATCTGTCCGCAGATTGACATGGTACTTTTTGCTCAGCATGTAGCGGATGCCAGTGCCGCCACTGGGCAGCAGTTGGTCGGTTCTCCACTGACCTGCGCCGGGAGCGACTGCACCGACACCGCCGAATCCAACCAGGCCGAAACGCCATGGCAAGACCAGTCGATACTCTAGCTGGGTTGCCCACATAAAGCGATCCAGGTACCGCCCGGCCGTGTAACCGCGAAGCTCATTGTTCGCGCCATAGATGCAATTACCATAAAACGGGGGCGAGCCACCCGTGCCGCAGAAATGAAAGTTGTAAGCGAGCACCTGCTTGTCAGTGAGGCTTGCATACTTATTGAAAGTGAATTTGTAGGATTGGAACGAATACTTGCTGCCCAGGTCTTGTGCAAAAAAGTCGCCGGTGAAGTCGATCACACTCCCCTTTAAGGGATAGAAGCGGTTTGGGCGACTATCGCGCCACACCTCGAAGCCGAGCGCTCGGAGATCGGTATGGAGTCCAACATCTGGCGGAATCGGCGGTGTTTTCTCAGAGGTCGGCTTCAGCGTTATGAACGAGCTTCCGTTGACAAAACGGACGCCAACATAGGTGTCCCAGCGAATATTACGCAGGAGCTTGAAAAAAAACACCTGCCCCGATTGCTCCAGGGGCAGTTTGAGCCCGGCATTTCCGTTTTCGAAGCCCACGCCGTAGAGGTTGTAATTCAAATTTCCATGCACATACACGGACTCCAATTCATAGCGGGCCTTATCGAGGTAGAGATCCGCGCCCAGACCAAATCCACGGGTCCCATTGTCAGTAATCAAGCCACCGGCACCCACGACGGACGGGGTTAGACCCCGATCCTTTGCTGGAATGGGGGTAATGTAGCCCATAACCGGGATGATCCCCGACCCCAGCGCTGGGCTGACAATCGGTAGCGGGGCAACGACAAATGAACCGCTATGCTCTGACTCTTTCTTTTTCTTGTTCTTTTTATCTTTCTTTTCAGATTTCTGCTCCTCTTCTGATTTCTGATCGGACGTCGTTTGGTCAGAGGTTTTCGATGAGGAGTGTTCGTGTATCCCTTCGGAATCTTCTGCCTCTACCGCCGGGAGCCGAGCAGTCGATGGCATGTCGCCACTAGCAATGCCCGCCTGTGCGGGGCAAAGACGAGCTCCTCCCGCCACGTAAAACAGAAGCAAGAGCCAGATACGAACGTTACTCAAGGCTCTAACCGTATTCACGAAGCCTTCGCCGGAATAAGTATCCCTTGAATGCATGTTTCTTCCGCCAAAGCCCTGGGTCAGGCGAGTTATCGTGCGCAGATTTTCTGTTCAGTGCTGCTCGTCGTGGTCGATAAGCTCCATGAGACACTATAGAAATTCCTGCGTCACCTGTCGCAAGTGACAGTTTTCTCCAACTAGCCCTTGTAGTGAAGTAGCAGGCGAGAAAGAAGAGTGGGTTTCATTCAAAGAGTTTTTAAGCAGAAGCGAAGAGAGGATCTCCAATGAAATTGGATGGAGAGAATTGGAAAATAGCAATGTTCCGGTATGCCGTTGGCGCTGTTCTGCTAACCGGCTTGTTTAATGCGGGCGCTCAACAGTTTCAGGCTGGTAAGAAGGCCAAGGTCACGGGCACGATACAGTCGCGCAACGGGGATTTGGTCACGATCAGGGAGAAAAAGACCGGCGCGACTACCGTCATCGATCTTACCGACAACGAGCGTAAGAAAGACTTCCGGCTGCGCCGAGCAGACTTGGATATCACCGCCATGGTGCCGGGCCTGACGATTGATGTCGAGGGCATCGGCAATGCCAATGGGCAGCTCGATGCCAATAAGATCGTTTTTGATCCCAACGTGTTTGCAATTGAAGTGGCTGAGGAACAGCAGATCCAGGCTAACCAGGCTGCAGTCACGCATGCGCAGGCAACGGCGAATCAGGGCGTAGTCGCGGCAAACCAGGCGCAGACTTCGGCGAACGTCGCACAAGTGTCGGCTGACGCGGCCCAGATATCGGCAAACCAGGCCCGGTCAAGCGGCTGCTACTGCGGGCACTATTGCCCTTACTGATGCCCAGGCAGTTACGCTCCTGAATAAGCGCGTTTCCGATCTTGCCGACTACAAAACGGTAGGGGAGGCAGACCTGTTTTTTAACACAAGGCAAGCCACATTATCCGATGCAGACAAGGCCGCTCTTAGCAAACTGGCGAGCGACGCAGCAGCCATCCAGAATTACGTGATTGAGATCGCTGGCTACGCCTCGAGCACGGGGACAAAGGCGGAGAATCTAAAGATCAGCGACGAACGGGCCACCGTTGTGGCGAACTACCTCCGTGATTCTGCGAATGTACCGATGAGGCGCCTTCTCGTACCTGCAGGATACGGCGCCAGCCATCCGGCCGTCAGCAACCAAACCTCCGAAGGGCGCGACATTAATCAGCGTGTCGATGTGAAGGTTATTGTGAACAAAGGCATCGAAGAAGGTTCGGCGATGTAACAGGGGATGAGGCGACAATCGACGGTAAACTTAAAACTGGAGGTGTGAGTTGCCTTTCTGATTCGATAGGTGTGTTCAACTAGCCTCACATCACAGTCGATGGGCTACCGAATGAACACGCCTTTCTTCGTTGTGCAAATAAGATGTCGACTCGAGATGCGCGCGCAAGGCGGATTCAACAGTCACTCGACTTTCTGCAGCGAGGCGGACTGAAAACTCACTTGAAGTCAAAAAAAAGTTCGGTCGCCGGAGTCGAAGCCTCGTTCTAGTTCTCGGGTGTCAAATCAAGATGCTGATGCCCGCCTGACTAACAAGGAACTCCTATAAGTTAGGCTCGTGAAGATTGGCCGTCCCGATAAGATCCCCAAAAAGTATGGAGGGCACACCGCGAAATGCGTTCTAGCTTTTTGCCTTTTTTCTGACTGCCCTGTCCCAAGTGACAGTTGTGGCTCTGGAGTATGTGCCCTACCTTCATCCCTTACTGAGGCTGCAATGGATCGATTGTCCTCCTCGTCGGCGGCCAACCGGATTCGATTGGAAAGGGGAAAGATATGAATTGTGGAGAGAGCGTTGCCCTGCGCGTCCCGAAGCTCTTCGGCTTACACGCCGATCCGTTCGAGAGGACCGAATGCGAGGGGATTGACTACTCGCATTGGAGGATTGATCGCATATATCTGCTCGTTCCGGCGCAAGCTTATGTGACTGGCTGGCTGAGTAGCTTTAAGCAGTTTCCTCCTCGACAGCGACCCGCCAGCTTCAACCTCGAACCAGGTTATGACCCAACTGGCAAACGCAGGAAATTCAGGAAACTGAGTGGAGGGTAGTGCAAAGGACCATGATGTAGACCACTCTATCACTCGAAGGAAACACACCATTACGAATTAGGAAAGGAGTTACCAATGAAAAAGTTAACAGTATTCGCGTTGGCAGCAAGTATTACTGCGCTAGTCAGTTCTTTGCCAGCAATGGCGCAGACCAAAGTAACCTTCAATATGTCTTCCAGCTTCTATGCAGGAAATGCGAAGTTACCTGCAGGAACCTACGAGCTAAGACAGATGCAGGGTGAGCCTGATGCCCAGATTCTTCAAAATAAGGCAGGCACGCACACCGTAATGCTGGACTCCCGACCATCTACAAAGACATCAAGCGGGAAGCCCGAGCTACTTTTTAATCGGTACGGGAATACGGATTACTTGGAGGGTCTGTCCACTTCCAACGGTACCTCGATTGACTTCCCAGTTTCTACCGCGGAAAAGATCGCCGCCAAGAAAGACACTGCCAAACCACACACTGTGGCAACCCAATAAGCTCAGGGGCCGCAAAAAAGGAGGAGCTCGGAAAACGAAGCCGAAGGTTAGTGCAGAAAAGACCCTGATGTGACCAAGCGCTATTTCTTCAGAGGCGGAAAATGAACCCATTTATGAAAAAACTTTCAGATGAAGGATTGTCCAGACGTCAACTGCTGAAAATGGGGCTAACGGCTACCACCGCGAGCCTTCTGACCGCAGATGTAGAATTTGCTCTTCCGCCAAAAGCATACTCGCAGGATCGGGGCCCATTGCCTTCCTGGAACGACGGACCAGCCAGGAAGGCAATTCTGCGCTTTGTTCACACCACTACCGATTCCTCGAGTCCAAAATTTGTCCCGCCCGAGCAGCGAATCGCCACCTTCGACCAGGCTGGCACGCTCTGGGTGGAACACCCCATGTACAGTCAGGTGGTTTATTGCTTCGGTCGGGTACCCACAGTTGTGAAGGCGAAACCGGAGCTCGCCAGCGTTGAGCCTTTCAAGACAGTATTGGCGGACAACCGCGGAGCCATCGCGAAGCTGCCGATGGACGACCTC
>CAYVSQ010000031.1:0-18067 GCA_964453815.1 uncultured Acidobacteriaceae bacterium | reverse complement strand
ATGCCAGGCGCTGGCCGCGAACGTCTTCTCCTGGATTTTGGCTGGCGCTTCCACTTCGGAAATGCCGACGATCCGGCTAAGGACTTCGGATTCGGGAGTGGAAGGACGGGCAACTTCCAGAAGACGGGGAATTTCCTTCCTGCCGGCGCGATTGCGTTTGACGATAGCGGGTGGCGGAGCGTGGATCTTCCCCATGACTGGGCCATCGAGCTGCCTTTTCAGAACGACCCCTCACTTGCGAGCAAAGGGTACTACCCGCTGGGACGGACCTATCCCGCCACGAGCGTCGGATGGTATCGCCGCGTTTTCGAGCTTCCTGCCTCGGACGCGGGCAAGCGAATCACCCTCCAGTTCGACGGTGCTTACCGGGAAACGATGGTGGTGTTCAATGGCTTTTACATCGGCCGACATAGCGGCGGATACGATCCGTTCAGTTTTGATGTGACCGACTTTGCGACTCCGGGCGGGAGAAATGTCCTGCTGATTCGGGTGGATGCCACTTCGAGCGACGGCTGGTTTTACGAGGGAGCCGGGATTTATCGCCATGTTTGGCTGGTGAAGACGCATCCGGTTCATGTAAAGCAATGGGGCACCTTCGTGCCCGCCCAGGTGCGGCCCGGTGAGGCTACCCTCTCGATCCGGACTGAAGTAAATAACGACGGGAAGAGTGCACAGAACGCGCGCATTGTCTCGACGGTGCTCGATCCCTCGGGCAACGCGGTGGGGAAAGTGGCCACAGCAGCCTTCCCCATAGCCATAGAGGGAGAGCGCACGTACGAGCAGGAGATGGTAGTGAAGCAGCCACTCCTGTGGTCGCTCGAAGAGAGAAACCTCTACAAGCTGGTGACAGAAGTAGAGGCGGGCGGTGAGATCGTCGATCGATACGAGACGCCATTCGGCATCCGCACGGTGAAGTTCGACGCAGAGAAGGGCTTTTTCCTGAACGGCAAGTCCGTAAAGCTGAAAGGAACCTGCAATCACCAGGACCACGCCGGCGTGGGTGCCGCAGTGCCTGACGCCATACAGTACTACCGTGTGCGCAAGCTTCAGGAGATGGGTTGCAACTCCATACGTACATCGCATAACCCGCCCACGCCGGAGCTGCTCGACGCCTGTGACGAGCTGGGACTGCTGGTATTCGATGAGACGCGCATGATGTCTTCGAATCCTGAAGGCCTGAGCCAGTTTGCGAACCTGGTGCGGCGCGACCGTAATCGTCCAAGCGTCTTCATGTGGTCGATGGGGAATGAAGAAGGCCAGGCGAACACGGAAAGAGGCGTCTATATTCTGACCGCGATGAAAGCGGTCGCGACCGAGCAGGACGGTTCGCGGCCGGTGTCGATCGCGCCGACCGGGGCGATCGGGACAGGCGGCCTGGCCCTGTGCGACGTGATGGGCTACAACTATCAGGATCCGCAGGCCGAGGCTTATCACAAATCGCATCCCGGGAATCCGGTCACGGGCACGGAGACGGTCAGCGCGGTGGGTACGCGCGGCATCTACATCACTGATCCCAAGAAGGGCTATGTGGGTTCGTATGATCCGTTCACGACGACGGGGCGTGCCTCGGCGGAAGGCTGGTGGAGCTTTTGCAACTCGCGGCCGTGGATGTCGGGAGGCTTTGTGTGGACGGGCTTCGATTATCGTGGTGAACCCTCGCCAAATGACTGGCCCAACATCAGCTCGCAGTATGGGGTGATCGATACCTGCGGCTTTCCCAAGGATACGTTTTACTACTACCAATCCTGGTGGACCAGCCAGCCGGTTCTGCACCTCTTCCCCCACTGGAACTGGCCGGACATGGAAGGCAAAGAGATCGCGGTCTGGGTTCATTCGAACCTAGACAAAGTGGAGTTGTTCCTGAACGGCCAGAGCCTGGGCGCAAAGGATGTGAAGAAGGATTCGCACGTGGCGTGGGTGGTGAAGTACGCGCCCGGCGTGATCGAGGCACGCGGCTTCAAAGACGGCAAGCAGGTGATGACGGCGAAGCGGGAAACCACCGGTCCGGCAGCGAAATTGGTAATGAATGCGGACCGGCAGGAGATTTCCGCCGATGGCGAGGACGTGGCCATGTTTGCCGTCGAGGTTCAGGATGCGCAGGGCCGCATCGTGCCCATCACTGATAACGAGGTGACGTTTCGGGTTTCCGGCACGGGAAAACTAATCGGTACGGGTAATGGTGATCCCACCAATCAGGAATCCGATAAGGGCACATCGCGAAAGGCCTTTTCCGGCCTTTGCATGGCCATTGTGCAGTCAGCGAAGAATGCCGGGAACATCACCGTGGAGGCGATGTCTCCGGGACTTGCGCCGGCCAGCGTGACGGTTGCGGCGAAAGCGGTGACGCTTCGCCCACAGGTGGAGGTCTGGGTACGCGAGGCGCCCACGGGTGCTGGCGTCACCGGGCTCTGGAGGCCGACGATCGAGGCCGGCGAGAATCCCCGCCTGATGGCGTTCCTGGCTGGCGGTGGCACCATGGTGTTTACTTTGCGGCAGGATGGAAGCAATCTGACGGGGACGGTAGAAGGGACCGGCGGCGGCTTCTTTGGCGGCAACGATGTGCCCATTCCGATTACGGAAGGGAAAGTCGATGGCAATAGCGTCTCCTTCAAGGCGGGAAACAGCACTTATTCCGGAACACTGAAGGATGGCGGGATTGAGCTCGAACGCTCGATCACGCTCCCGTTCAGAATACCGCCTCCACCTACTGAGACTGCGGACAGGCCGGCGATTGGGCCGCCGCCAGACGGCTCAGATCCGTCGATCAATGCTTCCTGGCGGCTCCCTAGGACCATCCCAGTGGTGCTGCATCGAGCTGAGAGGTAAAGCCCGACTAACGGCGCCTTCCCGGACCGGTCGAGGATTCCGGGGAGGTGAGATGGTGGGCCGATTCCCAGATCGCCGGCACTTCACCTAGTGTTTCCAGAGTGTCGAGGAAAGATCGGCTACTGTTTATGCGCGACAAGCTGACGGGTGGTTTCGTTCACTTTGTTCTCCATTGCGATGATCATCGTCTGTCCGTCAGCCGAGACGGTAAAAACGGTCGATCTCGACCACTTTCCCGTCACGCTTATTGGTTTCCTCTACCGCGTTTTTCGCCGATGCGCTTCACCGAGACGATAGTATGAGCGAGATCGCCCTTGAAGGGCGTCTCCGTGCCGTCCAGCTTTGCTTCGTAACTCTGTCCTGACGGGTCGGCGAAGCTGAACTTGTCGCCTTCGGGCTTCAAGGTCACGACCACTGCGTTGTTGGATCGGCTCAGACGCTTCGAGATCCGCCAAGAGCCAGAAATTGCGTGCGATCCAGACGGTCCTTTCGCTACTCGACTCAGGATGTCCTTCCCCGCAATTACGTCACCGTTGACGTGGCAATTCTCCGTCCACTCACTCATCGCTGTATTCCCGTCGGAAGAGAGTGTCATCCTTGAGGTCCCGACTATCTTCCCATTTCTTTTGTCTGTTTCCTCGGTCGTCCCATCGTCTAATATCTTGAGGCTGACAGTGTCATAGCACGTCTCCCCGGTGATCTTGTGGTCGCGACCATCAGCCCCGATCTCGAGAGGGGGATCACAGGTTGTGCAATGATATATGCCATTTTGCAGCAAGTAGATGTCCGGCTTCGCCGCAGGTTGAAACTCGGCAAGATCAATCTTCCACGTGCCGTCAAAGGAACTCTGTGCCGCCGTCTGAGGTGGAGTCAGGCATAGTATCAGGAGCCCAAGCAATGCAGCCGCTTCATCTTCGACCACCTTAGACCGCTGCTAGTGCGAAAGCATTCCAGTTCCAGATTGTTGCAGCACTGGTTATGCCAGCAGCCGGCGATGCTGTGTCGTAGATTCGTGATATTCTTCCCGTTTCCCGTTCATTTTTTTGGAGGCTCCATTGCAAACGCTCGTTCGTTTTCGCCGTCTGCTCGCATTCCTAGTATTGGCCGCGGCTATCCCCGCGCTGGCGGCGGATAAAAAGACCAACGCTCCTGCCGATGTCCCCGCGTGGGAGCAACCACAGCCCGCAGTCGAGACGATCGACCTCGGGATGTATTCCCGCATCCGCGAAGAGGGCCTGCAGCACTCGCACATCATGGAGTACGGCTCAGCGCTGGCGGATGCGATCGGTCCGAGACTGACGGGTTCACCCAATCTGGCAAAGGCGAATGCGTGGACTCGCGATCGGCTTACGGCAATGGGCTGCGTGAATGCACATCTGGATGACTGGGGTGAGTTTGGAATGGGATGGCAGCAACTCAACACCTGGGTGCGGATGACCTCGCCCGACACTGCGGTGTTTATCGCGCAGGCTACGCCATGGTCGCCGGGAACAAATGGCCCGGTGAGCGGTGACGCCGTGTGGGTAAATCTCCAGGATGAGAAGGACTTCGACCAGTACAAGGGCAAACTGGCGGGGAAGATCGTTTTTCTGGGCGAGATGCGTGAAGTGCCCCCAGTCGATAAGGCCCTATTCGAGCGCTATACCGATAAAGAGCTGGAGGAGCTTGCACAGTATCCGGTGAGCGACCGGGCGGCGGCGGACATGCAGGCGCGGATCAAGGCATTTCTACAACGCACGCGCCTGGTGGATAAGATTGCGCAATTCCTTGCCGATGAGAAGGCCGCCGGGGTGATTCGCCCTAGCCGTGATGGCAAGAATGGTGGCGGGTCGGGCGGAACGATTTTCGACGACAACGGCGCGGCGCTGGGACGCACGCCGTATAAGCGCGATTCGGCAGTGAAAGTGCCTGTAGTCGTGATGGCGATTGAGAGCTATGGGCGCGTATACCGGCTGTTGCAGGCGCACGTACCGGTCACGGTCGAGATGGATGTGGAGACCAAATTTACGGGAGACAATGAACATGGCTATAACACCATTGGCGAAATCGCCGGTACGGATCCCAATTTGAAAGATCAGGTGGTGATGGTGGGCGGCCATCTCGATAGCTGGATCGCCGGCACAGGCGCGACGGACAACGGCGCGGGCACGATTGTGGCCATGGAAGTGATGCGCATTTTGAAGGCGCTTAATGTACAGCCTCGGCGGACGATTCGGATTGGATTGTGGACGGGTGAGGAACAAGGGCTCTTCGGCTCACGCGGATATGTGAAGGAGCACTTTGGCTTCGCGGCTCCGTTGACCACTCCCGATCAGCAGGCGTTGCCGGAGTTTTTGCGCGCGACGGGTCCGCTGGAACTGAAGCCGGATCAGAAGCTCATTTCCGGATATTTCAACGTGGACAACGGCTCGGGCAAAATCCGCGGCATTTATCTGCAGGAGAATGCGGCCGTCTCGCCGATCTTCGCGCAGTGGATGGCGCCGATCAGGGATCTGGGCGTAACCACGATCACGATGCGGAACACGGGCGGGACCGATCATCTCTCATTCGACGCGGTAGGCATCCCGGGATTTCAGTTCATCCAGGACGAACTTGATTATGAGAGCCGCACGCACCATTCAAATCAGGATGTATTCGAGCGGCTGCAACCCGGCGATCTGAAGCAGGCCGCTGTGGTCGAGGCGATCTTTGTTTACAATGCCGCGATGCGCGACCAGATGCTGCCACGCAAGCCTCTGCCGCGTCCTGAGTTGCGCCAGCAGCAGCAGAGGCCGTTGCCGGGAGTATTTCCGGGCGCGGTAGAACCGGCGAAGTAGACTCGGTAGAGAAATGGCGGCGGGCAGAGGCATCTCCTTCCCGCCATTTTTATTTCTCCTAAAGGGGGGGGCTTCCCTATGCCAGAAGGTTTACCTGGTAGCCGAGGTCGAACCGGCCCATATTCAGGACAATTTGCTATCATCACAAAAATTTATTTGATAAATAACAAATTCTGATGGACAGGCGTTTACGCGCGAGCTAAGACTTTCCGTGTGAAGCTGCAACGGTTCGATCTTAGAATGCTTGGTTGCCTTCTGTTCCCGCTCTTGGTTTACCTGCTCCCCCGGCCGGCGACGGGGCAGATTCCTACCCAGCCCAATGCGAGCACGGCCATCGTCTTTTACGCGGATCGGGACGTTCGAGAGACGATCTGGCCGACGCTCTTCGACGCATTCCATCATGAGTTGGTGCGGGAAGAGCGCGAGTATCCTCTCCCTGAGGATGCGCAGCTAATACGGGCCAGCAGCCTGGCACCAGGTCAGGAGTTCACGCGGGTTATCGACGTGCGCCTGATTGGGCGTTGCGATGTGGTTCAGCAGGCATATCGCCCGATGCGGCGCGGACCTGTCGGCTGGGTTCTAAAGGTTTCGGGGGAGATTCAACCATTCGTCTACGTGGACTGCGCGCGCCTGGCACAATTTCTGAACCCGGTGACGTTGGGGATGAATGAGGAGCAGCGAAGGACTGCCATGACACACGCGATCTCGCGCATTGCGATTCACGAATGGATTCACATCGACACGCAAAGCGCCGACCATAAGAACCACGGCATTCGCAAGGAGGAACTTGCTCCTGACGATCTCACGGTTGGTTTGAGAGCTTCCGGCGGTCAGTGAAATCTGCTTTTCGCTCTGATGCGCATCCCTGCTCGATAAAACATCCCGGGTTCCACCTAAGCCCTGGATTTCCCAGGTCCTCGGGTAAAACCGCGCTATAATCCTCGGCACACGAGTGTTTACATCCATGGACAGGCCGGTGTCGACCCATCCCGACCATTCGATCTGCGGCCTGATTTTGCAGCTTAGTCAGGGAAACCAGGAGCGCGGTTGGACCACGCCACGGACAAGGCTGAAGACTGAACTCTCAAACGAGTCATGACGCCCGAACGGTGGGAGCGATTAAAACCGCTCTTTGACGCTGCCATGGAGAAGCCAGCAGCGGAGCGCACACGCTTCGTCGATGAGGTGTGTGGCAATGACCTCGAATTAAAGAAAGAACTCACTGCACTTTTGAAGGCAAATGATGAGCAAACGGGCCTCGCGGATACTCCGGTCGTGAATCTCAGGGACTTGTTCCCCGCAGATTCAAAGTCGTTTTCGGCGGGAGAGCTGATTTTGGACCGCTTCAGGATTGTGCGCTACGTGGGCGGCGGCGGCATGGGCGACGTTTATGAAGCGATGGACCTGGAACTTGGCCGCATCGCGCTCAAGACCATCCGCCCAGATATTGCGGCAAATCCGGATATGCTGGCGCGATTTAAAAAGGAAGTCCAGCTGGCGCTCAAAATCAGCGGTCCGCATGTTTGCCGCATCCACGCCTTCTATGCGCTGCCGCCCTCGAACGATGGATTGAAACGGGCCTTTCTGACCATGGAGTTTTTGGATGGGATTACGCTGGCGGACAAAATCATCAAGACGGGCGCTTTGCCCTGGCAGGAAGCAAAAGCAATTGCGCTTGAGATTTGTGAGGGTTTGCGGGTCATCCATGACGCCGGAATCATCCATCGCGACTTGAAGAGCCGAAATATCATGCTCGCCTCGCGGAATGGATCCACTTGCGCGGTTTTGATGGACTTTGGCCTGGCTCGGGAGTTCCACGGCCCCACATCAGAAACCGCGACCGACATCAGCATGCCCGGCGCAATTGTGGGCACGCCGGATTACATGGCTCCGGAGCAGTTCGAAGGGAAGGAAGTAAGCCCCGCGACCGACATTTATGCTCTGGGCGTCGTGCTCTACGAACTGGTGACCGGAAAACATGCGTTTGCGGCGCACACCCCGGTCGAGGCGGCGATCCTCAGAGCGAAGCGCCCGTCCCTTGCCTCCTCGCTGCAACGGGGATTATCACGGCATTGCGATGAAGTCATCGGCAAGTGCCTGGAGTTCGATCCGAAACTCCGCTACCAGTCGGCCGGAGAAGTGGCCAAGGATCTAAGAGGCGGATTGCTTTCTCCTGCGAGGCTGCGGAAGACCTGGTTCCGGACGCTCGCCGCGGGCGCGGGCGTGCTCCTGCTTCTTTCCGGCCTGCTCCTCGCGCCTGCCGTTCGCGAGCGTGTCGAAGGCATCCTCTTTTCCAGCAGCGAAAAGCATGTCGCCGTGCTCCCGTTTGATGTTTCGGGAAACAGTCCGGAGACCCAGGCGCTGGGAGATGGCCTGATGGATTCGCTGGCGGGCAAGCTCTCGAATCTTGATGCTGCGAATCAAAGTTTGTGGGTTGTGCCCGCGAGTGAGGTTCGCGCTCGCAACGTCAAAGATGCTTCGTCGGCATTACGGGAGTTCGGCGTGACGATCGTCGTAAAGGGAAACTTCGAACGGGATGACCGAGCGGCGCACTTGCGCCTTACCATGATTGATCCAAAGAGGATGAGGGAGATCGGCTTTGCGGATGTCGAGAGTCAGTCGGGCAATCTAGCCGCACTTGAAGATGAAGCTGTGACGCGGCTGGCAAGGCTGATGAATGTTTCTGCCGGAGAAAACCTGGTAAGTGAGGGCTCGCATCCGGTATCCCGGGCTGCATATGAGGACTATCTCACGGGGCTTGGCTACTTCCAGAGGTTTGACAAACCTGGAAACATCGCACTGGCCATAAACGCACTGCAAAGTTCGGGAAAGACCGATCCTCACTTTGCGCTGGGCTTTGCCCAACTCGCCCAGGTCTACTTTATGAAGTACCGCCTGGACTCAAATCCCGAACTCCTTAAACAGGCCGAGATGTACGCCAGACAGGCGGCTGAACTGGACGATCGCGTTCCATCGACTTATGTAGCGTTGGCCCAGGTCCATCAAGCTTCAGGAAAGTATGATCTCGCCATTCAAGAGTTCCAGCGCGCGTTAGCTCTCGATCCCAGAAACGCCGCAGCCCTCGCTGGGATCGCCGGCTCCTATAAAAACGAGGGACGTAATTCCGAGGCCGAGACCGCCTACATCAAGGCTGCCGCGCTGCGTCCTGACGACTGGACCGGCTACAGCGCCCTGGGTGTCTTCTACGACGACACTGGCCAGCCCCAAAAGGCAATTGCACAGTATCGCCGCGCTCTCGAGCTCACACCGGATAACTCCGGCCTGTACACGAACCTTGGCGTAGCCTACATGGATCTGGACGACCCGAAGATGCTGGATGAGGCCGAAAAAGCGCTGAAACAATCTATTAAACTCAACCCAACCTTTGTCGCCTACGGAAATCTTGGGCTTCTGTATTTAGACGAGCATCGATTCTATGCGTCGATCGCCGCAAGCCAGAAGGCGATTGAGCTCAATTCCCAGAGTTACGATGTCTGGAGCAATTTGACCGCGGCTTACGAGTGGCTAAAGGATGACGATAAGGCAATCGCGGCGAGAAAGAAGGCGATCGATTTGCTTGAAGGATCCGTCAAACTAAATCCTCAGAACGCGCTAGTCCAGGCGACTCTGGCGGCCATGCTCGCTAAGAACGGCCTTCGCGACAAAGCTCTGGATGCGATTCGGATTTCACTTGCTTTGTCGCCGAACGACCAGTATGTTCTCTCTCAAGTAGCGGATGCCTATGAGTTACTGGGGGACCGTGAAAGTGCGGTCAAATATCTATCACGGGCATTGGCGAACGGGTTAACCAGGGAGCAATTGAGTGGAGATCCGGAGATACAGGGCGTTGTTTCCGACCGTGATTTCCGAATGCCAAGGAAGTAACCATGTAGCTAAGACCATCGAGATTGCAGCTTAGGAGAAGATTATGGGAAAGATACAGTACCCTCCGCCAACACCGGCACGTGATGACATCACGAAACAATGTTTCACTTACGGCGAGGTGCTGGAGATCGAGTTTGGCGTCTCGGGTTACTTCTCCCACGACAATGCGGAGGCCTTTGAACCAGATCCTCCGACCGGAAATTTTGTGGCACCGCCCACTGTAGACATAAGTCAGTATCACGCCGTCGCTCAGGACAGCACCGTGACGTTCAGCTTTTTCGACACGGCAAATGGGAGGACTTATAAGAACGAGATCACGATCCTAAAAACATGTCCGCCAACGAGTGGCGGCTGTTGATTGGCTCGCTGCCTTTTCACAGAATTCAGACATAACTGACCCGGAGGCTTTTGTCTCCGGGTTAGTTATTAGCGAGTAAGTTCATCTCAGTTACCGGGCGGCAATGAGGACCTGGCTGGCGTTGGGGAGCATGGCTTGCTGGATGCGGACCCTCTTTTCCTGCTTTGAGGTGGGGAGGTTCACGTTCATCGAGGTGCCGGGGCAGAGAACTTCGCTCAGAAAGTACTGGTCGCCGTATTTGTCGAAGACCAGCTTGCTGCCGTTTTTCGATTCCTTGCTGTTGGGGATTGCCGTGCTCAGAATCGCGACGCGCCTGTCGTAGTTCTTAATAGCGATTACGTCGTACGATGCCGTAGCAATCGTGTATGTGCCCGCGGGAAGTAGTTTGTCGCCTACGGTAAAGTCGAAAGGCACGGTCGCCTGGACTGCACGATCCTGCGCCAATGCCCGGCCGGCGGTGACAAACGTTGCGATGGTGAAGAGCGCAATTGCTGTGATTCGCTTCATGACATGTCTCCTTTTCGTGAAGTGTCCTGATTTTGACTGCCTTCACTCTCTAAAGCGGAGACCGGCAATATTTCGTGCCAAAGATTCTTTGGTTTTTTTGATTCGCAGGTAACAGGTCTTAGTTCAGCCGCCAGAAGGCCAGGTTGAGGTAGCCGGCGAAGCTAACCCAGGCGAGATAGGGAATCAACAGCCACGCAGCAGGCGTGCTCATCTTTTTGAAGGTCAGGATGGTGAGCAGGATGGCGACCCATAAGACAATGATGCTCGCGAGGGCCGTACCGATCTGGTGACGGTCAAAGAAGATCCACGTCCAGAGGACATTCAAGGCGAGCTGCACGCAGAACAACCGCAGACCGCGACGGCGACAGGGACTGGGGCGCGTTTTCCAGACGATCCAAGCGGCAATGGCCATGAGCGTGTAGAGCACAGTCCACACGGGGCCGAGGAGCCGATTGGGAGGGGTGAGTGGCGGCTTTATGAGGCCGGCATACCAGGTGGGGATGGCGTGGGCGCTGATGATCGCGGAGACGACGCCGACGGCAAAGCAAAGCGCGAGCCAGCCGATGAGCGCTATGCTCGAGTTGGGTCGTGAATCGGGTTGCGTTCCCATTTCATTCCTCTGCTTCTATTCCCTGGCTCTATTCTCCGAGTGTTGGATGCCGATGTATGCGATCGGGGTGCGCTCGACGCATCTCTCTCAAGAACATATCCTTAATAATTAGAACCAAACATTGACCACCAAGAATAAAAGCACACATCGTTACAGGATTGCAGAAACCGATTTCGACTCTATGAATGATTCCGGAAATTTCGTTCAGATCAAACTCCCCGATGGCTCTTTGAAGCAGTTTGCCGCGGGCGTAACGCCATTTCAGGTGGCGGAGAGTATTTCTCCGCGCCTCGCTGCCGCCTCGGTCGTGGCACGTATCAAGCCGGTTCACGCTGCAACAATGGCGGTAGCAACTACCGACGAGGGCGCAATGTATGCCGCTGAAGATCCCCAGGCTGAGCACCTTGTCGACCTGAGCACGCCGCTCACAGAAGATGTCGAACTGCAATTGCTCACCGAGAAAGACCCAGACGCGCTAAAGGTGGTTCGCCACTCCGCCGCGCACGTGCTGGCGACAGCGGTGCTCGAGCTCTTTCCCGAGACCAAGCTGGGACATGGGCCGGCGACCGAGGCTGGTTTCTTCTACGATTTTTATCGGCCGACTCCGTTTACTCCAGAGGATTTGAAGGCGATCGAGGCAAAGATGGCTGAGGTCGTCGCGCGTGACGAAAGGTTTGTCCGCGAGTTTGAGCCGCGCGAAGAGGGCCTGGCACACTTTAAGGCCGAAAACGACTTCATGAAGATTCACTTCATCGAGCGCTTTACGCATGAAGGCGAAGCAATCTCACTCTATCGTAACGGCGCGTTCGTCGACTTTTGCCGCGGACCCCATGTTCCCTCGACTGGACGGGTGAAGGCCTTCAAAGTCATGAGTCTCTCAGGTGCGTACTGGCTGGGCGACGAGAAGAATCCACAACTGCAGCGTATTTACGGGACAGCGTTTTTCTCAAAGAAGGACTTGGACGATTATCTCCAGCGGTTAGAAGAGGCGAAGAAGCGGGACCATCGGCGACTGGGCAAAGAGCTTGAGCTATTTACAGTGAGCGAAGACGTGGGCGCCGGTTTGCCGTTGTGGCTTCCAAAGGGTGCAACCATCCGGCGGATCCTGGAAGAGTACATTCTTGAGCGGGAGCGTGAGGCGGGGTATCAGCACGTTTACTCGCCCAGTCTGGCAAAGGTGGACCTGTATGTCCGCTCGGGCCATTGGGCGCATTACCACGAGGATATGTTTCCGCCCATGGATCTGGAGACGGAACAAATGGTGTTACGGCCGATGAATTGTCCGCACCATATTTTGATTTACGAATCGAAGCCGCGCAGTTACCGCGACCTGCCATTGAAACTCGCTGAGCTGGGGACAATGTATCGCTACGAACGTTCGGGTGTGCTGAGCGGACTGAGCCGCGTTCGCTGCATGACGCTGAATGACGCGCATATTTTCTGCACGCCGGATCAGATCAAGGAAGAATTCTCGAACGTGATGAAGCTGGTCGAACGGGCATACCGCGACCTGGGCATAACAAATTACAGCTACCGGCTGTCATTGCGCGATCCCGCGAACAAGGAAAAGTACGTCGATAACGACGAGATGTGGGCGCTTGGCGAGCGAGTACTGCGCGAGGCACTGGATGGGCTCGGTCTGCCTTACAAGGAGGGCCGGGGGGAAGCTGCCTTTTACGGACCGAAGCTCGACATCCAGCTCGCTGATGTGATGGGGCACGAGGAGACTTACTCGACTATCCAGGTAGATTTCCATCTGCCCAACCAGTTTGGGCTGAATTACACGGCGGCCGATGGGAGGTTGCACAGGCCGGTGATGATTCATCGCGCCATCATCAGCACGATGGAGCGGATGGTCGCCTATCTGATCGAGCACTATGGCGGGGCGTTTCCGCTGTGGCTCGCGCCGATACAGGTGGGGGTCGTTCCGATCAGCGAACGTCACCAGCAATATGCGGAAAAAGTACAGTCTGAGTTACAAAGGGCGGGATTCCGCGTTGAGCTCGACAGCCGCAACGAGAAGATGAACGCCAAGATTCGCGATTTCACCATGCAGAAGTTTCCGTATGTATTGGTGATAGGCGATAAGGAAGAGGAAGCGAACGCGGTGAGCGTGCGAGTCCGGGGCAAGGGCGATCAGGGTTCGAGACCGCTGACTGACTTCGTGGCGAAGGCTGAAGGCCTGGTAGCGAGCAAGTCGATGGACTTGTGATGGGGAGCCAGGAGAGACCTGCTTAAGCCATGAGCCAAAGCATGGATTCTCCTGCGGACTGTCCGAAAAACGTTACAACATGAAACTTGGTGCGAAAAGTTTGTGCAAAACGCTTCGGCAGTATCGCGCGAACGCCCACATATCGCTATGATCGGCGGAGTGAAGTGAAAATTTTAGCTCGAGAGCGAAAATTTATGACCGCTGAACCCGTCCGTGAATCGATCCAGGTAAGCTTACGCTTCCGTTCAACGATTGAGGCTACGATTCTGGAGTTGGAACGTAACGCCGCCCTGGATGAGCGATTCCTGGCGACGCTGCGTAACCCGGATCACAGGCGCCGCCAGCGGTTGCTTATCGAGAAGCAGCTCGATAAGGCCTTTCGTTTGCGCGAGATGCTTGCACTCATGTCAGTACGTCTCGAATCGCGACGGCGCGAGCGAGCCGCCTGACGGAACCTTTCTCCGCCTGGTTCCGTATCTGGCTGACATGAAGACAAAAATTGCTCTGGCGGTACTTGGGCTGGCAGCGTTTACCGCGCTGCCGGCCCATGCGCAGGATGGCGATCATTCTTGGTCGAAGACGTATCCGGTCATCGGCAAGCCGGCGCTTACACTTGAGACCTCAGACGCCGGCGTTCAGATACATTCCTGCGGAGAGTGCCGTGAAATCCGCATTCACGTCGAACTCGAAGGGCAGAAGCTGAGCGACTATCGCCTGGAAGAGAGCCAGAGCGGCAATCAAGTCCACTTTCTAATGAAAGAACGGGACCACAGGGGTGTTCATATCACGTGGCATAAGACGCAAACGCGCGTGACAGTGGAGACGCCGACGGAATTGACGCTCGAAGCAAAGACCTCGGACGGAAGCGTCGATCTCGCCGGACTTCAGGGCGAGATTGGATTGACGACGGGCGACGGGAGCGTGACGCTCGATCATGTGTCGGGCAAGCTGCGCGTGAAGTCAGGCGATGGGCACGTGAACATTACCAATGCCGTAGGCGCGCTCGATGCACGCACAAGTGACGGCAACCTCACGGTCGACGGGGCATTTCATGCGCTCACGCTGCACACCAGCGACGGACGACTGGATCTGAATCTGCGCGAAGGCACGAAGTTCACCGAGGCTTCGACGATCCAGGCATCGGACGGTTCGGTGACCTTACGCGTTCCTCAGAGCTTTGCCGCAAACCTCGATGTTCATACCAGCGACGGCCATGTGGACTGCACGCTACCGATTACGATGGATCATTATCAGAGCGGCGACGGAAACGGTCATGAGTTGCATGGACGGCTAAACGGCGGCGGCACCCCGCTGAGCATCCACACCAGCGACGGCAGTGTGAAGATCGAGCAAATCTAACGCCTCACTGTTCGATTCCGGCGCTTGCAGCCAGCGCCGGAGTAGCGGTTTCCAGAGCGTTTTGCGGCGTGATCGCCTCGCGCATGTGGATCAGGGTCGCGATCAGGCCCGTCCATCCTGTCTGGTGGCTGGCTCCCAGTCCTGCGCCGTTATCTCCATGAAAGTATTCATAGAAGAGGACCAAATCGCGCCAGAGCGGATCGGTCTGAAACTTCTCTGTCCCTCCGTAGACAGCGCGGCGGCCCTTTTCGTCCCGCAGGAAGATGTTCTCGAGACGCCCGCCGATTTCATAGGCAACCTCAAAGAGGGTCATCATTTTTCCTGAGCCGGTCGGGCACTCCACGCGGAAATCATCCCCATAATATTGATAGAAGTGATAGAGAGCGCGGATGATGAGTGCGTTGATTGGCATCCAGATGGGACCGCGCCAGTTGGAGTTGCCGCCGAACATGCCGGTATTCGATTCGGCAGGCAGGTATTCGACGACGCTGCGCGCGCCCCACTGATCGAAGATATAAGGATGATCTTTGTGCTGCTTTGAGATGGAGCGGATGCCATAGTCGCTAAGGAATTCTTCCTCATCGAGCATGCGCTTCAGAACGCGTCGCAATTTGTCCTCGTTAAGAACAGCCAGCAGCGTGCGATTATTGAACCCGCGCTTCTCGACGGGGCCGATTTTGTCGCGCAGATCGCGATGCCGCTCGAGAAAGATCCGAGCCCTGTTCAGGATCTCCGGATGCTGCCGACCGAAATCCTCCTCGAAGACTGTGGTCGCGCAGAGCGGGAGGAGACCGACCACCGTGCGCAGCTTCAGGCGCTCGGAAGCCCCGTTGGGAAGGCGCAGCACGTCATAGTAGAAGCCGTCTTGTTCGTCCCACATGCCGTCGTGATTCGGACCGATGTCGTTGAGGGCCGCGGCAATGGCAAGGAAGTGGCCGATAAACTTGAGAACCATTTCGGTGTAGGATCCATCTTCCTCGGTGAGTAGCATGGCGAGCTGCAGCATCGTCTGGGAGAAAAAGCACATCCACGCGGTGCCATCGGCCTGTTCCAGGTAGCCTCCCATGGGCAGTGGACTGGAGCGATCGAAGGCGCCAATGTTGTCGAGGCCGAGAAAGCCGCCCTGGAAGACGTTCCTGCCGCTCGCGTCCTTGCGATTGACCCACCAGGTGAAATTCATAAGCAGCTTCTGAAAGGCATTTTTCAGGAATTCGTAGTCGGGTTCACGGCCGGCAGCTGCCTCCTGCCGGTGGAGAGCGATAACGGCCCAGGCGTGGACAGGCGGGTTCACATCACCGAAATTCCATTCATAGGCAGGTACCTGGCCGTTGGGGTGCACATACGCGCTACGGAGGATGAGATCCAGCTGGCTCTTGGCGAAGTCCAGATCAACCAGACCGAGCGGCAGGGTGTGAAAGGCGAGATCCCATGCGGCGAACCAGGGATATTCCCACTTGTCGGGCATGGAGAAGATGTCGTGGCTGACCATGTGCGCCCAGTCGGCGTTACGGCCGCTTCCATTGATGCCGCGCGCTGATTCATGTTCGCTGAGCCACAAATCGAGGTCATAGCAGTAGAACTGTTTCGACCAGAGCATACCGGCGAGCGCCTGCCGGACGACCAACCGCTGATCGTCGGACGAGAGGTGCCGGGTGAGAGCGCCGTAGTACTCGTCAGCCTCATAACGACGCGTGTCGAAGACGCCGGCAAACGACGAGAATGCCTCGACACCAGGCGCGGTTGCCGGGCGAAGCCGGAGCTGGATGGTCTTTCGGCCCTTTGCTGGAACCACAAAGTGGTAGTGCAGCGCGGCCTTGGTTCCTGTGCGCACCGGATTGACCGCGGTGGACTTGCCTTCGACAACGTAATCGTTGATGCCGTCCTTCGCGAAGCCCTCGCGAGGCTCCTTATACAGACGTTCACGGTTGGTTTCGTTGTCGCAAAACAGCGGCTCGACGTCGTCTTCCGCAACCAACTCGTAGTCTCCCAGCTCGGCATGGGAGGCGCGAATGACCCCGCTCCCAAATTTCTTGCCTGCCCCCTTCTGCCAGAAGAGCGCGGGACGGAGAGCGCCTTCATGGCCGGTCCACGTGTTGCGGAACCAGAGAGTGGGAAGCAGGTGGAGGGCTGCCTCGGCGGGGCCGCGATTCTCCGCAGTGATTCTGATGAGTATGTCTTCCGGTTCAGCCTTGACATACTCGACGAAGACGTCAAAATAGCGGTCGTCGTTGAAGACTCCCGTGTCCAGCAGCTCGTATTCCATCTCCTCGCGAGTGCGGCCGCGGTTGGTCGTGACCAGATCGCTGTATGGATATGCAGCTTGCGGATATTTGTAGAGATACTTCATGTAGCTGTGGGTGGGCGTGGAGTCGAGATAGAAGTAATATTCTTTGACGTCTTCGCCGTGATTGCCTTCGGAATTCGTGAGCCCGAACATCCGCTCCTTTAAGATCGGATCCTGGCCGTTCCACAGTGCCAAGGAGAAACAGAGACGTTGCTGGTCGTCTGAGATGCCGGCGATGCCGTCCTCCCCCCAGCGGTAGGCGCGTGAGCGCGATTGGTCATGCGAGAAGTAGTCCCATGCATTTCCATCCTGGCTGTAGTCCTCACGAACCGTGCCCCATTGGCGCTCGCTCAGATACGGGCCCCATTTGCGCCACGGAATTCTCGATGTACGGGCATCGTCTAAGCGAAGGGATTCGTGCGGCTTCTGTGCAGGAAGAGGCATTGGCGGATCTCCTGACAACTCGCTACCAGCATAGGACGGCTTGTAGAAAAGAGGAAGGGACCAGGTTGGTCGATCAGCTTATCGCGAGGCAAAAAGCCTGCGAAGACGGTTGTTGGGAACGGTTGTTGGGAACGAGACAGGGCTTCCTGTTCTTGTTAGTATGCTTGCCTGATTGTCAAATTCGCGTAAGTGAGGGTCAGTAATGGCTGCGTCGAAACGCCGTTTGAGCATGCGGTCTCCAAAGTCGCACCCCATCCAGTATCAGGAGGTTGGCCTCAATCGTTTCGGTGATCTAGGCATTCACACCGACCTGCGGAGATCCTTCGATGCCTGGCCGGTACGGCATAAATTTGGGTCGCGGCTGCGAGAGAACGTGCCACATGAGAGCCACGGTAAATGGACACCGGCAAAAGACCGGCCCGGCCCGCTCGATCTGCTGAAGCAGAGCAATCGAGGACGCCAGGCAGAATTTATACCTCTGCGGATGGGGCGCATGGCTGCTTCACCCTTTGCATTTTTACGAGGCGCGGCCTCAGTTATGGCGTTTGACTTATCAAGGACACCGATCTGCGGTATTCCGGTGGTGATGTGCGGCGACGCTCACGTAAACAACTTCGGATTCTATGGCTCGCCGCAACGCGATCTGCTTTTCGACTTGAACGATTTCGACGAAACAATGATCGGACCCTGGGAATATGACCTGAAGCGGCTCGCAGCGAGCGTAAATGTCGCCGGACGAGAGAATGGGTTAAATGCCCGCGAGCGA
>CAYVSQ010000030.1:0-2879 GCA_964453815.1 uncultured Acidobacteriaceae bacterium | reverse complement strand
CCGACGCGAGAGGACCCTTCCGCGAGGGATCGTTGGTGCCGATGAATAGTTCGATCTCGGGTCAGGTATTTCGGAGAGGCAAGAGCATCCGAATCGATAGCTTCGAACAGGTCCGGGAGGATCCTGAAATTTATGGGAATCGTGACGGCCAATTTCTTTATGAGCGCGTGATCGAGGAAGGCCTCAAGGTGGGGTGTTATCTTCCGCTCGTAGGCCGTGATCGCGTGCTTGGCGTTCTGATGCTCTCCAGGCGTTCGGACAATGCTTTTGAGAAAGACGACGTCATCTTGCTCGAGCAGGTGGCCTGTCAGGTAGCGATTGCAGTTGAGAACACGTTGGAGTACGAAAAGGCGACAAGGGATCGAGATAGAGAGACGAAACAAAGGCTCTATCTTGAAGAAGAAATTCGCGCCGAATTCGGACCAATCGTTGGCGAGAGTCCCGCTTTGAAGACCGCGTTGGACCTAGTGTCCGTGGTAGCGCCGACGGATTCGAGCGTGCTGATCCTCGGCGAGACGGGAACTGGTAAAGAGCTCATTGCGCGCGCAATTCACAACCTGAGTGGCCGCAGACAACGGGCATTTGTCAAATTGAATTGCGCAGCAATCCCGCTCGGGCTCCTGGAAAGCGAACTGTTTGGCCATGAGAAGGGAGCGTTTACCGGAGCGATTGCGCAGAAAATCGGACGCTTCGAACTTGCGAATAAGGGCACGCTTTTTCTGGACGAAGCCGGCGACATCCCTCTGGAACTTCAAGCGAAATTACTACGGGTTTTGCAAGAGCAGGAATTTGAAAGGCTCGGCGGCAACCGTACGCACAGGGTTGACGTCCGTCTGATTGCTGCCACGCATCGTGATTTGCCTAGTATGGTGAAGCAGCTGACATTTCGTGAGGACCTCTATTATCGGCTGAAAGTGTTTCCTATCAAAGTCCCATCCTTGCGGCAACGCAGCGAAGACATCCCGCAGCTGGTATGGCATTTTATGGCGCACTACGCTCGACGAATGAACAAGAGTATTGACCAAATTCCCATAGAGACGATGAATGCTCTGGTTCGATATCGCTGGCCAGGGAATGTTCGTGAGTTGCAGAACCTCATTGAACGAGCAGTGATTCTTTCTCCGCATTCCGTTCTTCGGGCCCCGGTTGCTGAGTTGGAGCCGTTCAACGCCTCCCCGGAACGAGATGTCCTAATCAGTGGGCTTGCGGAAGTAGAACGCGACCACATCGTCCGTGCGCTTGACGCGAGCAACTGGGTAATCGGTGGTCCAAATGGGGCCGCTGAGCGTTTAGGGATGAAGCGGACGACGTTGGTCTCCAGGATGCAAAAACTTGGAATAAGTCGCCCCTCAACAAGCGCTGTCAAGAGTCGCGGAGCGCGGTTAATTTGAACTTGGCGCCCTTCGCCTGTCGGTTTCTCCCCACCATGTGCTGCGCCGATCGTCGCGACGAGATCTCGTCAGCGTCGAGCTTTCGTCACAAAATTCGTCAGTTGGAATTCGCAATTTAATGGCCGCCTTGCCACAGCATCTCTCAGGGGCAGAATAACTTAGCTCCGCGTCTCCTCCTTCGGTCAGGCCTCCACTTTTTTGGCATGTCAGTTGCGTCAATCAATCCAGTAAGAGTGAGGAGGATTCTTATGAGTCAAGATCTTTCAGCGCAAACGGCGAAGAGGGCATTCGCGCCGGAGACACCTGAAATGCTTTCCCGTCCGACCGAGATCCAGGCCGCTGTGCCTCTGACGTCCGTTCGTAAGGTCGAAGCGGATGGTGTCCAGGTCTTCTACCGAGTGGCCGGTGACCCAAGTGCGCCCGTGATTCTTTTGCTACATGGATTCCCGACATCGTCGTTCATGTTCCACGAACTCATTCCCCGCCTTGCTGATCGCTACCGCGTGATTGCGCCTGACTTGCCCGGTTTTGGGTTCACGGAAGTATCAGCGGAGCGAAAATATACCTACTCGTTCGAGGCGTTGGCCGTCACGCTCGATGCTTTCACACGTGCGCTCGGCCTCAACCGTTATGCGATTTATGTGTTTGACTACGGAGCCCCGACAGGCCTCCGCCTAGCGATGGCCCATCCCGAACGAGTTACAGCAATCGTTTCACAGAACGGTAATGCTTACGAAGATGGGCTCGGGGATGCATGGGGACCGATAAGAAAATATTGGTCTGAGCCCACGACAGAAAACAGAGAGGTACTGCGGCAAAACATCCTGACTCTGGAAGCAACGCGCTGGCAATACACGCACGGCGTGGCGATTCCGGAGAGTGTTGCGCCTGAGTCCTACACCTTGGATACGGCGCTGATGGAGCGGCCCGGGAACAAAGAGATTCAGCTGGATCTATTTTTGGACTATGCGTCCAACCTGAAACTCTATCCGAAATTTCAAGAATATTTTCGTAGGTCGAGACCGCCTTTGCTGGCGATCTGGGGCAAGAACGATCCATTCTTCATCCCGGCCGGGGCGGAGGCATTTCGAAAAGACCTACCGAATGCCCAGGTCCAGTTCCTCGATACCGGACATTTTGCTACCGAAACGCATGTCGTGGAAATTGCCGCCGCGATGAGGGAGTTCCTTGAGGAAAACGGCATATCGCGCACTGCAGATAAGGTGGTTTCGCGATGAGTCCCTCTCTGCAAAAAGGGACGGTCGTGCTAGTTCACGGAGCGTGGGCCGATGGTTCGAGTTGGGCCGAAGTTATCCTCCCACTTGAACAACAAGGGCTCCAGGTTATTGCCGCACCGATTCCTTTGACATCTCTCAGCGACGACGCTGCTGCGCTGAAGCGTGCTGTTGCACGAACAAAAGGGCCGGTGATCCTGGCCGCCCATGCTTACGCCGGCTCCGTTATTGCAAGCGCTACGGAGGAGCGAGT
>CAYVSQ010000029.1:0-6469 GCA_964453815.1 uncultured Acidobacteriaceae bacterium | reverse complement strand
AGAAGCACGGGAATGCTGTCGAGCGAATTGATCACAACATCGATCTTGCCGTCGTTGAAGAGGTCGCCGAATGCCGCGCCCCGCCCGGGTGTGACAACAGCGAGACCAGTGTTCTTGACCGGCGGGACAAGCGTGAACTTTCTGCCTCCAAGGTTGTGATAGAGCAACGGGCGCTCGGCAAAACTTGTGCCCCAGTCCTGTTTATCGACTTCGGGATAGACATGACCATTGATCATCATGATGTCCTTCCAGCCGTCGTTGTCATAGTCGATAAAACCGATACCCCAGCCAAGGAAGGGGATGGTGTCCTGCGCAACGCCGGCGTGGTAGCTGACGTCGGTGAAGTTGGCGTTGCCGTCGTTGTGATAGAGGACTTTGTAGTCGTCGGAGAAAGTGGTGGTCATCATGTCGAGGCGCCCTGTGTTTTCGTAGTCGCCGATGGCGAGACCCATCGAGGCGGTCTCCCGGCCGTCCTCGTTCAGCGCAAAACCGGAGGCGTAGCTATCATCTTCAAAGGTGCCGTTGCCCTTGTTGATATAGAGATAATTCGGTGTGGAATCGTCGGCCACGACCAGGTCAACCTTGCCGTCGTTGTTAATGTCGGCGAAGATGCTGGTGAATCCGTAGTAGCGATTTGGGTCGCTGACGCCAGCCTTCTCGCTCACGTCTATAAAGGTGCCATCTCCATTGTTGTGAAAGAGGTGATCGTGTTCGCCTTGCAGGCCACGGGGGCCGCACATCACGCTCACCCCGCGAAAATTGCAAAAACTATAGGCGACAGCTTTGGAGCCGGGGATGGGAGGATTGCTCATATCGTAGTGAATATAGCCGGGTACGAAGAGATCGAGGCGCCCATCGCCGTCGTAGTCTCCGAAGGTTGCGCCCGTTGACCAATTGCCGAGGGTGATGCCGGCCTTTTCACCGACATCAGAAAATGTGCCGTCGTGATTGTTATGGTACAAGCGGTTTTTGCCGTAATTGCCGACGAATATATCGGGCCAGCCGTCGTTGTCGTAATCGGCAACGGCTACACCGAATCCCCAGCGGTCGTTGGTCACGCCGGCCTTCTCGGCAACATTGGTGAAAGTTCCGTCATGGTTATTATGGAAAAGTGCTGCGTGGGGTGGCGTAGCCTTGCCATTGAGGGCGTCGACTGTAGATCCGTTGACCAGATAGATGTCAAGCCAGCCGTCGTTGTCGTAGTCGATGAGACCGACGCCGGAACCGTTGGTTTCGATGATGAATTTCTTATCAGGCATGCCCATGGTGTGATGCCACGTGCCGAGTCCGGACTTCTGAGTGATGTCTTCGAAGACCACCGGGCCGGAGTCAACGAAACCGCCTGCTGTGATTGGGCGGTTCTGGGCGTCATGAATAGCGGCATGCGCGCCAGCGGTCGAGTTTCCACCCCCCATGGATTGGGTCGTGGCTGGCGGGGCCTGGCAAAAGATAGGGAGCGGCAGTGTGAGCGCGAAGAGGCTCACAAAAAACAAATGGCTAATGTGCAAACGGCACACTCCCGGGCCGGGATATTCCGAGAGGATGGTAAAAGGGGTCATGGTTAAAGCTTAAGACATTTCTCCGATTGTTATTGTCCGATAGGCCGAGATATGCCGCCGATCACATTGGCCGGATTTGCATTCGGCTTGCAAATCGATTTTTAGGACCTACGAAGAAATCAGTCGGGTCAATGAAATCGGTTCCATATTCCATGAGGAATTCGGTATAACGTTTCCATTGGCTCGCTTCACCAATACTTTTGCATTTAGGACCGCTTTGAATTGCCTGTGCCCACCTCGCAAGAAAGACGTTTATGAATATTAAGGAAGTTGCGCGGCTCGCCAAAGTCTCGACTGCCACAGTCTCGCGGACTATCAACGGCTCCGACAAGGTCACTGCCGAGACGGCGGAACGCGTGCGTCGTGCCATTGAGACGCTCAAGTTCTACCCCAACACGAACGCCCGCGCGCTGGGCTCGGGTAGAAGCAGTCTTTATGGACTGATCATCTCGGATATCACCAACCCATTCTTCCCGGAGTTGGTAAAGAGTTTCGAAGATGTGGCTGTCCAGTTCGGGCAGGAAGTGCTGATTGCCAACACGAACTACGATCCGCATCGAATGGAAGTATGCGTAACCCGCATGCTGCAGCGCAAGGTGGATGGCGTGGCCATCATGACGTCCGAGATGGATGAGCACCTGATCGAGGAAATGAGCCGCCGCCGCATTCCGCTCGTCTTTCTCGACACGGGTACTCCCCAGAAAGGTATTAGCAATATCGCGATCGATTATGCCAGGGGCATCGATGCCGCCGTCGCTCATCTCTCCATGCTCGGTCACACCACGATTGGTTTCATCAGCGGTCCGATGAGCCTGACCTCCGCGCGCGTACGGCGCCGCGCATTCATTAACAGTATGAAGCGCAAGGGCCTGAAGCTCGACCGTAACCTGATTGAGGAAGGCAACCACCGCATGGACGGCGGCCACGAAGCGATGGCGCGATTGCTGGACAAGGAGGTACGACCGACTGCTGTAATGACCTCGAACGATATGACTGCAATTGGCGCAATGGGAGCTATCTTCGAGCGAGGGCTTAAAGTCCCGCAGGACATATCGCTGATCGGGTTCGATGACATCGAACTGAGCGCCTTTACTCAGCCGGGGCTGACGACGGTGCGCCTATCGCGCCAGGAAATCGCCAAAGTTGCTTTTCGCGCGCTCTACGATGCGACGCAGAACGCATCCGCCAAGGGCGCAGAGTTCACAATCGAGCCGACGCTCATCGAGCGCAAGTCCACTGGACCGGTTGCGGTCTAACGCATGGCGAAACATCGGGCGTAGTGTTGTCCACCAAGCGCATTCTCATTCAATGCGCTGATGGCGATAGCCGGCATCGGTGAGCATCTGTCCTATTTCGGCGATGTGGGCATCTCCGCGGGTTTCGAGCGTGACATCGATCACGGTGTCTCCCAGGTTTACTCCATAGTGAGCTCGGTCGTGCGCCGTTTGGACAATATTGGCGCGGGCATCGGCGATGATGCGCGTCAAGGAATGCAGTGCGCCGGGGCGGTCGGTGAGGTGAATGCGCAAGCGTGTGCGGCGGCCGTCTTTCACCAGGCCGCGCTCAATGATTCTGGCCAGCAGGCTGACATCAATATTGCCTCCGCAAACGAGGACGGCGGTGCGCTGGCCGTTCAGCGAGGTCTTGTGTTGGAGGAGAGACGCGAGAGCCACCGCGCCTGCGCCTTCAGCCAGCGTCTTTTCGCGTTCAAGGAGGACGAGGATCGCGTTCGCGATTTCCTCCTCGTCGACGGTTACCAGCTCGTCCACATAACGCTGGACAAGAGGCAGTGTGCGTTCGCCTGCGCGGCGCACGGCAATGCCGTCGGCAATAGTTGCTTCGGCTGGTACCGTGACGGGCTCACCGGCCTCTGCAGCGCGCAGCATGGAGGGGAGGCGCTCGGTTTGTACGCCAATAACGCGGACTTGAGGGTTCGTTTCCTTAACGGCGCAGGCTACGCCGCCGATGAGTCCGCCGCCACCGACAGGAACGACGATTGCATCGAGGCCCGGAATCTGGTCGAGCAGCTCCAGACCGATGGTTCCCTGACCTGCGATCACTGCATCGTCGTCGAAGGGATGGAGAAAGGTCAGGCCGTCTTCTTTGCTCAAGCGCATGGCTTTGACGCAGGCTTCGTCGTAATTTGCGCCGTGCAGAATAACCTCGGCGCCGAAATCCGTCGTCGAAGAGACTTTGACCAGCGGAGTCATGAGCGGCATGACGATACGCGCTCGGATGCTGCGCTGGGTGGCGTGATAGGCCACCGCCTGGGCGTGATTTCCAGCACTCGCGGCAATGACGCCGCGCTGTTTTTCATCCTCAGTAAGGGTGAGGATCTTGTTCAGCGCTCCGCGCTCCTTAAAGGCACCGGTGCGCTGCAGATTGTCGAGTTTGAGAAATACCTGCTGCCCGGTCATCTGCGAGAGTTCGTCGGAGTGCGGGGCTGGCGTGCAATAGATGAAGCCGCGGATACGCCGGTGTGCTGCTTGAACGTCCTGAAGGGTCACGCCCATTGAAATTCTTCTCCTGAAATTGAAAAGCCACCAGCCGCTGGGAGCGGGTGGTGGCCTGATTGCTTGATTTGTTCGTCAGCCGCCCGCTCCTATGGAGGAGGAATAATAATGGACTCAATAATTCGGC
Organism: uncultured Acidobacteriaceae bacterium; assembly: GCA_964453815.1. Lineage (GTDB taxonomy): Bacteria > Acidobacteriota > Terriglobia > Terriglobales > Acidobacteriaceae > Silvibacterium. The sequence continues at coordinate 2,270 of CAYVSQ010000029.1, read as the reverse complement.
CGACAACGCTGGAAGGCATTTTTTGGAAAAGGCCGAAGCTGGTCATTCCGGGCTGCATGTGAATATCGCAATGAAAACAGAGTAGCCGTGCTAAGTCAAACAACACGAACGCCACCGGCGAAGACCATTGCAGCCTGATGATCTCCAAAGAAGTATGACAGTTCGCGATAGTCTTCGGCATCATGAATAGCGAAGTCGGCGAATTTGCCTGGTTCGAGCGAGCCGATCTCGTCGCCACGGTTCAAACTGTATGCGGCATTAACGGTCGCCGCGGTCAAGGCTTCAGCTGGAGTCATCTTCATTTGCGTGCAGGCAAGCGACATGATAGTACGCATGGAGGTTGTCGGCGAGGATCCCGGGTTGAAGTCGGTGGCAAGCACGACGGCCAGTCCGGCTTCGATCATTGTCCGCGCCGCCGGATATTTCTGCGCGCCGATGGCGTAGACAGAGCCGGGCAGGAGAACTGGCTGAACGCCGGCTTGCTTGAGCGCGGCCATCGATTGGGGTGGCGTCTGTTCGAGGTGGTCACAGGTTTTCGCGCCCAGCTCCGCCGCCAGGTCACTTGCTCCAAAGGATGTGAACTGATCCGCGTGCATACGAAGACCCAGGTTGTGCTGCTTCGCGGCAGTGAAGACACGGCGCGCCTGATGGATGTTGAAGACCTTTGCCTCACAGAAAATATCGCAAAACTCGGCAAGCTTCTCAGCTGCTACTCGGGGAAGCATTTCTTCGATCACTAATTGCACGTAGTCATCTGCGCGGCCGGAGTATTCTTCAGGGATTTCATGCGCACCAAGAAATGTGGGCACTGTGCGCAGCGGTGTTGCCTGACCGATCTGCCGAATAACGCGGAGAATCTTCAGCTCATCTTCGACCGTGAGTCCGTAGCCGGACTTCGCTTCGATCGTTGTGGTCCCACCTTGAAGGAACCACTGCGCATGGCGCGATGCGGTTGCAAGCAGCTGGTCTTCTGTTGCAGCGCGCGTCTTGCGGACGGTTGAACGGATGCCTCCGCCCTGAGCGGAAATCTCCTGGTAGGTGATACCGGCACATCGCTTCTCGAACTCGTCGGCGCGATTGCCAGCAAAGACCAGGTGAGTATGGGCGTCGACGAAGCCCGGCGCTACCAGACGTCCGCCCGCGTCGATTACCTGGGCCTCGCGAGCATGATGCTCCATCTTCGGTTCCGTCCCTACGGTGACGATGCGGCCGTCACTAATAAGAATCGCGCCATTCTCAATCGCTGCGAGCTCGCGTAACTCCGCACCGACGCGGGGGCGTGCTGGCCCGGCGAGAGTAACAAGCTGCGACATGTTGACGATGAGCAGCTTGCTCAAGCGTTCTTCTCCCGCATGGGTACCCGGACGCCGGCGCTTTCCGCGAACTCGATGGCGTGGTCGTATCCGGCATCTACATGGCGGAGCACCCCCATGCCCGGATCGGTGGTCAGCACGCGTTCCAGTCGCTGGGCCGCGAGATCGGAGCCGTCGGCAACGACCACCATGCCGGCGTGATGCGAGTAACCGATACCGACGCCGCCGCCGTTATGAATGCTGACCCACGATGCGCCCGCTGCTGTATTTACCAGTGCATTCAGCAGTGGCCAGTCGGCGACTGCATCCGATCCATCCAGCATGGCTTCGGTTTCCCGATAGGGCGAGGCAACCGAGCCAGCGTCGAGATGATCGCGTCCGATAACGATGGGTGCGGAGATTTCTCCCGAGCGAACGAGCTCATTCATCGCCACTCCGAATTTTGCGCGTTGGCCATATCCGAGCCAGCAGATGCGCGCCGGCAGGCCCTGGAAATGAATGCGCTTCTGCGCGAGTTCGATCCAGCGGCGCAGGCTGGCGTCTTCAGGGAAGAGCTCAAGTATCAGCTTGTCTGTGTGGTAAATGTCATCGGGATTGCCGGAGAGCGCGACCCAGCGAAAGGGCCCCTTGCCCTCGCAAAAGAGCGGGCGGATGTACTCGGGCACAAAGCCCGGAATGGCGAATGCGTCTTCGACGCCGGCGAGTTTGGCCTGTGTTCGCAGGTTGTTGCCGTAATCGAAGGTGACAGCGCCTCGTTGCTTCAACTCGAGCATTGCCTCGATGTGCTTGCCCATGGTGTCCATGGAACGCCGAGTGTACTCGTCGGGGCTACTTTCGCGCAGCCGCAGCGCTGCTTCGAAGCTCATGCCGTTCGGCACGTAGCCATTCAGGGGGTCATGCGCGCTGGTCTGGTCGGTGAGTATGTCGGGCACAATGCCACGCTGGATCAATTCCGGC
>CAYVSQ010000028.1:0-8719 GCA_964453815.1 uncultured Acidobacteriaceae bacterium | reverse complement strand
ACCCCAGCACCCCATCGGTCAGCTTCCGAACTTCTCGCAACGGATGATCCCCCGGCACTCGCTGCTCCAGCGAAACATAGCTGAACATCCCGTCCTGAATACGCTCGTCTCCTCGCATGCACATAAGACGCACAGCACATGTGCTATGCCGCAGAGGCAGTACCTATTTCAACTAGTTCCTAGGGGAGAACCAAATGTTCATGCTCTTCTCGCGTAATAGTCTTTTCCAGCGGGCCACCGTATGAATACTTGACTTTCAATCGCTTTAGCTGCCCTTCTACTGGATCACCCAATGGACTTAAGTCGTTTTCAACCCATACATCTAGAACGTTATCCGATACGCGACTCTGTAGGATTTCTGCAAGGTCATAGTTACGCATCCCATCGAGCCTATAAAGCGCGGATACGATTTCGAGTTTTTTCGGTCTGATCCTACTCGGTAACGATGTTTTGGTAGTCAATTCTTGATCCCTCCGTGCTCTTTTAGTCCAAGACCACCATCGCACCCAAATGATGTCATTCACTCCACCACCTTGAGTCGACGGCATAATCCTGAAACGATATTCAACCCCCTCTGACGTTGCACGTTCGTAAAAAGCACCTTCGTTGATACTTAGGCCGTCCTACCGCTGCCGTGCCAGAACCAGCGTGATATCGTCAGGCTGCTCTTGTCCGCCGATCCAGGTGCGCAGCGACTGCATCACCTGCTCGGAAATGGCTTCGAGCGAAAGGTGCCGGTGGCGGCGCACGACTTCGACCATGCGCTCTTCGCCGAATTCCCCAAACTCGTTTTCCGGCTCGGTGACGCCGTCGCTATATGCGATGAGAATGTCGCCGGGATAAAGTTGCTCGCTTCCCTGCTCGTAACTCATATTGTCGATCAGGCCAACCACAGTTCCTCCCCGGTCGAGGCGCGTGACACTGTCGTCGGTGCGCAGCAGAAGCGGCGGAAGGTGCCCACCTGTCGAGTAGACAAGCTCGCGGCGAATGCCATCGTAGTGAGCCAGGAAGAGGGTTGCGTATTTCTCCGGCTGCGTGCTGCGGAAGATATGACGGTTGAGCAGCGCGAGAATCTTACCCGGCTCCTCGAAGAGCTCGCCGCATTCCACTTCTGCCTCGCCCACGCGGGAGTCGAGCGAGGTGGCCAGAACGGCGTTGCCGGCGTTGATCAGTTCTAGTCCGGCAAAGCGGTAGGCACGCACCGCCGAGTGTAGCGTGGCCATCAGCAGCGCGGCAGAGATCCCCTTGCCGCTGATATCGCCGAGGGCGATGCCCAGCCCCGTTGAGCCGAAAACCAGAAAGTCGTAGTAGTCTCCACTGACGGTGCGCGCTGGATAGCACGCGCCATGCAGCTCCAGCATGGGAAGCGAGACGTTGGCCAGGGGAAAGAGATTGGCCTGAACCTCTTGTGCGATCTCGAGCTCGTTCTGCAGGCGCTCCTTTTCGCGCTGCTCTTCAAGCAGGCGTTCGAGCGATGCGGCCATGCTGTTGAAGGACCGGCTGAGAGCGGCGAGCTGATCGTAGCGCGTCACCTTGATGCGATGCGTGAGATCTCCCTTATCGATGGCGATCGTTGCCTGATAAAGATCCCGAATGGATTGCGTGATCGTGCGGTTAAGCCGTACCGCCATGATGAAGGCGACCAGTTCCAGCAGGCCGAAGAAGATGGCGATGCCGATGAGTATGTTCTGCACCACGGCGGCGATTGTAAGCGAGCTGATAAAGAGGCGCTGGTAGAGCAGCGATGGGCGCGAGGTGACGTGGGTGAAAGTGGTATGCGGCTTGCCGGTAACCCAATCCACAGTTTCGAGCGGCGCATAGAAAGTCACGGGGATGTCGTAGAAGTGCTGCGCGTTGGGTACAGTGCCTCCCTTGATCGCTCTCTTCCGGGCCTCCTCGGCAGTGAGATCATGTCCGTTGATCTTTACTGCACCGTCGGGACGCTTGTCGTAGGTAAACTTCGTACGCCCGCTATCTCCAACCAGGGTTTCGTTGTCTTCGATATCAACATCGGGAACGATGGTGACGCTACCCAGGCCGCGGGCAATCTGGTCCACATTCTCCTTCTGAAGCGGCAGACTGGTGATGGTGGTAACGCTTCGGCCGCCGAAGGTGCGGGTGTCGATGGCGCGCAGATAGAGCTTGCCATCGTCGACCACCACGCCATAGAAATGGCTCTTCGCCCAGGATGGCGCTCTCGTGATACCGGTGGCGTTCAGGTTCGCCGGAACCAGAGGCAGTCGTTGTCCATCCGCAAAGGCAGCGATCTGCATCGCAATATGCTCGTGGTCGGGCGAAGTATCGTCGGCTTCGGGCAGCGTCACGCTGCGCGCCTTGGGATCAGACGCCACAGCGTGCGAAACGTGCATGTCGAAGGCGCGGTTGGTCGACGAGATATGGGCCAGCTCGGAATCGATCTCCGCAGTAGTCGCAAAAATGGCGAACTGGCCGGAGAAGACGTACATCAGGATCACAGCCAACGTGACGAAGAGCACCACCGGCGCAAGGCCCATCAGCAGATACGTGACCACCAGCCGGTTGCTGAGCTTCCACAGCAGGCGCCCGAAGACCCAGCGCCAGAGCAGCGGAATGCAAAGCAGGATCAGCAAAAAGAGCGTAAACGCGCTGATGCTCTGAAAGGCGACGCCCGCCCTGCTTGGCAGAATTCGTCCCACGGCGAGGCCTATATAGACGATGAGTAGCCAGAACGCGAGGCGGTGAATTTTTCCTGTGGGCGGATCGCGGCGCAGACGCCGGAATACACCAGTCTCAAAATTGCGGAGATGTCCCATCTGTCAGTTGAGTGTAGCTAAAAAGCGAGTAGCTAAGAAGCCGGCGGCTACTCGGACTCTCGTTGCTCTTCCACATCCGCCTCATGCGCCAGACGCAGCGTGTAGCGCGTAGCCGAGAGTTGCGCTCCGGCAAGCAGGATAAGGCCGGTAAGAAAGGCCCAGATCATCAGGCTCACAGAAACCGAAAAGGGGCCGTAGGCCGCCTGAAGGTCGAGCCATGGCAGCACGAAGACGTAGACGGTCTTGGCCCCCTCCCAAAGCAGGCCGGTAACAATGGCCGTGGGCAGGACTGCCGCGATGGGCAGCTTGCGGTTGGGCAGAATCCAGTAAATGAGAAAGAAGATGCCGACGCTGAAAATGGCGGCCGACAACTGCAGAACCGCGTGGGCCAGGAATGTGAAGACGAAGTTTTGCGTCTTGCCTGAAAAAAGGAAAGCCAGTAGAACGTTTTGCGCGGCCGTGATCGCGATGGAGAAAAGGGCCAGCAGACCGACCGAAAAGGCCAGCCCCAGCGAGATGAGCTGATTCATAAGGTAGGAACGATTTTTGGTGACCCCCCAGACGCGATTCAGCGCAACTTCCAGCGGCAGGAAGACTCCGGTTGACGAGATCAGCAGTGTCACTATTGAGATGATCTGCACCCTGCCCCGCGCGTGCGCCAGGAGGCCCATGTTTTTCACCACGAAGTCCTGATGCGCGGGGAGAAAGTATCGGAGCATGTCGCCGAGCACATCCTCCATCGCGCTAGAGCGAAAGACGTGCCGTAGGACGGTCCACGTCATCACGATGAAGGGAAAGAGCGACAGGATAGCGTTCGCCGCCACGCTGAAGGCGTAGGTGTGAACCTCGCTCTGGGCGAGATAGCGCGCCAAAGAGACGATCTGCGGCCACCAGCCGGCAGGCTGTGCTGGGGGATCCGGGGCCGCGTCGGGTTTGGACGCAAATTTGATCGTGAGCATGAATAAGGTGTGTCTGAGCCGATGCTAGCAGAGCAAGCCGCTAAGACGCGGCAGCGACAAAGCGCGATTCGCCGGGATCACACGGCTATCCCGATGTTACGATCGATCTGCTCTTTGCAAGCGGGGTAGGAAGACATGTCTGCGACGCAAGCCGGCACTAAGGAGCAATTCCGCCAATGAAACGGGCATTTATCTCACGATTGCTGCCTGTCGCTGCCGTCTTCGTGGCACTGGGGTTGGCGACCGGACGGGTCTTGGCAGCCCCGGGCGCGCCTGCAACTGCAGGGCAACTTATCGTCAGCGCGGATGGGGTTCCCATCGAGTTCTGGAATCGAGAGATCGCGGTCCTCCGTAGTGGATCGGCCGGGTTAAACCCGCAGTATCGCGCCGATCAAGCCGTCCACCGGCTTCATGATCTTCCGCTAAGTGTAAGAGCGCGCGACCTTCAACTCGTTCCAGTAACGATTATGGACCAGAGCGGCATCGCTTTTAGCTATGAGGGGCGCATCCTGTTCTTCCTGGGAAACAGTGATCTGGATCTGACATCCGGCGAGAAGCTTGACCAGGTTTCGGAGCGCGTTCTCTTGAATCTGGATGATGCGCTTGAGGCCCGGGACTCGGAACGCAGATGGCCCGTCATCCGTTCGGGGCTGTTCTTTACCTTTATCGGCCTGCTGCTGGTCATCCTCGCCTGGTTCCTGATATTGAAGGCCTACACCTGGCTGGCAGCACGTCTGCACGCAAGAGAACAGTTGATCTCCGGGCGCTTCCGATTGTTCGGGATAAATATCCTTCCTCCCGTCATCAATGCAGCACATTCCTTACTTAGGGTCCTTGCCTGGGTGCTTACGCTGGCGGCGATTTACCTGTGGCTGACATTTTCTCTCAGCTACTTTCCTTACACCCAGCCATGGGGGAAACGACTGGGTGTCTACGTCCTCCAGATATTTCAGCAGTTCGGACGCGCGGCGGTGCTCGCGATCCCGGGCATTGTTACCGTCATCATCATCTGTGGTATCGCCCGTTGGATTGTTCGCCTCGGGAAGGCCTTTTTCGACCAGGTGTCAACCGGCAGAATGCGGATTCCGTGGATGGATCCCGACATAGCGCAGGCTACCAAGCGAATTTTCTCGGCATTCGTCTGGATTTTCGCGGTGGTAGTCGCATATCCGTACATACCAGGCTCGAGCACGGACGCATTCAAGGGCATCAGTGTCTTTTTCGGACTGGTCATTTCCCTCGGCTCCACAGGGATCATTAACCAGGTAATGAGCGGCCTCTTCGTTGTCTACTCCAAGGCGCTCAGGACAGGTGAGTGGGTGCGGGTCAACGAAACCGAAGGCGAGGTACTTGAAGTAGGGCTGCTGGCCGCCAAAGTTCGCACCATCGAAGGACAAGAGGTGACCATCCCCAACTCTGTTCTCGTAGGAACCCTGACGACTAACTACACCCGATTGGGCTACCCCGACGGGATGATCGCCAGCACTACCGTCACCATTGGCTATGACGCCCCGTGGCGGCAGGTGCACGCTCTTCTGCTGCTCGCGGCCGAGCGTACGGCGAACATTCGCAAGCAGCCCGAGCCTTACGTGCTCCAGAGGGCACTCTCTGATTTCTATGTTGAGTACACGCTCATCGTGCGGCTCCGCAACGAGAAGCTGCGCATAGAGACACTCTCAGAACTGCATTCCAGTATTCAGGATGCATTCAACGAGTTTGGCGTGCAGATTATGTCGCCGCATTTCCAGATCCAGCCGGAACACGACGTGGTGATTCCGCCTTCAAAGTGGTCTCAGCCTCCGGCGGCTCCGGGCCCGAACCCAGCTAGTGGAGAAGCTAAGAACACTGCTGAAAAATAAAGAGTTGCGGCAACAGCAGAACAGCCCGGAGCGATGGACGTATGGCGAATCCCGAACATCTCGCCAAGTTGATGGAAGGGGTCGAGGCTTGGAATAAGTGGATGGAAGAAAATCCGGATGTCAACTTGATTTTCGAGAGCCGCCGTCGGTGTGTGACCAACCTCGGAGGGAGCGAATCTCACAAGCGGACCTCCACGCGGCGTACCTCAGTGGTGGGTACCTCAGCCGCGCGCGCCTATACTCGGCGCGCCTCGACGGGGCGAATCTCACTGGTGCAGACCTCCGAGAGGCGTTCCTATCCGAGGCAGACCTCAATCGCGGAGACCTCAGCGACGCAGACATAAGCGGGAAAACCTCACTTTCGCGTCTTTGGTCGGGACTAACTTCGAAAGAGCCAATCTGACAGGTTGCAGGGTCTATGGAGTCTCTGCCTGGGACATTCAGCTGGCCGGAGCACTCCACTCGAATTTGGCGATTTACGCCGCAATTCGAGTCCGTGAGCAGGTGGATAATCTTGACATCGCTCATTCATTTATTTGCTTCTGAACAACAAGAGAATCAGGCACGTCATCGACGCGATTACTTCCAAGGTAGTACTGATTCTTGGCCGTTTTACGTCCGAGCGAAAAGCCGTGCTAGATGCGATTCGGGAAGAACTTCGCAGACCTGATTACTTGCCGGTCCTCTTTGACTTCCAAAGGCCCGATAGCAAGGATTTAACGGGGACTGTCTCTACATTGACCAATATGGCCCACTTCATCATTGCGGATCTGATCGACCCTGCTTCCATCCCACATGAACTCGCAATGATCATTCCCGGCACCATCGTGCCGTTCAAGCAATCCTGTTTGGAAGGACCGCTCGAGTATGTGATGTTCGCCGATCCTAGGCGCAGACACCATTAGGTGCTTGAGCTTTATAGATGAGCTTTATAGATAGGATCCGAGAATCTCCTGCTCGCTTGAGTTGAATGAGAAAGTCATTGCACCGCTGAAGTCGAGGCGAAAGGGCTGATCCGGGAATAGCGGAGAGCGCAAAGCTTCCTTCCAGCGTCATTCTGTCATCGAGGACCTTTGCGGCACCCTCATCAGAATGTTTCGATAGTTTCGCTTTTTATTCCCCACAAAGCCCTTTTTAACGATAGAATATGGCATGGCCTGTGGCAGACAGGCGATAATGGTACAAGTCAACACGAGTATGCGGATCTGATTGATTCAAATACATTTCCAATACACATAAATGTGACGGTTTGAGTCCTCCCATCAGCGTTGAAATACGTCGAAATATACAGAACCGTTTTGCCGTGCCAGTAATCAACTACGTAAGCCCAGGCTTAAAAAGCCCAGACAGAAATTTAAGAAATGAGGGCGAATTGTATGCACATCACCTCCCAATATCGACCTAGCAGTGCAACTTGCTGCACAGCCGTCTTTGCATCCCTGCGTGACAAGATCACGTCTGAGGTTTCAGGAAGCGCTATGCTCGCGGACCTGCTTGAAAAGTTGAACGGAATGCAGGAAGCCTGTGCGCGGCCAGCTGACTTTAAAGATCGGTTTGACGAATTTGTCGCCCGAGCCGCGGATCATTCTGATATCGTCCAGCCATTCCTTCCGGAGTTGGTCAAGTTCCTGCCGACAGCTGCGCAGCAGCGGGCTCCGTTTGAAACTCGACTGATTGAAACTCGCGAAGAGACAGACCTGACCTTGGACGTAGCGTAATACCCTGATCCACAGATCAACCTACGAAATCATTACCTTCGCTCCTGTCAACCCCCTTAATTAACCTGCATCGTCCCACCTTAGCTAGGCTAAGGTGGGACATCCGGCACCCGGATCCGTGCTCGTGCTTACCCCACGTCCCAAAATCGGGACCCTTCGGCTTCGCTCAGGGCAGGCTGTAGGGGACCCGGCTTCAGGATTCGTCTTCTTCGGCGAGGGCTTGCTGAAGGTCGGTCGGTCGGCGATTCGGGCGCGGAACTGGGCGGCCCAGTATTCGTTGTTGTACTGCTGCATCTGCTGGTCTTCGATGCCTTGACCGAAGACCAGCGAAACACAATGTTCGACGAATGCTTTGCGTACGACGACCATTTGCGCGCCAACGGACATTTTCCTGTTGAAGAAGCTCTTCAGGCTCCTGGAACCGGGTTGACCGTGTATTTGGAAGAGCAGCAAAGTCGCGACCACCGACGGTCCCTCTGCGGAAACCGAGGAACAGCTCGGCGGCATCCTCGTGCTTGAGGCACGGGACATGAATCATGCCATTCAGCTCATGTCGCAGCATCCAGCCCTGAAGTATGGGGCGAGGTTCGAGACGCATCCAACTTTCGATCTGAGAGAAATGATTCAGCAAAGCGAGCAGCGACGGCGAAAGGCCGCCGCCCGATGAGGGCAGCGCCAAGGTTCAGTACCGCGAGGTGGTAGTGTCTCAGTTTGAATCTCGGGATTTGGAAGCGGACCTCTGGTTATTGGCCACACCGACAATGCGGCGCGCAGAGAGTGTTCATCCTCACCTCCGCGCGAGGTCGGCTCAAGTTATTCTGAAGAACCTGGGAAGGGAGATTTGCAGCATGGCGAAACTTGTCTACGGATCGGACCAGTCCCTGGATGGCTACGTCGACCACCAGAACTTTTATCAAGTCCCGCGCTCTTCCGTCACTTCATCGAGCATGTGCGTGACCTGGCCGCCATTGTCTACGGTCGCCTCATTTACGAGGTAAAGCGTTATTGGGACGAAGGCCTTGCGGATTGGGATGCGGAGGAGCGCGACTTCGGGGTGGCGTGGCGGAGCCAACCGAAGTGGGTAGTGTCGCGCTCGCTCATCGATGAGTATCGACTCTATCTCCGTCCCGTCGTGCTTGGTCGCGGCAAGCCGTTTTCGCCGGCCCCGGCCGCCGCTCCACCTGGTGGCCAGCGATCTAATCGCCGAGGACGTGATTCGGTTGACGTACGTTCCTCCTTAATCGCGCGACTCGCCCGACGGACTGCGCCGACCCGCCAGGTCCACTTTGGGTCGCGAGCGGAAATCCAGACTGAGACACTACCCGCGAAGTCGTCTTCTCGTCGGTCATCCGCTCCGACGGAGTGCTAGTCGGGAGTTTCGTAACACCCTC
>CAYVSQ010000027.1:0-5816 GCA_964453815.1 uncultured Acidobacteriaceae bacterium | reverse complement strand
GCAGGGCGTGGACAAGCTCCACGGTGCACGGCATCGCATTAATCCTGACCGGATCGAAGCCGGAACATTTCTGGTTGCAGGAGCAATCACCGGCGGGGACCTCTGCGTGGCCAGCTGCAATCCAGCACACCTTGGCGCGATCATAGCCAAGCTCGAAGAGTGCGGGGTGCGCGTCGATATCATCGGCAGGGATTCCATCCGTGTTCGCAGTGAGGGCGATCTTAAAGCTGCCGACGTTTCGACCGAAGAGTACCCTGGCTTTCCCACTGATATGCAGGCGCAATACATGGCCTTGGCGACCCAGGCAGAAGGGACTTCCGTGGTTGCAGAAAATATCTTCGAAAACCGTTTCATGCACGTGCAGGAGCTGGTACGCATGGGTGCCAACATCAAGGTCGAAGGACGCACGGCGACAGTGCGCGGCAAGTCTCCGCTTTCAGCCGCCGCTGTTATGTGCTCCGACCTGCGCGCCTCGGCCTCGTTGGTGGTTGCTGCACTCGTCGCCGATGGCGAGTCGATTCTCGATCGCGTCTACCACATGGATCGAGGCTATGAGCACATCGAGGAGAAGCTGCGCGGAGTGGGCGCGCAGATTCGCAGAATGGGCAATGTGTTCGGTAGCAGGCGCGAACTCGCCACGGCAGAAGCACATTGACCTTTGCGACTATTCACTCTTCTTTTTTTGCATCCCATCGTTGAGGAGAGATCATAATGTCTACGGAGGACAAGGCCCTACGGAAACACCTTCTTGAATTTCTACGCGGAGGCAACGCGCATGTGGATGTTGCCACGGTTGTCGATGACTTGGCCGAGGAATTGTACGGAAGGAAGCCGAAGGGTGCGCCCTATACACCGTGGCAGCTTCTCGAACACATCCGATTCACGGTCAGTGATCTGCTGCTCTTCTCAACAGATCCCAAATACTCAGCGCCCAAATGGCCTGACGACTATTGGCCTGCGGAAGATGCCCCGCCCTCCAAAGATGACTGGAAAAAATCGATAAAGGCTCTCAAGTCTGACTTTGCCGCCTTTGAAAAATTGGTGCAGGACCCCGATTCGAATTTGTACGCGGAAATTCCGTGGGGCGAAGGTCAAACCCTGCTGCGCGAGGTCATGCTTGCATGCACTCACACCAGTTACCACCTTGGTGAACTTGTGCTACTCCGAAGACAACTCGGCGCGTGGAAGAAGTAAGTCAGACAACCAAAATTTCATCTCCAGCTTACGGCAAGCTGCCAGCGCAGGTTGTGCACCGCAGTCTTCCGCAGGACTCGCTCGTACTCCTCGAGTTCGCTGACCACCAGCCCGGTCTCGGTGCCGAGCATGGTGGAAGCATCTTTCAGAAAGTCATGGAGCGTCGAGATCGTCACCAAGCCGTCTTCGGGTGAGAACCACTGCGGGGGTGGCAATGTCTTGGCCCATTCCGGATCGCCTGCGCCTTCTTCAAGCAGCAGTGCCATGGAGTTTTGGTCGGCGGAGAAGAACTCGAGCAGCGGTTTTACACCCAAACGCACGGCCAGTTTCTCGAGAGCATCCTCGTTGCGCGCTAGGGCCTGTCCGTTGACGAAGATATCGTAGCCCGGATCTTCACCTTCGACGACGATGTACATGGACGCGCTCATTCCTGGTCTGTGATCCTCCGGATCGGCTTCCCAAATCTACCTTCGATCCTACTTCAGATTCGGATGCGGTTGCGGTGTCAAAGGTACGGTTTGTTATCTGAAGAGTTACGGCTTCCTGGCGGCCGACGCCGTCTCCGCGGAGGAGCCAGATAGTAGCTCCGACGATCATTGCCGACCCGGCCCACATTTCCACAGAAGATTTTGCACGCAGGAACCAGGCTGCTTGCACAACGGCAACCAGTGTAGCGATCCACTGCAGAGCCGCTACCTGCCACACCTCAAGTTTGGTCAAAAGCCAATAAACCAGAGGCAGGGTCACGCTGCTCACCGTCACACCGAGAATCAGCAGCGAGAAAACTGTCTGTTCGCTCCAGCCGATTGAATCCATCCGCTCGGTGGCCACGCTGAGGGCGCCAAGCAGGATGGCTGCCGCAGCGAATTGGATAGCAACAGAGGCCAAGATGTCAGACTGGCGCAGATGCCTCTGCGCATAGTTCAGTGAAAATGCGCCGAGTGCGACAGCCGTACCGATCAAGAACACGCCCTTGATTTGCCCCGTTGAAGTGGACAATCCCTGCGCGACAAGAGTTGCTACGCCGCCGATGCCAATCACAAGGGTCGGGATTGCTCTGCTCGCCGCCTCCGGGCTCATCAGCAGCGCCGCTAGCGGCATGCTGGCGAAGAGCGTCGCCACGATTCCCGGAGAGACTTGCCCGGCAGCCCACACGGTCAGCGCATAAGGCAGCGCTACCATAGTCACCCCGAGAACAAGTGAGGGGACGAGATGAGTTTCTTTTCTTGATTGCGCGAGAAGCGTGGTAAAAATCGCGGCGATGGCAAAGCGTAGTGCACCGGCCTGGAGTCCGGGAACTTGGGGAAGGACAAACGAACTGGGAATCCACGCGCTGCCCCAAAGGAGCCCAACCATAACAAATGTCGATGCCGTGCGCCAATTCATCAGCTTCAGTTTATTCGCTCAAGAAAAAAGGGCTGCGCCTAAAGCGCAACCCCATAATTTATCTACTGATTTAGCTTACTGCGGTCCGCGATTGCCACCGCCGCTACCCGGTCCGCGGCCGCGGCCGCGGCGACGTCGGCGCTGTCCGCCGCCACCCTGCCCTGATCCGGCTGGGCGGCGCTCGCCGCTGGAAGCCACAGATACGGGAACGCCATCGGCGCGGTTGAAGTTAATCTCTTCGCCGCCATCCTCGCTTCCCGCATCATCGAAGTCGTCGCCGCCTTCGATGGTGATGGTGCTGGCATTCGACGAAGGCTGGCGCTCGGTGAACTCCGGCTGCGGTTGACGGCGAGGACGGTCTTCGAAGGCAGGCGCCGCGGACTCACCTGACGCAGAAACGTCGCCAATCGGACCACCCTGCGCATTCGGGTCAGGAAGACCCAGCTTCTGGCGCTGTTCTTTGAGAAGTGCTTTACGAGAGAGCTTGATGCGGTTGCCTTCCACGCCCAGGACCTTCACCAGAACCTGATCGCCTTCACGCAACTCATCCTTGACCTCCTTCACGCGATGCTCGGCGATCTCGCTCACATGCAGCAGACCATCGGTGCCCGGGAAGATCTCGACGAACGCACCGAATTCCGCCAGGCGAACCACCTTGCCGAGATAGGTCTTGCCAATCTCCGGCACGGCCGTCAGGTTGTTGATCATTTCGAGCGCTTTTTTCAAGCCTTCCTCATCGCTCGACGCCACATTCACACGACCCGTATCGTCGACATCGATCTTGACCTGCGTGGCCTCGATGATGCCGCGAATTGTCTTTCCGCCCGGCCCGATCAGGTCGCGGATCTTGTCGACCGGAATCTGTAGTGTGCGAATCTGCGGTGCATACTTCGACTTGATCTCACGCGATCCACTGAGTGCGGCGTCCATGGTGTCCAGCAGGAAGAGCCGTCCACGACGAGCCTGTTCGAGCGCCTCGCGCATGATCTGGCCAGTGATGCCGCTGATCTTGATGTCCATCTGCAGCGCGGTGATGCCCTTGCGGGTGCCCGCAACCTTGAAGTCCATATCGCCGTAGTGATCTTCCGCGCCCGCAATATCGGTCAGAATGGCATATTCCTCGCCCTCCTTGACCAGGCCCATCGCAATACCGGCGACCGAAGCCTTGAGCGGGATACCCGCGTCCATCAGCGCTAGGCTGGCTCCGCAAACCGAAGCCATCGAAGAGGAACCATTTGACTCGAGAATGTCGGAAACAACACGCAGCGAATAGGGCGATTCATCTTCGCTCGGCAGGATCGCGCTCACCGCACGCTCCGCAAGTGCTCCGTGACCCACTTCGCGGCGGCCAACGCCGGTCATGCGGCCCACTTCGCCCACTGAGAATGGCGGAAAGTTGTAGTGCAGCATGAAGCGCTTCCGCTGCTCGCCTTCGAATGTCTCAAGGCGCTGCGAGTCATCGCCGGTGCCCAGTGTCGCTGTCACCAGCGCCTGCGTTTCTCCGCGCGTGAACAGCGCCGAGCCGTGCGTGCGGGGTAGAACGCCCACTTCGATCGAGATGGGGCGAATCTGATCGAAGGCGCGGCGGTCGGGGCGAATACGCCCCTTCGTCACCTGCTCGCGGAAGATGTTCTCGCGCAGTGCCTCGTAATATTTGGCCAGCTTCTTTTTCGCTGCCGCGACGTCTTCGCCCTCGGCGACTTCCTGCGCGAGCTCGTCCTTGATTTGCTTGACGAGCGCATAGCTTTCCGCTTTGGGATGGGCGCTGGTGTCGAGCGCATCCTTTAGGCGATCACCGATCTTGGCGCTCAGCGCTGAATAGTAAGCGGTGTCGAATTCAGGAGCAACGACCTCGCGCTTCGCCTTGCCCGCCAGCGAGACCAGCTGTTCGATCCCTGCGACGATTTTCCTGATTTCGCTGTGTCCAAACTCGATGGCATCGATGACCGTCTCTTCCGAGACTTCATTGGACCCGCTCTCGACCATCACAATGCCCTGCTGGGTGGCGACGACGGTGATGTTGATCGTGCTGTCGCGCCGCTCGGTGTAAGTCGGGTTCACAACGAACTCGCCATTCACTTGGCCAACACGCACCGCGCCAACCGGACCTGCAAAAGGAATATCCGATAGAGCCAGCGCAGCGCTTGCCGCGTTGATGCCGATAATATCGGGATCATTTTCCTTATCCGCCGAGAAGACTAATACGATGACCTGCGTCTCGTTACGGAAACCTTCTGGGAACAGTGGGCGAATGGGGCGATCGATCTGACGGCAGGTCAGAATTTCGCGCTCGCTCGGGCGACCTTCGCGCTTGATAAAGCCTCCGGGAATGCGCCCGCCTGCATAGGCATACTCCCGATAGTCAACGGTAAGGGGAAAGAAATCGATGCCTTCTTTTGCATCGGGAGAGGCGACGGCGGTGCCCAGCACCACCGATTCACCCTGGGTGACGAGCGCGGCCCCTGAGGCCTGCTTGGCCATACGGCCTGTCTCAAAGTGCAGCCGCTTGCCGCCGGCAAGTTCAACTGTAACGTCCTGCTTCATACAATCCTCGTTTCTGGATAGGAACTGGCGATCACGCCTGGTCTATAGCCGCCAAGCGTCGCAACCTGCGGCGCCTCGTCAACTTGAGAGGCCGGCTTGTAGTCTGAATGGCGAATCGCGGGTGGGAAATACACGTCGAAGAGGGAAAGTGGGAAAAGGGGCGCAGACCCGAAGGCTACTTGGAACCCGGGGGTTCGATCGAGCCGGGCCTGACCTTCGCTGCCGGAGAGCACTCTCATCACAGAGAAGCTCTCCCCGTTTTGCGGAGTGCCGCTCTGCAGGGTCGTCCGTCAGAGACAAGCCCTGCGTGCGGTGGATACACGTTCGCCCGTTGCCGGGCCTGCGTACTCCATCCTCTTATCGATTTCCGTCGCGTGTGCTTGAAGGACAAAGGGATCTTTAAGGCTACTTGCGTATGCCCAGCTTGCCGATGACTTCGCGATAGCGGTCGGAGTCGTTCGTCTTGAGGTAGTCAAGCAGGCGGCGGCGCTTGCTCACCAGCATCAACAGGCCTCGGCGCGAACCATGGTCCTTCGCGTGGGTCTTGAAGTGCTCGGTCAGCTCGCCAATGCGCTCGCTGAGGATCGCGATCTGCACTTCAGGACTGCCGGTATCGGAGTCATGCGTGCGAAAACGGGTAATAATGTCGGTTTTTTTCGTAGGTGCCAGCACGGTAGGTGCGATACTCCTGT
>CAYVSQ010000026.1:0-12235 GCA_964453815.1 uncultured Acidobacteriaceae bacterium | reverse complement strand
CGAAAATTTGTGTTGCGCCAGCCGGTGTTGATCGAATCCGTGCGCGCATCGCGCAGACCTCCGAGAGCGCGATGCCAGCGATATTCGATGCCCGCATCAGCGAGGGAACGCGAGAGATTCTCTTGGGCAAACTGCGGATTGTGCCGTGATTTGGGGATGGTGCGAATATCGGCCAGTGTGCGCACGCTGTTCTCGCGAAGGATCGCGACAAATTTCTCTACGGGCAGCGTGGAATGACCGATGGTTAACATCAGGAATTCAGGATTAGCAATTAGAAAAACGGTCTTACACCAGCGTCAGAATACGGCCATGAGCACCATTCTCGAAATCCCGATCCCGAAGCTTCAGCATACGGTGGTTTTCGATCCGCCCCTCACGGACGAGGAGTTCGAGCGGATGAACATGGCGAACGAAGGGTGAAGCTTGAGCGAACATAGGACGGCCAGATCATAGTGAACCGACCAACAGGCTTCGCAGTGGCAGCGGCAATAGCGAAATGAATGACCTGCTAAGGGCATGGTGGAAACAGCATAGGGTCGGATCCTCGACAACAATACAGGATGCTTTCTTCCCGACGGTTCTTCACTTTCGCCGGATGGAGGCTATGTAACCGAAGAGCAGCATCGCGGTCTGACGAGGGAAGACCGGAAACACTTCCCGCATCTGACTCCTGTTTTGTTATCGAGCTTCTGTCTCCCTCTGATAGCCTGCCCGCAATGAATGAGAAGATGGAGACCTGGATTGCCAATGGCGCGAAGCTAGGCTGGCTGGTCGATCCGCGTCATCGCAATGTGCTGATCTACGAACCAGGAA
The DNA here is from genome assembly GCA_964453815.1 of uncultured Acidobacteriaceae bacterium. Taxonomy (GTDB): domain Bacteria; phylum Acidobacteriota; class Terriglobia; order Terriglobales; family Acidobacteriaceae; genus Silvibacterium. The sequence continues at coordinate 11,422 of CAYVSQ010000026.1, read as the reverse complement.
AGAAGCCGCGCGTGGAATCAGGTAACAAGGTCACTGGAAGTGGGCCCGTTGAGGGCTTTGCACTTGATCTCACTGCGGTATGGATTCTCTACGAGGACTGAAGCAGGCTCAAGGCGGGCTAACTGCATTTCACGGTTCGAAAAAGCTTTGGCCGCACGGATGGTTTTTCCGCGCGGCCAGCAAATCTCAAGCGCCTGCGTGCTCGAGCACCTCTTCCCTCACCTGCTCATCCTTCTTTTCCTCCGCCGCTGACTTAGGCAGCGCCACGGCGAGCACGTCTTCGATCCGGCTCGCGTAGTGGATGTTGACGCCTGCAATCTGCTCGGGCATCAGGTCTTCCTCCACGTTCTGCCGATTGTCGGCAGGCAGGATGACGTCTTTCACACCGGCGCGCTTGGCGGCCAGGAACTTCTCCTTGATGCCGCCGACGGGCAGGACGTTTCCGCTGAGCGTGATTTCGCCGGTCATAGCCGTCAGCGGGCGCACCGGCTTGTCGGTCATGAGCGATACCAGCACCGTGGCCATAGTGACACCGGCCGACGGACCGTCCTTGGGAATGGCTCCCGCCGGGACGTGGATGTGAATATCCGCGTCGTTGGTGAAATCTTCCGCAAGGCCGAGTGAAGCGGCGTTGGAGCGGACCCAGGTAAGCGCAGCCTGCATGGATTCCTGCATCACCTCGCCGATCTGTCCCGTCATCTTGAAGCTGCCCTTGCCCTTCATGCGGTTGGCTTCGATGAACAAGATGTCGCCGCCAGCGGGCGTCCAGGCAAGGCCTACGGCCACACCCGCACGTTTGGTGCGCTCGGCAATCTCGGTATCCACGCGGACCTTGATGCCGCCCAGAAATTCCTGGATGACTTCACGGGTAACAACGAGTTTGTCGGTGTTGCCCTCGGCGATACGACGCGCCTGCTTGCGGCAGACAGTGCCAATGAGCTGCTCGAGTTTGCGTACTCCAGCTTCGCGCGTGTAGTGGCGCACGATGTAAGAGATTGCTTCCTCAGGGAACTCGACATTATCCGGCTGAATGCCATTCTCTTTGATCTGCCGCGGGATGAGGTAGCGGAAGGCAATGTGCGTCTTCTCCTCCTCTGTGTAGCCCTGCAGATCAATGATCTCCATGCGATCAAGCAGCGGCGCCGGGATAGGATCGAGCTGGTTCGCGGTGCAGATAAAGAGCACCTTCGATAGATCGAAAGGCTGGTCGAGGTAGTTATCGCGGAACGTGTTGTTCTGCTCTGGGTCGAGCGTTTCGAGCAGTGCCGAGGACGGATCGCCACGGAAGTCGCGACCCAGCTTGTCGATCTCGTCGAGCATGAAGACGGGGTCGTTGGTTCCCGCGCGGCGAAGGTTCTGGATGATCTGGCCAGGCAGGGCTCCAATATAGGTCCGACGATGGCCGCGAATCTCGGCTTCGTCGTGCATGCCGCCGAGCGAGATGCGCTGGAACTTGCGGTCTAAGGCTCTAGCAATAGACCGGCCAAGCGACGTTTTGCCTACGCCTGGAGGTCCGACGAAGCAAAGAATCGGCCCCTTCATGTCTGGCTTGAGGCGGCGGACAGAGAGGTAGTCGAGGATACGGTCCTTTACCTTCTTGAGGTCGTAGTGGTCCTCGTCGAGAATCTGCTTAGCCTTCGCGATGTCGACTTCGCTGCCCGAGGATTTCGACCACGGCAGCACTGCAAGCCACTCGATGTAGTTGCGCGTGAGCGAATAGTCGGCGGCCATCGGTGACATGCGCGAGAGCCGGTTGAGCTCCTTGAGAGCCTCTTTCTTCGTGTCTTCAGGCATGCCCGCGGCTTCGATCTTCTCACGAAGCTCTTCGATATCCTTCTGGCCCTCGTCCGCATCGCCGAGTTCCTTCTGGATGGCCTTCATCTGCTCGCGCAGATAGTAGTCGCGCTGCGACTGCTGCACCTGGTCCTGCACTTCGGACTGGATCTTGTTGCGAAGCTGCTGGACCTCGAGCTCTTTGGCGAGGTGCTTATTGACACGCTCCAGACGAGCAGTGACGTCGGGGGTTTCGAGCAGTTCCTGTTTGTCGGTCGTAGCCAGGAAGGGCAGCGACGAGGCAATGAAGTCGACCAAGCGGCCCGGCTCCTCGATATTCATCGCGATCGTCTGCAGCTCGTCGGAGAGGGTCGGCGAAGCGGTGACAATCTGCTGAAACTCCGACAAAACATTGCGCTGCAGTGCCTCGCTCTCCGAGCCCTTTTCGGGAAGGATCTCCGGAACCGGCTCAACCGACGCGGTCATGAACGGCTCAATCTGAGAGAACATGCCGAGCTTCACACGCTCTGTGCCTTCGGTGAAGACGAAGAGGCTCTGGTTGGGCATTTTTACGACTTTATGGACAGTCGCAAGCGTGCCATACGCGTGCAGATCGCTCGGTTGCGGCGTATCCATGCGCGCATCCCGCTGGGCGACCACCACAATCGTCTTCTCGTCTCCGAGCGATTGAATGAGCTGGATGGAGCTTTCGCGGCCCACCGTCAAGGGCAGCACGGCGTGGGGAAATAAAACGGTATCGCGGACGGGAAGTACGGGCAGAGATTTTCCTCCGCCGTTTTCGTCGCGCCGTTTGGAGGTACTGGGGTGAATCTCACTTAGGAAATCGCTGGCCATTGAGTGCCTTCTTATCAAATAATTAGATATTAGACGCAACACATCTAATATGGTCGCAAGATTCGATAACGGCTCATTCTTTCTTTATTTTTCAACCACTTAGAATGACCCTCGTTCTCCTCCTCTTTTGGATGCGTCTACGTAAGAAATGCAAACCCGGTTCCCGACCCAAAGCTCATCGGCAACTTCACATACAAGTTGAAGCCATCAGTCTTCCCTCATCGCGGAACGATACCGGCCCAATTCCTTGACCCTGGAGCAGTGATCGGCAAGCAGCTTCAGCGCGGCATTGGCTGAAGTCGCCGTTGATAGCTGGTAGTCGGCATAGAAGACGTACTGCCATGGATGCCCGTGCACTGGACGAGACTCGAGTTTGGTCAGGTTCGTACCCTGGCCGGCGAATACCTGGAGCGCCGCGACTAGGGTTCCTGGGCGGTTCTCGACCGTAAAGGCTAGGCTCACCTTATCTGCATGGGGATCAGCCACAACCTGGCTCCGGCGACGAATCAGAAAGAATCGTGTGTAATTTTCCGGATTATCTTCAATATCGGCGGCAAGAATTTCGCCCCCATAGTGAATCGCAGCCTGAGCACTCGCAATTCCCGCCGAGGAGCGGTCGCGTAACTCCACCAGTTGCTTCACGCTGCCCGCCGTGTCGTAAAACGGGATGGCCTCAATCTGCGGATGCTGCTCCAGAAAACGACGGCATTGCGCCAGAGCGACGGGATGCGAATACACACGAAGGATCTGGTCAAGACTGCTTCCCGGCACGGCGATCAGGTTATGGCGAATCCGCAGCAGCAGTTCACGCTCGACGGAAACATCGTGAGTCAGCAGCAGATCGTAATGCTCCACCACCGATCCCGCCAGCGAGTTCTCAATCGGGATCGCGGCTGCATGCACACGGCCTTCAGCGACAGCAGAAAAGACTTCCGACGATAGAGCACAGGCAAGAATAGTTGCCTGGGGAAAAAACTTAAGAGCCGCTTCATGGCTAAACGAACCCGGCTCTCCCTGAATGGCGATGTGCATGATGCGGATCGATCCTCAAATTTTCGATTGTACGGCAACCCTATTCGGCTGGGGCGCACCCTATCACACCGTAAGCAGTGAATTGCCTAACGAAAGAAGAGGACGAACGTCATGTTGTGGACAATTTTCGTAATTCTGCTGGTGCTGTGGCTCATCGGTTTAGTCAGCTTCCACGCAATCGGAGCATACATCCACATTCTGCTGGTGATCGCGGTAGTAGTTCTGATAATCCAGCTCATCAGTGGGCGGCGATCGGCCCTTTAAACAACAACGCAAGACAACCTGACAGCAAGCAGGCAAGGTGATCTGTCACACAGGAGTAGCTTTCAATGAACAAAGACCAGGTAACCGGGAAAGTCGATCAGATGACCGGCAAGGTTAAGGAGAAGGTCGGAGAAGCCGTTGGAAACCAGAAACTGGCTAACCAGGGCGTAGCGGACCAGGTAAAAGGCGCTGCAAAAGAAACCTGGGGCAACGTGAAAGATGCGGCCCACCAGACGGCGGAGCGCCACAAGCATGAGGCTGAAGAGCATGCAACGGATGCTCGCAAGCAGGTCTCGAACACAGTCCAGAACGTCAAGGACAAAGTGAACGATAAAATTGAGGAACACAAGGAGCAAGAGCGGATCAGGGAGCGTCGTCCAGCCTAAGCGTTTCCCATCTCGAAGCACAGAGCCCGCGGTTCATGCGGGCTCTTCATTTTTAGAGCCTGCGGTTGTCCTACCGACGCAGGAGCAAATCAACCGCGACAAAAACAAAAAAGACAGCGGAAATCACGCCGTTCATGGTAAAGAATGCCGCGTTCAATCGGCGCAGGTCGCTCGGCGAAACGATCAGGTGTTCATAGAGCAGCAAAGCACCGACGACGGCGACTCCAATCAGCGCCGCAGGCCCCAGCGCAAAGACGCGTACCAGCCATACGAGCAGCAGAAGCATAATGACGTGCATGGCGCGCGCTATCCAGAAGGCCGCCGTGATGCCATAGGTTGAAGGCACGCTGAAGAGTCCGACGTTGCGATCATGACCAGCGTCCTGGCAAGCATAGAGAAGATCGAATCCGGCCACCCAGAACATCACCGCGCAGGTAAGGATCAAAATGCGCGGGTCCAGCGAGCCGCGTATCGCGATCCAGGCCGCGGCAGGAGCAATTCCCAGCGATACCCCCAGCGCGAGATGCGACCAGCGCGTGAAGCGTTTGGTGTAGGAGTAGACGAGGATAATCGCCAGCGCCACCGGCGACAGCAACAGAGTAAGCCGGTTGAGCTGGCCGGCCGCGAGCACAAAGAGTGCCGCCATCACGCAGGTAAAGCCGCCGACAAACCCCCGCGTGAGCAGACCGGCGGGAATGGCGCGCGATCGGGTGCGGGGGTTCGCCGCATCGAGCGACGCGTCAGCCCAGCGATTAAAGGCCATGGCCGCCGAGCGTGCTGTCACCATGCACACGATGATCCAGAAAACCTGTAGGGGATGAGGCATACCGTCCGCAGCCAGCATGGCGCCGGTAAGCGCAAAGGGCAGCGCGAAGACCGAGTGCTCCCACTTGATCATCTCCAGCGTCATGCTGATGCTGCGAAAGAAGGCCATGTTTCCAGTATAAAGACTCTATCTCTGTTCCGGCTGCGCAGCGACCTGCAACCGGTTCGTCACCTTGAAGACGCCGGGAACAGAGTTGGCGCGAATGCCCGCTGTGTCCTTGTCCGCCTGGCTTTCGACAACTCCGTACAGCGTGACGTTGCCGTTCTGCACCGCGATACGTATCGGTTGGGCCGGATCGATCGCGTATCGGTTCAGCGAGGTGAATCCGTAAACCGCCCGATAGACCGCTCGGCGTATTCCGTCATCCATGGGTGACGGTGGATCAACCCGGATTTCGTTGACCACGTCTTTCACACCCTTTGTGTTGGCGGCCACAGCCACTGCGGAGTCGGCATCGACGGGACCATAAGCACTTCCGCCTAAGGTAACCGCTCCATCGTGGACGCTGACGCTAATGGCATTGAAAGGCGTAGTGCCATAGCCCACGCGGTCATATTGAATGGCCTTCACCAGCTTCTCCTGCAGATCGGCGTCAGAGATTTCCGCACCGGCGACCTGAATTTCGTTGTCAACGGCAGTGACGCCCTTAATGCCATGCACTCGCTTATCGGCGTCTTCCTTCTGGGAAAAGACATCGACGGTACCGGTGAGCTTTGCGACCCCGTTCTGCACCCCGACCTGCACGTTCTTGAACTGTGACTTGCTCAGCTTCCTCATGATCTCGGCGCGAAGATTGTTGTCGTCCGCCTGGGCTTGCGACACTGCGGTCGCGTGACCAGATACGGCAGACGCGCCCAACACCAAAACAGCCACCACTGAAAGCAGACCACGCTTCGTCTTTGTCATCTCTACCCTCCTGGCTGGCTGCCCAAGGCCCCTCTCCGTTGTTAAGCCCGACTGGAATAGGTTCCCTGCCTCATATAACCCGCGAGATGCCCGCACTATATTCGCGGGAGCCAACTGATCCGAAATACCTTAGGCATGCTACTTGTAGCGGCGGCGGATCTTGAAGAGCATGCTGAAAACTCCCGATTCGTCGCGCACCGCCAGCACGGAGAATGTTTGCGTAAGATTCACTTCCGCTTGGATGAGCTGCTCCGCAGTCGAATTGATGTTAGTTGAGTAGGTAAGAGTTGCATGCTGCCCTATCCGCTGCGCCACTGTGATACGGGCGGTCGAGTTGCTAATTCCACCACTTTGGTAGGACGGATCGATCTTCACGCTGCCGACTCCAAAGAGCTTTTGAATCCGGGTGCTGACGGTGGCATTCAACGCCCCACCCAACAAGGTGTCTGCCGCTGTATTCCCTCCCGCCTGTTGCTGTTGCTGCGCGAAGATCTGCTGGTCTTCCTGCGTACGGCCCACGGCCAGCAGCGAGAAGATATCCTGTTCCGACAAGGGTGGCGTGGAACGGAAAGTCGGTGTCAGCTTCGAAGTCGTTCCCACCATCCCGATGGTGATGTCGTAGTCCTGGACGTGAGTCGTCGCGCTCAGATCGATCAACGGATCGATGCGAACAGGGTTTGTGAAAAAGATGTCACCGTGCTGCAGCTCGTATTCGGTCCCCGCGAAGGTGGCGCTGCCTTCGGTTATCGAGATGTGGCCAAGCACCGAAGGCTGGGCAAGCGTGCCGCGAATTCGCAGATCGACGTCGCCGGCCAGCTGGGCAAAGGAATTCTGGAAATCAAGCTGTGGCGCCGATACGACGTGGATATCCAGTCGAAGACGATTTGCGGGAGCATCGGGATCCGGAGGGAGAGAGACACTGGCGTTGGAAGAACTGAGCGCCGCCAGATCCAGATCGCTGCGGATCGCAAATCGCGTGATGGTCACATTCCCGTTCAGCAGCATCGAGTTTTGTGTTCCCTGAAGACGCAGCTTGGCGTCCGCCATCGAGCTCACGCCCTGCGGATAGCGGACACGGACATCCTTGGCCGTCACCGTCAGATCGGCGTACAGCCCTTGTTGAAAGGTGATAAAGCCTCCCAGTTGCAGCTGTCCCCCGCCGCTCATCCCTGTCAGCTCCCTCACCACCAGCCGGTCCTGATTGAAGGCAAGAGTGCCATTCATCTGGCTTAAGCCGTTGGGAAAATACTGGAGCGCCATCGCCACATTCGTGACTTTCACCTGGCCGGTAAGATTCGGGTGCTCGAATGTGCCTAACGCATCCACGTTGAAGTCCACATGGCCCGAGGCTGTGAGATCGCTGTCCAAAGTCTGGGCCAGCCTCATATTGATGGAACCATTCGCATGCAAATCCAGATCGCGCGAACCGCCGAAGAGCCCTACCGAACCCTGCGCGCGCAGGTTTGTGTCTTCGCCGACAACATGAAACGGATCGAGATGCAGGCGGCCCGCGGTGAGCGTTGCGTGCAAAGGGCCCTCGGTCCTGAGAGGAACTCCGACCAGCGAAAGCGAAAACTGGTCAATCGCGGCCTCACCGGTCAGCTTACGCGGCTGCTTCAGCGGGCCGGTCACATCTATCGTCCCCACTATCGAGGAGTGGGCGCTCACGCCGCGCACCTCGAGCGTCTGAAGAATCGGATCTACATCCAGGTCGGTAAGCGTGAAGCGCGCCTTCGTCTGGAAGTCGCCGCTCAGCTGCGTCTGCCCATGCACCTGAAAAGCAGCATTCGTCATCCGCGCGTTCAGATCGACGGAAAGCAGATGAGACTGCACACGAGCGTTCGCGTCCATGTACCCCGCCGCCTTATCTGCCAGATTCAAGTGCGCCAGGTGGAGATTCGCCTCGATATTCGGATCCTGCACCGTCCCATCGCCGCGCGCCTCGAACGTCAGCAAGCCGCCAATTGGATACTTTGGATTTTGGAGCCGATGGATGCGCGCAAGGTCAAAGCTCGTGCCTCGCACGGAAAAGTGCAGTGCGCCAGTGGACAGGTTATAGCCGCCGTCACCCTCCACCTTGCCGCCGTCTTGCAAAAAGACGAGATGGGTGGCGCGAATCTCGCGTCCCTCGAATTTCAAATCGGTGTTGAGGCTCCGGTAAGGCTCTCCATCGATATCGCCGCCCTGAATCGCGAGGTGGCCGCCTCCGCTGAGGCCGTTTGGCCGGCCGACCGCATGCGCCTCCAGATTCAACGTACCCCTCACCGGCATCTCCTCGCCGGCTGTCTCGAGCACATCGCCGAGTGGAGCAGCTCGAACGGTGGCGTCTATGCGAATGGCCGATTCGCCGTCGAAAACCGAGCGGCGCGGTGAAATCTGGTGCGCGCGCATCTCGCCCGAAATGTGTATCGCCGTAGCGCCGCGCAACAGGGATGCCTCTTGGATGGAAATGATCTCCGGCGCATACCGCCCCTGGATGTCAAGCGAGTCCCAATGGATGATGTGCTGAACCGCTTCGGCATGCTCACCGGCGATCTCCTTCACGTCGGACCTGCTACCAAGCTCGTCCACCGCGCGCGAGCTGTATATGACATCGAAATCTGTGGCGTTAAAATGTCCCTCGACAGCGGGCATCACAATACTGCGCGTAATCGTTCCCTGGAATGCCGCATGGCCGTGCAGCGCCACAGGAATCGCCCGCACTCCGGTCTTGCCGTCTTCCGTCACGCCGAGCACTGTGAGCGTGCGGTCAAACTCGCCAAGATCCGTGGTCGTAAGGGTAACCTGCAGGCCAGAGGGGCGCGTGATCGGATACACTCCCAGCACGCCGGTCGCATGAGCCTGCGTCCCGGGAGTGTGCGCCGTGAAATTGCGAATATTCACGATGCCTCGGGCGTTGAGATACTGCGCATCTACGATTCCGTCCAGCGGAACAAGCTGCGGCGCAGGTCGCGCCGGAGCTCTCAGGGCGAGTCTGGCGTCCAGAACAAATGCGGCGGCGCTGCCCGTCCAGTCCAGATTCACCGGACCGCTGACAATCGTGTCGAAACCAAGGTTGTGAACTGCCGGCGGCGCGACTGACGACAGAATGGAAGCCAGCGTCGCGCCGCTGATGCGTGCGCGCACAATTCCCTGTTGCTGATTGCCGACAATTACATCAGGCCCCTGGGTCGCACGCGTCGAAGCCGATGGCTTTCGACGAGCCTCGGCCGAAGCTCGAGACTCCAACTCCCCGGGAGTTGCCTCCCCGATATTTAACCAGTGGATAATGCGCATCGTGCCATCCAGGGAGCCGCCGCGAGGGAACCTTGCCTGAACGTCGGTCAGCGCCAGCTCATCCTGAGTGATGTGAATCGCGGTCTTGGCATTCACGCCGACAAGATTCACCGTGCCCACGCGATACGTCCCATCGGCCACCGTGCCCTGACCATCGACGGTGAAATTACCCTTCGTTCCCTGCCCTGCGATCTCCAGCTCAGCATTGCCCTTGTCTAGCCCCGGAATCGCCGCCAACCCTTCCACAATGCGGATATCTACCTGACCCCGTAATGAAGCTTTCCATTGCGGGTCGGCAAAATCTGTCAAAGACGCATTGCCCTCCAACTGCGAAGGTCCTGTTTGTAACCGAAACGATTGCAATTTCGCTTCGTTCCTTCCAAGCTCCATTTGTAGGTCGAGTTTCGATTGAACCGGCTTGGCCTTGCCGCGCTGCGCAGTCAGGTCCTCGACATGAATCGTGCCCTCATAGCGATCATGCGCTGCGTCCGTAATCGGGGCCACGTACTTCACCGTCGCGTTCAGGTTATTCGCGGCAAGATTGAACGGAATCGCTCGCTGATTGATGAGCGCCACGCCGTCGTTCACCTCGGTGCGATCCACAGCCAGATCCAGAAGCGTGTCCGTGGGTGAGTTCTTACCCTCGCTCGGAATCTTAGGCCGCGGCTGATTCGTAGAGCCGTCCGGATACACAATGAGATGAATCGCCGGCTGGTCGACCGCGAGGTAGTTCAACCCAACCTTCGCACGGAACAGGGACAGTATCTTCACGCGCACGAAAATCCGGTCCGCATGTGCATACGGAGCCTCGCCCACCGCCTCCAACCCGTGAATGGTAAGGTTATGAGCTTCAAATTCCAGGTGCAGCAGACGCCACTGTAGAGCTCCAAGCTCAACCCGGCCTCCGGTTGCTCGTTCCAGGACAGAAATCAGCGCCTGACGTACGCGGCTCTCGAATTGCGGCGTGCTCATGTACCACGCCGCTGCGCCCAGAATGAACGCGAGCAGTATGACCACAGCGATAACCGCCTTCCACCAATGCCACCAGAGCGAACGTCGCGGAACCGCCGGGGAAGAAGGCGGGTCTGGAGCAGCAGGATTATGTGGAGTGCTCAATCTGCGTCCTCGCTATCGTTCTGGTTCTCGGAACTCTCGCGGTAAGCCGGATCGATAATTTTCACGCTGCCTTCGTCGTGCAAGCTCTTGAGCCAGTCCTCCAACAACACGTTGACGTGCTGCTGCAACAGAATCTCATGGATGTTCTGTGACACTTCGTCCAGCGGCGGCGGCTTTTCATTCTGGCGTTTGAATACCGGAAGAACCGACTTCTCGTAATATTCCTGGATCTCCTCATGGGAAATGCGAACGCCGCTTCGAAAGCGGAGATCTATAAATCGCAGAATAGCGAGCCGCTGTCGCCAGTGGGCAAAAACCTCGTCTTCCCTCAAATCGTGCGCGGCAAGAAACCTCTTCCATCCCTCGGCGCTCGCGCAGTGGAACTGCCGGCATACCGGCAAATGGTTGCGCACATCGTTCAGCGACGCTTCTACCTGATCGTCGGGAATTGCGAGATCCAGGTGCTGTTGCGCCCTCATCTGCTGCAGGATTAGCGTGCGGTTCGCCAGCCGGCGAGCCGCCAGGATAGACGTGTCGCTGCCTGGGGCCACCGAAAACGGTTCGAGCACCGCGAAGCGCATTTCTTCCTGCACGTCGCTCTCTAATAACACATCTCCGTTGATCACGGCGATTATGCGGTCGAGCACCACGGGTTGGCCCGCCTTTTGAGCCGGATCTGCGGCCGCCGCCTGCGCATAGGCAACTGCCCGGCCTGTCGCCAGGGCCGCGAAGATCGTCGCCAATGCCAGCATTCGCTTCATCAGAAAGCCTGCCCGATGCTGAAGAAAAAGTTGAAGTGCCCGGCCTGGCCCACATGCGGCGGTGTCGGCTGACCGTTGGTGGTCCCGTAGGTGACGATCACCGGAAAGATCGGAGGATTCAGGTTGTAGCTGAAGTCCAGCCGCAATGGACCGATCGGAGTGCGGTAGCGCACGCCCAATCCCACCGCGTGAGAAAAGTTGTTAAAGTCGCAGAGGCCAGTGGGATT
>CAYVSQ010000025.1:0-4060 GCA_964453815.1 uncultured Acidobacteriaceae bacterium | reverse complement strand
GAATATCCGGGATGGCGAACCAGAACGCTCGTCTACTCCATGGCAACGACGGTCTCTTTCTCCCGCGTCATCGCCCGCCAACACTTCCCGTCCGACGTCATAGTTGGAAGCACCTTCGGCTATTTAATCGGAGGGCTTGTTATCCACGACCGTTCCCCCGGCCTGGGCAACGTCTCGGTCTCCTCTGTTCGGACCCCAAATGGCAAGGGTGTTCAAATCTCTTACAACTTCAATCCATCCAGGGGCTACTGATTCCGATACTTGTGAGCTCAGAACAGGTGAGGAATATATAGCAGCAGAGACTCATCACCGGTCGCCCATCGTGCCCGTACAGGCTATGTCTCATCCTCTGAGCGCTGCGGAGACCGAAGCGGAGTCGCATCGGATCGACGCTCTCGTCCGCCAGCGACGAGTTTCGAAGGTCAAATAACATACATAAGGACGACCAGAGTTCTCAAACCTCGCGTCGCCCTGCTCCTTCGCCCTCGCTGCTTCTTCCTCTCGATTCTTCGGCGGTGCGTTCGTCTCCAGCGAGGAAATTAGCGGCATCGAAACATTCGCGACCTCATGCCACTTCAAGACTAGCTCTGGGATGTCCTGTTTTCAGGTGATCGTAGGCCGACGGCTGGCGTTTACCGCGGGGATTTTGAGTTGGAGTTCTTAGGCCAACAAAACAGCGGACACCCCGGTGCAGGAGCGTCCGCTGTCAGCTGATCAGGTTCTTGCGGGCGGGTTACTGGAGATTGACGTCCGGAAGAACAGGAGTCCCTTCGACACGAACCGCTAACAGCTGTGCGGGATCGATGCCGAGCGACTTGAGGATGGTTGGCGCCACCTGGGCGGTGCCAACGGAGGTGCGGACAGTCTTGGCGTTGAAGCTGGGGTTGGAGAGAAGCAGTATGACGTTGGTGTCGTCATGGGCGAACCCTCCGTGCTCCGCCAGCTTCGAGGTGCTGCCGGAGTAGGTGACGCCGACCCTCGGGGCCACGATGATGTCCGGGGTACGGGGATCCACGGTTGGGTCGTTATAGTTGAGCGCGACCGTCGGGCCGTAGAAAACCTCCCCCAGGCCGAGCAGGGTTTGGTTCAGTCCGAGCATCTTGGCGGCGGCTTCGGCATCGGAAGAGTTCGTCAGCCAGAGTAGTGAGACATCGTCTTCCGTGGGTCCGATGCCGTTGGGATTAGCGGGCGATTCAGACCACGGAAGGTAACTGGCGAGCATGGTCGCCGGCGAAGAGCCGGTGATGAGCTGGGAGACGTAGTGGTTCGGATCGATGGGCGACTGGCCGTGTTTGGCGGTAATGACGATGAGCGTCGAGTCATACAGATGCCTGGCCTTGAGCTCGTTGACAAACGCGCCGATGGACGCGTCGACGAACTTCATATCGCCGAGCAGCGCTTCCGATGGCGTTCCAGCCGCATCGAGGTAGCCGCCTTTGGTATTGTTGCTCTTCTCGATGAGCTTTTGGCCGACGCTGACGGCCTGGAAGTTCATGCCGAAGATGTTGGGTACCTGGGTCTTCTTAAGGCCGAGGTGGTCTTTACCATCAATTTCGTTCAGGATTGCGTTGACCTTCAGGGTGTCATAGCACTGGATGTTCTGGAAGCTGTTGGTCCAGGCGGTCAGGTCTGAACCAGGATCGGGAATCGTTGTGCAGGATAAGCCGGTAGGCGTCTGGACTGCCGGAAGAGCAATCACGTTCGAGTTGATTTCCGGCGCGTAGAAGTCGTCGAGAGCCGTGGGGCCGATGCCGCTGGCAACCGACGAGTAGGCGGGGTGTTTGTCAGACCACGCCGCGTATCCGCCGGCGTGATGGATGACGCTGAAGATGGTGTTGGCACGAACGAATTCCCACGGGTAAACGGGAGCGCAGCCCTTGCTGGGGTCGCGGACCAGTCTTTTGGGATTGATGGAGTTGATGCCGCCGTCAGTCAGGGCCGCCCCGGGAGCACCGCCGTTCACCTTCGTCTGGTCGATATCGATGCCTTCCTCATACTCGGTCGTCGTGCCGGTCGGGGTCGCGCCGGGTGTGCAGGGGCCCGCCGCGAGGCCGTTGCCGGTGGTTAGCGCAGGAGCGTCATAGTTGCGGGAATAGGCGACGTCGTAATAAACGCCCGTAAGAGCTGGACTTCCGCCGGTGACGATCGCCGTCAGGCCGGGGAAGGAATCGGAGGGTTTTGAGGTGGAAGCGGCGACGTAATTGACCCCGGTCTTGCCGAGGGCGGCAAGCGCTGGGCAGTAGGGGTCGCCATTGTTAATAGTGCTGACGCCTTTCACACAGTTCGCGAAATCCACGGCGTGCATGCCATCGATGCTGATGAGAAGAACGCGCTGGATGGAGCCGTGATCGAAGTTGTTGTCCTGGGCGATTGCGGTGCCTGCCGAACAGACGATCGCCAGGGAGAGGAGAGCGATTGCTTTTTTCATAGGTACCTCCGGTCACTATAAGTACTAGAGTGTCCGGAGTAATTGCATTGATGGCAGGTGAATTTTGGCTGAAGAGAACCTTAAGAAACGACTCATCAAAGTAATAGCCTTCAGAGACAAAGCGCGGTAAGGCAAATGTCCGGGGTGCTTGCGCCATGATCGCCTATCATCGTCGTACTGCCCGAATATGTCACGCAAGATGGCGGGAGCGCAGCCTTCGCCCTGGTCAACCTCTATATCTGCACCGCACACGGCTGGCCCCTCTGCGGGCGTAGTGTGCCCAGTGAGCGGCGAAAGCGCGCTCTCCGAGGCAAAAACAAGGAACCATAACCCTGAATACCAGCCTGAAAGCAATCCCGGCTCGGCCACTTCGGTAAACACTCAAAACAGCAACTTGCTCAGAGATTCCCTAGGTCATTTACTAGCTACGAGCAGACACAGAAAACCGATGAGCAGCGCGCGCAGCAGATGTTCGAACTACTACCCAGCGCGTTCCATTTCAAAGCGGCGGAAACTATGGATCATGGCTTCGCATCAATTACTACCTGAACCCATCTTATGTTCCCCGAAATCGAAGAACGCATCCTGCATGGAATGTCCGGCAGTATGCTAGTCGATCGGCCGCCTTTCGTCTCCACTATCTGAAGGGCATCTCACAGGCGACGTTTCCTTTGGCTATGGTCTCTTGGCGACGATCCATGGCGGAAGTCGTTTCGTAATTATTCGCAATCCCGTCGCGCCGGGCGTGTGGAAAACCACGTCCGTAGATACCCGGATCGACGGGCGCGTCATCTTCGTTAAGACCCTCAGCCGTCACCTAGAGTCTGAGCACAAGAATTTCAAACCGTTACCGGCAAATCTTTCGATTCCCCAGACAGTCGACCTCCTTATCCAGTCACATTGATGCGAGCCGCTGACCTCGCCCGCCTCTTTGGCTTGCGTGCCAAAAACCTCGGCGCGGGTGAAGTTCGTATGGTCTTCAGTCTCTGTGCCTCCATTTACCGATGGGTAAATCGGACTTGACTCGTTCCGGAGGTGAACAGTGGTTGGATCACGGTGCCCGGCATTTCCCTCGGGCAAATCCTGACAGCCGAGGGCCGGAGAATCTCACGGAACGGTCATAACTCTTTCAGGCAATCTTCATCCTGAGCGCATAGGTTCATAGCAGGCGGGGAATCGGGACATATTGCAAATCTGGCAGACGAAGGCTCGCCGAACCTCTCAAGCTAGCTATTGGATTGCCTTGTCCCGCGTGCCAAATCGCTGGCCCTTTGCGTTCCTATGGGGAATGTTTCTGCCTTGCTTTCTTACGGCGCCGCGCTCGGCATGGTGCCAGAGCGCGCTGTCAGAACAGCTGACTATCCCTGCCGGCACGCCGATTGAAGCAAAGCTGAAGCGGCATCTCCCCATGGCTTCAGAAAAACCACAGCAGTGAACCCGGGAGTGTTTGGGAACGACCAGCCGATGATCATTATTCGCGAGTTTTGGTACTCGCCGCCGCTGGGGCCGTGGCAGCGTCTCGATCGAGCTCTCGCCCGAACAGCGCAAGTTCTTCGGTACTCTCGTGGGGAATCTAGCCAACTAGGAAAACAGCTCGTGCATAGACCCTGAGCCTGCGAAGCCGGGATCGGC
>CAYVSQ010000024.1:0-3842 GCA_964453815.1 uncultured Acidobacteriaceae bacterium | reverse complement strand
ACCGCTCTGAAGCTGGCTCTCGCTCGTCACAGCACATTGCGCACAGGCGGAACTTTTGCCGCAGCGTCGACGTTTCAGTATTCAAGGAGATCTCCGCTTGGATCGAGTGATGTACGTCCCAGCTCTCTCTCTGGTGATGTTTGCAACTTCAGCCGTCGCGCAAGCCGCAATCACTCGCCCTGACGGGGGCAAGCTTACGCCTGCGCAGATCGACTCGACCGTGAACCGCCTGATCCAGGGCGCACATGTCACCGGCGCCGGCGTCGCGCTATTTCATCGGGGGAAAATCGTCTACCTCCACGCCTACGGCCTACGCGATACCGAAAAAGGCTTGCCGCTCACGCCGGATTCCGTGATGATGGCCGCGTCGCTGAACAAGTCGGCCTTCGCGACCGTCGTCATGCGCCTGGTCCAGCGCGGGACCCTCGATCTCAACAAGCCCATCGAGCAGTACCTCGGAAAGCCGCTCGGCGACTTCGACCGCTATGCTGACCTCGCGGGCGACCCGCGTACCGCGAGGCTCACGCTACGAATTCTGCTCGACCACACGACCGGTTTCGCCAACTTCCGCGGCCTCGAAGACGACCACAAACTGCACATTCACTACGAGCCGGGCACACACTACGGCTACTCCGGCGAAGGAATCAACCTCGCACAGTTTGTCCTCGAAAGGGTAACCGGGAAATCGGCCACGGTGCTGATGCTGGAGGAGCTTTACGCGCCGCTCAAAATGACGCGATCGAGCATGGTATGGGAGCCGCGCTTCGAGAGCGACTTCGCCAACGGCTACGACGAGTACGGCCGCTCCCTCGGTCCAGAGCGCCGCAATAGTCCTGTCGCAGCCGGTTCGATGCAGACCACGCCGCGCGACTATGCGCTATTCCTGAGCGCCCTGATGCGCGGCGACGTGCTCAGCGCGTCGATGCGAGATAAAATGCTTAGCCCGCAGATCCGCATCCGCTCCGCGCACCAGTTCCCTTCTCTGAACACTGAGACAACTACGGTCTACCACCCCATCGACCTGAGCTACGGCATCGGCTGGGGACTCTACAATTCGCCTTTCGGACCGGCGTTCTTCAAGGAGGGCCACGCCGAGGGATGGCGCCACTTCGCGCTCTGCTTCCGCAATGGCGACGGGATTCTGGTAATGACCAACAGCTCGAATGGAGAAGGCATCTTCAAGCCGTTGGCCGAGGCGCTGCTTGGCGAAACCGGTTTCCCCTATGACTGGGACGGCTACACGCCCTACGACAAGCTGCCTCCGCTGCCCAAACTCAAGGAGCACAAGCCGGTCACTCTCACCACCGAACAGTTGAACCGCGTTGCCGGCCGCTACGCGCTCAACGCAGACATCGTACTAACAGTCACGGTCGAGAACGGCCACCTCTACATCCGCGAGAACGACGAGGAGAAGCAGGAGTACCTCGCCGAGAGCCCGAACGATTTCTACTCTGCGACCTCGACCGACGAGTGCAGCTTTAAACCCGAATTTGGTCGGGCGCAGGTGCTCGTGCTGCATCTCGATGACGGCCGGTATCCCGAGCTCAAGCGCGTGCCGTAAGGAGGCGGCGAGTTGGCAGTCTGCTCCATCGTTCCCTCCTTGTTGACGGGCTACTCTAAGCTTTAGACTGCCCGTGGCGGTCTAGCCGGCAGCCGGGCCATAAGTCCTCTCCAGAGGAACTAATTACTCTCCTGTTGCCGGAATGGGCATAGGTTGAAGGCTACATTCCGGGTAGCCGACCAACCAGCCAGAACTCGTCAATGGATGCTTTGGCCGATTCGCGTCAGTTGAGGTGCGGGCGGCGGCGGACGATCCGCACGCGAAATCGGAGTTTATCGGCTCACGGCAGTTGATTTTGCGTTCCCCTTGACATTCGACCTGACCAGGATTAGGCTCAGGTCGAATGTCAACTAGAGAAGCTGACGACCAACTCGGACTCCTGCAAGGCACGCTTGACCTCCTAATCCTGCGGACGGTTGCTCTCGGGCCGCTGCATGGGCACGCTATTGCAAAGTCCATCGAATTCAGATCGCAAGAGGCGCTGCAGATAGGACATGGCTCTCTTTACCCGGCGCTGCAGCGGCTGATCAAGCAGGGGCTCATCGCGGGCGAAGACGGTACATCGGAGAACAATCGCAAAGCCCGATTCTACCGGCTCACAGCAAAGGGTCGGAGAAAGCTCTTTGCCGAGACTTCGAAGTGGCAACGGCTTTCTGAAGCAGTCGGGCGCATTCTCATGCCGCTTGCGGAAGAAAACAAGTAATGCAGCAGCAACAAAGAAGGAATTGCTGGTATGACCGGGTGGAAGAACCGCGGCGATCGATTGAACGACGAGATCCAAGCACACATCGATTTCGAGATACAGGAGAACATCGAGGCCGGAATGTCCCCCGGGCAAGCGCGTCATGCCGCGATGAGGAAGTTTGGTAACGTTCTGCTCGCCAGGGAAGAGTCTCGCGAAGTCTGGGGATGGTTGTGGGCAGGACGGCTGTGGCAGGACATCCGTTACGCTCTGCGCAGTCTGAGCAGAAATTTCGGTTTCTCTGCCGTTACCATCCTGTCACTCGCACTCGGCATCGGCGCAACCACTTCCATGTTCTCGCTCATCTACGCCGTATTGTTCCATCCCGTGCCCTATGCCGACTGGCAACGTCTAACCTACCCCATTTATCTCAATGACGACCAACCCACATCACCAGAACGTTGGTTTAGTCTTACCTGGTCGCAGTATCAGCAACTCCTGAAGACCAAGAGCGTGGAAGATGCGGTGGGCGATGATGACACTACTTCCGAAATCACCGGCCAGGATATTCCTGAAGATGCCACCCTCACCTATATCACCGAGAATGTCGGTAGTTTCTTGCGGGTTCCCGCCCTGCTCGGCCGCAACATCCAGCCGTCTGACGCCGAAGCTGCCCATCAGCAGGCGATAGTCGTGCTCAGCTACGACTTCTGGATGCGCCATTACAACGGCGATCGGAATGTTCTCGGAAGAACTCTGGAAGTCGACCACAAACCCTACAGCATCGTTGGCGTCATGCCCAAAGACTACACGTGGGAACCCGACCTTTATGTTCCTATGTCTCTGCTGCCTACGAGCGATCGCAATGTTCTACCCATCATGAAGCTCGAACCCGGTGTCAGCCTGGCCAGTGCCAATGCCGAAATCGACGCGCTGGTCCATCAGTTTGCGAAAGAAACTCCACAATACTTCCCCAACCGCTTCCGCATGCATCTCGAGCACATCACCGACCGCATCGTCCTTGCTGTAGGACACACTCTTATCCTGCTCTTCGCCGCTGTCGTCATGCTGCTGATCATCGGCTGCACTAACTGCTCCATTCTTCTTCTCGCGCGCGGTATGAGCCGTCAAAGCGAACTCGCCGTCCGCGCCGCCCTCGGCGCCAGCCATTACCGCATCTTCTGCCAGCTGATCGTCGAAGCTCTGGTCCTCGCCATCACCGGCTCGCTGCTCGGCATCCTTCTTGCCTACTGGATGGCGAGGCTCATCTTCTCGCTCTTCCCCGATGTCTTCATGCACGAGTCCGTCGTGCGCATCAATCTACCCGTTCTCGCTTTCTCCATCGCACTGGCCTTGGTCAGTGGACTCCTCTTCGGACTTCTGCCGTCGCTTCGCATGTCGCTCCCCGATCTCTCCAAGGTGATGCAGGCCACAGGGCGTAAGGTAGCCGGACGCAGTGGCCAGGTCCGCTCGCTCAATACGCTCATCGCCGCGCAGATCGCTCTGACCACGATCATTATGGGGGCCGCCGGAGCCGCCATCGGCGGCTTCATGCAGATGACGCACCGCAACTTTGGCTATGATCCGGCACATGTGATG
>CAYVSQ010000023.1:0-6455 GCA_964453815.1 uncultured Acidobacteriaceae bacterium | reverse complement strand
CGCGCCGGCACCTGCACCATGCTTGCGCGACGGATCCGCTGAATCATCCACCAGCCGCCAACGGTTCTCGCCGAGAGACAGAAGACACCCAACAGCCATATGGCGACCAGCCAGGGCATTGCAGGCCGTATGTCGCCCTGTAGTCCAGCCCCCACACTGGCAGGCTCAGTCGACGGCGCCGCTCGGTCATCTGAAACAGGAAGAATAGCGAAGGTTTCTCCGATTCCGGTCACCGAAACGGAATCTCGCCAAGTCACCCGGTCCGGTCCGCCGCGCGTTCCTTCATAGCCCAACGTGATCAGCGAAACGGCCAGCATGCTGAACAGAGCGGCAAGGGATGCCACATATCGAAGATTGCTGCGGCCGCTGGGCAGCGCAAGATCGGCCACCCGATAAAGGAGGGCAATCACCGCTGCCTGCCAGCAGAAATGGATGAGTGTCCATCCGAGTACTTCAATAGAGTGGTTCATTGCTTCTCCCTCTTTTGCCGGATGATCTTGCGGATTTCTTCCAGCTCTTCCTCACTGGCCGGCTGCATGGAAAGCGCATGCATCGCCAACTGCGCCGCCGAGCCGGAGAACAAGCGCTCGCTCAGGTCACGGAGCAGTTGGTTCTGGGTCTCTTCCTGGCTTGCTGCCGCGTGATAAATGTGCGCCTTGCCGGCCTCGGTGCGTTCGACTAGGCCCTTTTCGGTCATGATCTGCAGTGTCTTCAGCACTGATGTATATCCCAACGGCCGCTGGTGGCTGACAACTTCATGGAGTACGCGGACGGAGGCCGAGCCCTTCTCCCACAGAGCCCGCAACAGCTCGAGTTCTACCTCGGTAGGCTTGGGTAAATGTTGCCTTCTTTCCTTCATGACAGAGACCATATACGAAGCTATTCGTAGTTGTCAACGAAGATTTTCGTAGATTTGGCTTTTTTTGGCGACTGCCGCTGTTCCCGAGCATACAATCACCTCTCTTGTTCTTTATTCTGCCCGCAGAGACTCCACCGGATCGACGGACGCGGCGCGGCGCGCAGGCGCCCAGCTTGCGACGAGTGCCACGATTACAATCGACACCGTTGTTGTGACAAATACGACTGGATCGCCCGGACGCACGCCGAAGAGCAGATTCGCGACCATGCGCGCCAGTCCGGCTGCCATTACGATTCCTAGCCCAACTCCCGCGCCCGTCAGCACGGCGGCCCTGCCCAGGATCATCTCGAGAATATCTTCGCGCCTTGCGCCCAGCGTCAGCCGCACGCCGATCTCTCGCACCCGCTCCGCAACCATGTTCGCCATCACTGCAAAAATGCCGACTGCCGCGAGCACCAGCGCGAGAAACGCATCGATGCCGAGCCATACCGAAACGTTGAGCAGACCCGTAAGCGCTTCATGCAGGAACTGCTCATAGGTCTGCATTGCATCGAGCGGCACAGCAGGGTCGAGAGCCGCCAGCGCTCGCCGTACGTCCGGAGCCAGTGCTAATGGATTGCCGTCGGTCGATACAATATAGGTTGCACCCTCGGACGGCGGTGCCTGCGCGGAGCTCAAATACATCGCAGGCAGTGTTTCGCGATCGACCCAGGAATAGTTTGCGTCGCCGGAGATCCCGACAACCCTCGCCCATGGTTCCTCGTTCGCGGACGACTTACCCATGCTTATGCGGTGACCGATAGGATCCTCACCCGGAAAATACCGCTCGGCAAACTCGCGGCTGATGATTGCCACCCGCTGCGTGTCCAGTCCGTCGCCGGAATTGAAGCTGCGCCCCGACAGAATGGGAATGTGCACAGCCGCAAAATAATCGCTGCTCACTGCAATCCGCTGCGCACTCTGAAACTTGCCCGGAACAACCGGACGATTCTCAATCCGGAAATCGTCCATCCATTTGTCATTGCCGTAGGGCAGAGAGGTCGTGATCGCGGCGTGCGTCACTCCGGGCAGAGCCCCCAGCTTTTCCAGGCTTGCCTTGTACAAGTCCGCCTGCTTCTTCACCATTGCGTAGCGCGCCGGAGGCAGATATAGATTGAAGGTCAGCGACTGCTTCGGACTGTACACGCCGGCGAAGTTGAGCATCGCCCACATCCCTTTGCACATAAGGGCCGCGCCAATCACCAGAGCGACGGCCAGCGCAATCTGCCCAACCGCGAAGATGTTTCTCAGCCGGTGCGCGCGGCCGGAACCGGTCACGGAGCGCGATCCCGCCTTCAGCTGATCGACAAGGTTGATGCGCATCGACTCCAGAGCCGGCAGAAAACCCGCGGCGATCCCCGCTCCCACCGCCAGGAGAAGTGAGAACGCAAGCGCGCGGCCATTCAGAGAGATGTTCGACCATCCGGCCATATAGCGCGCCACCCGGTCGGGCATCGAAATAATGCTCACGTGCACCACCAGCTTGGCCAGCAGAACGCCGCCGGCGGCGCCCACCAGCCCCAGCAGGATATTCTCCGTCAGCAGTTGCCGAAGCAGCCGCCCGCGGCGCGCACCTAGCGCCGTCCGCATGGCGAGTTCCGGACGCCGCGCAATGCCTCGCGCAAACTGCAGATTAGCCACATTAGTGCAGACCACCAGCAGCACGAAAAGCGTAGCTCCCAGCACCAGCCGGAAATAAAGCGGCGTCAGGTCGCCGTTGATGCCGTCGAGAAGTGGCTCTACCTTCACCGACGAGTCCCGGTTGGTTGCCGGATACGCCTTCGCCAGGCGATCGGCGATTCCGCGCATCTCGGCCTGCGCCTGGACCGCGGTTACCCCCGCTCGCAGGCGTCCCGCGACGAGATAGTCGTGCGCGATGCGGTTTTCCAGTTGCGTGGGAGAGGGCGCCAACGGCAGAAACAGATCGGCGGTAGACGGATACTGCATCGTCCGGGGCATCACGCCGGCGACGGTGTATGCCCGCCCATCCAACTCGATCTTCCGCCCAGCTACACCCGGATCAGCTCCAAAATGCTTCTTCCAGAAGCCGTAGCTGAGAACCGCGACGTTGTCTTTGCCGGGCTGCGTCTCTGAATCCAGGAATGTGCGCCCCATAAGCGGATTCACGCGCATCACGTCGAAGAAGTTCGCCGAGGCGTAGGCGGCCTGCACATGGGCCGCGTCCCCTGCGCCCGTGAGGGTGAGATCGCCGGAGCTCAAAACCGCAAGCCTCTCGAAGGAAAGGGTTTGCCGTGTCCAGTCTTCGTAGTTCGCCAGCGCGACTTGCTGATAGTCTCCGTGATTCTGTTGCTCTGTCACGGTGACCACGCGGCTCAGGTCTGGAACCGCCAGCGGGCGGAAAACAACCGCATCCATGATGCTGAAAACGGCGGTATTGACCCCGATTCCCAAGGCCAGGGTGAGCACAGCGGTCAGTGCAAATCCGGGCGACTTGCGAAGCTGTCGGAAGGAGAAGCGGAGATCATGAAGGAGCGTCTGCATGGAAAGGCCTCGCACGGCAGAGATGCAAGTCCCGAGCCAAAGTCTCGATGCGCCAGTCTCTGATTCTAAAGAGCGACGCACAAACTAGAAGACGCAGACTGTTCAACCCTAAATCTTTGCGTCCGTAAACGGACACGCACAGACCCCCTGCGCTATCGGGGATGCTTCTAAGGTTTCCAGACGTAGAGGAACTCGTCATCGCTGGAGGTAGCCACGTCGATTCCCTTTTGCTTCGTTGCGCGGCTCAGCGCGGAACGGATGTTCTCTTTAGAGTCCGGGAGTTCGCTGAGAGGAACTTTGAGCGCCGTGCCGGGTTCTAGTTGGCTGATGTCGCTGAGGAGTTGCGCAACAATCCTTTTGTGTTTGCCGTCTCGTCCTTTTGGCACGTCCGCCTGAAGCATGGAGTGAAACTTCATGGGAGCTGCAACAGGTTCTTCATTGGTTGACATCGCGCATTCCCCTCCTGACATAAGCGTAACATTAAACTAACCTAAGCGAGATAATAACGTAGCACACTTGTTCTCCAGAGATCACGTGGATTGAAGAAAAATTACTCTTAACCTGCAAATGAAAGAATTATAAAGAGTTAACCCGTATTCCGAAAACCCTGCTACGGTGCTAGGTAGAGGACGGTTCGATGCCAGAAAAATTGCACTTCCAAACGATCCCGCTCGCCCAAATCACTTTGAAGAGTTTGCCCCAGACCATCCCACCTCAACCTGTGGTGCTAGTCGTAGACGATGAACAGGTGATCGCCGACACACTCACTGCGATCCTCGCGCGCAGCGGTTTTGCGGTAATACCCGCTTACAATGGCGCAACCGCACTCGAGATCGCGCGCGTTATTCCCCCTGACCTGCTCATCACCGACGTCTTCATGCCCGGCATGAGCGGCATCGACCTCGCGATCGCCATACGGGCGGCTATCCCCGACTGCAAAGTGCTGTTGTTTTCCGGACAGGCATCGACCGTTGACCTACTGACCGCAGCGCGCGAACAAGGC
This sequence comes from uncultured Acidobacteriaceae bacterium, assembly GCA_964453815.1. GTDB lineage: Bacteria > Acidobacteriota > Terriglobia > Terriglobales > Acidobacteriaceae > Silvibacterium. The sequence goes on along the minus strand of CAYVSQ010000023.1, from coordinate 2,052 downwards.
CATGACTTTGCTCTTCTCCTTAAGCCTGTCCACCCGACTGAATTGCTGGCACGAATCTCGGAGTGCATGCAAACATCCGCAAGCGAACTCAGTGCCGTCTAAAGGAGTTTGAGCAGCGATGCGGGATGAGGAATGCGATTGTCGGCTGAAGTTCATCGCGTGCACCGTGCTATAATCGATTTACGCTCAGTTGTTTGGTTGTGAGCCGCTCTCGCCCACGTCTTCATCCGGATTCGGCAAGATCGCCTGGCAGGTAGTTTTCCAAGCCCCTCAGCGGAATGGCCTAACAGTATTCAGGCCAGGTCGTTGCGTTTCACGTTCACGACCAAAGACGCAGCGTGCGGCAGAGCCGAGGAAATCCAGTAGCCCCCTCAGAACTCCCCTACGTAATTGATAATCTTCCCGCACGGGTCATCTTTGGACCTGTCCGCAGGGAACCAGCTAGACCGGCAGCCGTGGTGTGTCGATATACGGACACGTGGATGAACTCAGGCTCGCCACTTTAAGGATCAAGTGAACCAGTTTTCCGATTTCAATATTTCGGCCTCGCTCAAGCAGCAGTTGGCCAATGCAAAATTCATTACCCCCACGCCAGTGCAGGCCGGGGCCATCCCTCCCGCCCTCGAAGGACAGGACATTCTCGCCACGGCGCAGACCGGCACCGGCAAAACCCTCAGCTTCCTCATTCCGCTCATCGAAAAGATGCAGAGCGGAACCCGCGCCGAGATAAAGACCCGGGGAGCCTTCGGGCTTGTCCTTCTGCCTACGCGTGAGCTCGCCATGCAGGTGCTCGAGCACTATCGCAAGCTGACTGGGAACCAGGGTTCTGCCGCGCTCGTGGTCGGCGGAATGGCCGAGGGCCCGCAGCTTCAGCAGATCCGCCGCGGCGCGCAGCTTATCGTCGCCACGCCCGGACGCCTCGAAGACTTCCTCGGCCGCCGGCTGGTAAACCTGAGCGGCATAAAAATGCTGGTGCTCGACGAAGTCGACCGCATGCTGGACATGGGCTTCAAGCCCGCCATCAAGCGCATCGTCGCCGCGCTGCCAGCCGAGCGTCAGACGCTGTGCTACTCGGCAACGCTCAGCCCGCAGATCAAGGAAGTCGTTCGCGACTACGTGAAGAATCCGGCGCGCATCGAGATCGGCTCCGTACTCAAGCCGAGCGAGAACGTGGAATTGCAGACCTTCGAAGTCCCCACGGACAAGAAGCACGAGCTTCTCGAGCACCTGCTCGATTCGCATAACGGCAGCTTCCTGGTCTTCGTGCGCACCAAGCACGGCGCGGACCGTGTCGCCCGGCGTCTTGCGCGCTCGGGTCACACCGCTACGCAGATCCACGGAGATCGCTCGCAGTCGCAGCGTAATGCAGCGCTGCGCAGCTTTTCGCAAGGTCACCACCGTGTTCTGGTTGCCACTGACGTTGCCGCTCGCGGCATCGACGTGGCTGACGTGGCCCACGTTGTCAACTACGACATGCCGCGCGAGGCGGAAGACTTCGTCCACCGCATTGGCCGCACCGGCCGCGCTTCGCGCCGCGGAATCGCCTCCACGTTCGCCGCGCCTGAGGAAAAAGGCACGCTACGCAAGATGGAGCGTGTCCTCTCGATCAACATGAAGCGGTTTCGAGTGAAGACCAATCCCAGCGGTCACACGCAGAGCGCCCAGATCGCTTAACGGCTCGTTCAGCCGATGTGCGCGGCGAGCAATCGCCGCGCATTTTCTTTTTTCCTGCAAAGCTCCGTTCTATAGAATGCCAACACTACCTTCTTCAAGGACTCGCATGCGTACGCTTCGCATATGGCTCTCTATTCCCATGCTGCTTTCGGTTGTCTCGCCTCCCGCAGCGCAATCCGCACCCGCCGACTTCTCCGCCATCAAGTCTTTTTACGAATCTGGGCTGCGCAGCAACGGTATTCTGGGCAGCAGCCTCGTTCTAATCCGGAATGGAGATGTTGTGCTTCACGACAATTACGGAGTGCGGAGCCAGTCGCCCGCCGTGCCGGTCGACGACAGCACCACATACCACTGGGCATCCTGCACCAAGACCTTCAC
>CAYVSQ010000022.1:0-10056 GCA_964453815.1 uncultured Acidobacteriaceae bacterium | reverse complement strand
GTGAAGCTCATGGGAACCCAAAGATCCCGCGGAGCCAGTCCTCCCAGACCAACCGGAGACTCAAACTCTCGCGGCATCACACCGATGATGGTGTATGGCCTGCGATCCAGCTCAATCGTCTTGCCCAGTACCTGCGGATCGCTCTGAAACTGCTCCTGCCAAAGCGCATAGCCGATGACCGTCACCGGCGCCGATGTGTCGTCCTCCTGTTGTGTGAAGGTCCTTCCCAGGACCGGATCGATCCCTAGCACCGGAAACACCGATGCCGTCAGCCGCTCCGCTCGCGCCTGAAACGGCGCGCCCGCGCCTGACGCCTCATAGGTTGCGCCAACGAAGCCGCCCACTCCGGTAAACGCGTGGTTCTCCCTCGCGAAGGTCATCACATCAGGTGCCGAGAGATTGGCATCCCCGTCCATCAGGTGCTCGACGCGTTCGTGCAGCCCAAACAGCTTTGCAGAATCCTTGTAAGGTAGCGGCCTCAGTAGCACCGCCTCCACCACAGAGAAGACCGCCGTGACGCCGCCGATGCCGATGGCCAGCGTCAATACCGCCGTCAATGTGAATCCTGGCGTCTTTCTCAACTGCCGCCACGCGTACTTCAAGTCGCTCAGCATATCCACCGCCCATTGCCAATCCCTAATGGCTAATCGCTAATCGCTGTTTTTTACTCTTCGCGCAACAGAATCGCGGGATCCACGCTCGCGGCCCGTCTGGCCGGCAGCCAGGCTGCAATGGTTCCCAGCAGAATCATTGCTACCACCACGCCACACACCACCAGCGGATCGCGGGGCGTGGCCTCATACACTACTGACGCCAGCACTTTACTGGCGGCCATCCCCAGCGACAAGCCTGCAATCGAGCCTGCGCAAAGCAATTTTACGGATCCTCCCAGCGCAGCCTGCAGAACTTCGCCGCGTCGCGCTCCGAGGGCGACGCGTATGCCCAGCTCCCGCATACGTTTGCTTACGGTGTAGGAAGCCATGCCGAAGATGCCAGTCACCGCCAGCATTGCGCCCAGCATTCCCATGACGCCCAGAGCAACGGTTGCCGCCCGGGCCGCGAACAACGCAGTATCCATCGCGTCCGGCCATGTTTCGATCCGTACGGGCAAGCCTGGGTCAAGGCTCACGAGCGTCTTTTGCAGTGCCGCTGCCATTTGTGTTGTGCTCCGGTTTGCGCGGACCACCAGAGTGGTCTCGTCGGACGTATCTTGCAATATCGGGAAAAACATCGCCGGCTGTTGCTCTTCGGTCAGGGTGCGATACATACCATCCTGCACCACGCCCACAACCTCGAGCCGGCTTTTGTCCCCTTTCATGAAATATCCACCCACTGCATTTTCGATCGAGCCGAAGACCTTACGCGCGAATCTCTCGTTCACTACCGCAACCCTGGGGGTCTTCGCATCGTCGTGCCAGGTGAAATCTCTTCCCGCAAGGAGCGCTGTTCGAGCTGCGCTGAAATATCCAGGAGAAATTTTGTAGAACATCGCATCGGCCGCCGAATTCAAAGGGCGGAAATCTGTAGTGCCGTTCGCATACACAAGCGTGTCCGAAACGCTGACACTTAGCGGAGGGTGATTGATATATCCGGCGTTGTAGACTCCAGGGATCCGCTTGATCGCGTCCAGAACCTCACGCTGAAACTGCTCGGTCTTCGCGTCGTCATATCCCGCCGTGTGAAGGTTGAACCTGGCCAGCATCGCGCCTTCGGGGGAGAATCCGAAATCGCTGTGCAGCGAGTGCACCAGGCCGCGCACCGCAACCAGCGACGACGTCACAAGCACCGCGCATACTGCGATCTGTACAACCAGCAGCATATCTCGCAGCGTAAGCCTGCGCCACACCCGAGCGGCACTCGTTCCCGCCTTTACCAGTTGATACGCGTCCGAATGCAACACCTGCCGCACTGGCGTGATCCCAAACAGCACCCCGCTCACCAGCGACAGCAGCAGCGCTACTGCATACGTCGTCGCATCCGGATTTACCGGAACCTGAATCGGCGAATTGGGTATCACCTGCCAGCCACTCAGCCACCGCAGCAGCATCGCTGCGCCCTGCACCCCTAGTACGCCGCCGAGCAGCGCGATCACCACCGCTTCGGTCAGCAGCTGCCGCAAAATTCGCCCCCGAGTCGAACCCAGTGCCAACCGGATCGCCATCTCGCGCGAACGGTCCGCAGCCCTCGCAGCGAACAGACTACCCAGATTAGCGCAGGTCGCCAACAGAATCAGTGCCGCCAACAGCATCACTCCGCCCAGGAAAGCGCGCACCGGACGGCCCAGCGTATCGCCTATCAGTCCCGGACGCACCAGCCGCATTTGCACACCCTGATCCGTGTTTGGATACTGCGTCGTCAAATGACTCGAGATGACATTCAGATCCGACTCCGCTGCGGTGATGCTTACTCCAGGCTTCAGCCTGCCAATCACGAAAATCGTATGGTCGCCGCGCTCGTCAAGGAAGTTCCATCCCTCTATCTGGTTCTCGTTCACCATAGGAACCCAGAGAGCGGAAGAAAAAAACAGCTCCGTACCGCGAAATCTTTCAGGCGCGACGCCGATTACGGTGAGAGGATGCCGGTTGATCTGTACGGTTCTGCCCACGATTTGAGGATCGCCGCCAAAATGGCTCTGCCAGTACCCGTAGCTCAGAACCACATTAGGAGCGGAGTTGGGGCCATGTTCGTCCGCGCTATGGAAAAACCGTCCCAGATGAGGCTGAACGCCGGCAACATCAAAGTAGTTTCCTGAGACTTCATAAAACCAGATCGTCGCCGGGCTCTTGCCGGTGTCCAAGTTGCCGGATTCCATCCGGTACGCGGCCAGACCTGAAAAGGCCGACGTCTGGTCCCGCATGTCGCGATAATCAAGGTAAGACTGGTTGGGCGAATCGACCGGCATGCGCTCTAGAAACATGAGCTGCTCGGCATGGGGCAGCGCCAACGGCTTGAGGATCAACGCATTCAGAACGCTGAAGACCACGGCATTGGCTCCGATCCCGATCGCCAGCGTCAACACCGCGGTCGCCGCAAAACCTGGCGACTTCCTCAACTGCCGTAACGTATGTTTCAGATCGGCAAGCATATTTGATACCTCAACGGTTACATTTTTTAGCGTCCGTTCCTGTACGAGTGTTCATTCCTGATCCCTGTTCCCTGACCTTATTCGCTCCTGAGTGCCTGCATCGGCTCCACGCTCGCTGCCCGCCGCGCCGGCAATGCCGCCGCAACCACGGCAACAATAGCAACCAGCACTGTTGCCGACACCAGCACGACCGGATCAGCATTGGACACGCCAAAGAGCTGGCTCTTCAGGACACGTGTAGCGAAGATCGCTACCGGCACCGCAACCGCGACGCTGATTCCTGCCAGTTTCAGCACATCCTTGAGCACCAACGCAACGATGCCGTTCCGATCTGACCCCAGCGCAATGCGCACGCCTATCTCGCGCGTTCGCTGCGCCGTCGCATACGCCAGCACGCCATACAGGCCAATTCCCGCAAGCAGCGTAGCCAGCACTCCGAAACTGACCGCCAGCAGTGCGATCATCCGCTCGTCGTTAATGTTCTCGTCGATCTCGGCATCCATGGTGTTCAGTCCATCGATCACCAGCTTCGAGTCGATCTGCTGAACTGTGTTCCGGATCATGCCCATCGTAGCGTCCGGAGTTCCCCACGTCCGCACGTAATAGTGCATCCCGGCAGGATTGGAATTCTGAGCCGCTGGATGATACACCGTCATCTTTACTTTGCCGCGCATGCCACGGTGGATGTAATCGCGCACTACACCCACAATCTCGATGTCGTATTTGATCTTGTTCCCGGCACCACTGACCAGCATTCGGCCAATCGCGTTTTGTGGATTCCCGAAGAAACGCTTGGCCAGCGTTTGATTCACCACGGCAACTTTGGGGCGCGTTGCATCATCGGCATCCGTGAAGACGCGTCCCGCCAGCAGCGGAACCTTCAGAGCCGCAAAATAATCCGGTGTCACGTATGGCCGCTCAGCGTTCATGTCCTCGTCTTCACCCGCGGTGTATCCCTGCACGCTGATATTTCCACTCTCGCCGTTGTCCGCCAGCTCCGCATCGTCCGTCGCGCCCACCTCCGCCACACCAGGCAATGCCGCCAGACTCTCCAGCGCGCGCTTGTGCACGGGCAGAACTGCTTCCTTGGTGTATCCGGCCAGATTCGGCTCGAGCCCAAATGTGATCAGGTGATCCGTCGCAAACCCCACATTCACGTTGCGCAGATTGTGCAGCGTGCGCACAAACAGTCCCGAACATACCAGCAACAAGAGACTCAGCCCGATCTGCAACGCCACCGTTACACGCCGGAAGGTCAGCCTCCCACCGGTGCTCGCCGCGCTCTGCTCCTTCATCTGGCTCGCCAGGTCGGACCTCCACAATTGCAGTGCGGGAGCCAGCGCGAACAGCAGACTCACGCCAATCGCCACGGCAAAATTGAAGGCCAGGACGCGCCCATCGATGCTGGTTGAGAACGGTGGTTGCCCTTGACCGCTCGTCATGCGGCTCACCAGGAAGTGAGTTGTCGCCGGAACCTGCAACAGGCCTGCCGCTCCTCCGAGAACTCCAAGCACCATGCCTTCAATCAGTAATTGCCTTATTACCCGTCCGCGCTTCGCGCCCAGCGCATAGCGGATGGAAAATTCGCGTACCCGTCCAGCCGACCGAACCAGCACCAGGCTCGCCACGTTCACTGCAGCCATCAGAACCACCAGTACCACCATGCCCATGACCACCAGCAGCGGTGTCCGTAAATCATCGCGGGAATACGAGAATCCACGCGCCCCATCCAGCACATTCAGATTGCTCTTGCTAACAAAACCATCGACAAATCGCTTCGAATTGTTTTTGAACGATGGCAACTCCGCAGTGCGCAGCGCGTGCCACAGCGGAGCCATCGCCACCTGCGCCTGAGGCCGCGTCTCATCGTGCTTCAGCCGGCCCACAACATTTAGCCAGCGCGAGTCATGCCGGTCCAGATCATCCGAGTTCGGGACAAGCACCGGCTTCATCGTCATCGGGACGAACAGGTCCGCAGGCGATCCCCAGATCGCGCTGTCAAATCCTGGTTGAGAGACCCCGATAATCTGAAACGGATGACCGTTGATGGCCAGAGTCTGCCCCACGATATGCGGGTCCAGAGCCATGTGGTCCTTCCAGTAGTTGAAGCTGAGCACCGCCACTGGATTGCCGTTCTTCGCAACGTCGTCCTGCTGCACCAGAAGCCGGCCTAATGCAGGCCGCACACCCAGCACATCGAAGTAGTTGCCGCTTACCAGCTCCGCACTCACCAATGCCGATTGCTGCCGCCACTCGATTCCTGCCTGCGCCTGCACCATCGCGATCAGTCCATCGAAGACTTTGTTCTGGTCGCGCAGGTCCTTGTACATCGGATAAGAGAAATACGCCGCTTCGTCACCGCCATTGGTCGATGTGCTTCCATTCCACACGTTGTAGGGTGTCGCTTCCAGCACTACCAATTGCTGAGGGTCGCGCACCGGCAGCGAACGCAACAGCGCCTGATCGAGCAGAGAAAAGATTGTCGTATTCGCGCCAATCCCTAAGGCGAGCGTCAAAATCGCTGTCAGCGCAAATCCCGGCGACTTCGTCAGCTGCCGCAACGCAAATCTCAGATCTGCTAACATCCAGGTGCCTCCGCCAGAAGTAGTCGGAAATTATCCTGCATGCCGCTGTCCAATGCCGATTCCCCTCAAACCACTCAATCTGTTCGGATTGAGAGAGTTGCCTCCACGCGGTCATGTCCACACGCGGAAACGCACTGTTCAAAATTGAACAGTGCCCTGTCTCCCCGGTTACGGCCGAAATGCGATCATGTCCGAAGAAGCAGTTCTCTGACAATCTCTTCCCATTCAGCTTCGAGGGAAGCCGGCGAGGAAGATTTTCCTGCCCGCTTGTACCAATAGTCGGCATTCCCACCGTCGCCTTCTTTGCGGTGTAGATAGGCATGCACCCATGCACCATCAGGTGATTCAACATCCTGGGCTATCTCATGCGCCCGCGCCCAGTCACCCCTGGCATCCCACCACAGCGCTATCAGCAAAGGAGAAGCTTCGTCTGGTGGCCGCGTCCCATCCAGAGTCCCGCGAAATTCCTGGAAAACCATGGCAGAATTCTAGACCCCATCAATTGCGAGCGAATTGGTCCTAATTGCGTTATCATCGAAAGAGGGGATGAGACGAAAGCTCCAGGGCTGGGCACAAGTTGAATGCACTAAGCGAATTAAGTATTGGAGCAATGGCGATCGTCGAGGCCCTGGATCTCCCGGATGAGGTAGGACATCACCTTATGCACATGGGCATTGTTCCCGAAGCGCGAATCGTCGTGATACGTCGCGCTCCAGCCGGCGATCCAACCGTTTACTACATTGATGGTTTTGAAATTGCACTGCGCCGCGAAACGGCTCGTTTCATCCGCGTTCGTGCGATTGAGGAGGATCACTGATGAGCGATTGCTGCACCACAGCGACCGTCGACATCAAGGTCGAGCCTCGCGTTCCGGGCAAAATTCGCACAGTCGCCCTTATCGGTCCTCCCAATTCTGGCAAGTCCACGCTCTTCAATCGCCTCACCGGTCTCCGGCAGAAGGTGGCCAACTACCCGGGAGTCACAGTCGAGCAGCACTTTGGCAAGCTTAGCGGCATCGGCCGCGGCGAACTCACTCTCATCGACCTCCCCGGCATCTACAGTCTTGATTCCTATTCTGAAGACTCCCGCGTGGCAGTCGACGTCCTACACGGCGAGATGCCTGGAACCCCTGCACCCGACGCCGTGCTGCTCGTTCTCGATTCCCTCCATCTGCGCCGCCAGTTGATGCTGGCGGCGCCGGTTCTGTCTCTCAGCTTGCCCACTCTCGTCCTACTCAACATGAGCGACCTGATGGAGACTCGCGGCGGCGAAGTTGACACGCTCGCTCTCGCCCAGGAACTCGGCGTCCCGGTTGCCAAAATCAGCGCCACCCGCGGAACGGGTCTGGACGCCATCACCCACTTCCTCGACCGCAAAAGCGAGGTCGTCCAGCCACGTTCACCTTCAAAATTGGAGTTGCCGGTGGTGGGCAACGCGCGCTCCTACCGCCAGTGGGCCACTGGCATCAGCACCCGCACCAAGTACAAAGCGCCACTTTCCTCCGAGTGGACTCGCAAGCTCGACCGCATCCTCCTGCATCGGATCGGCGGACCGTTGCTTTTTCTGGCGGTGGTTATCAGCGTCTTCCAGGTCGTCTTCTCCATCGGCCAGCCGCTAAGCAATACCTTCGGCAACCTTCTCAATGCTGCCGGAGCCAGGGTCGGAACGTTCCTCGGCCACGGCTGGTTCGAATCCCTGCTCATCGACGGTATCTGGAGAGGCGTTGCGTCAGTTCTCGTCTTCCTGCCGCAGATACTGCTGCTTTTCCTGTTCATCGGAGTCCTCGAAGACTCCGGCTATCTGGCCCGCGCGGCGCTCATCGCTGATCGCGTGATGCGCTCTATCGGGCTCAACGGCAAGGCTTTTATTCCCTTGCTCTCCGCGTATGCCTGCGCGGTTCCGGCCATTATGGCCACACGCACCATCGAGAATAAGCGCGACCGCTTCGCGACCATCCTCGTCGCGCCGTTCATGACCTGCTCCGCGCGCCTGCCCATCTATCTATTGATGATCGCGGCCTTTATTCCGAATAAGCCCCTCATCGGCGACTTCTTTGGCTTGCGCGCCGCAGTTATGCTTTCGCTTTATCTCATGGGTTTTCTGGCCGCGCTGCTCACCGCGCGGCTGCTCAAGTCTTCGATCCTCAAGGCTGCCTCCGCGCCCTTCATCCTCGAGTTGCCGCAGTACCGCCTGCCTACGCTGCGCTCTCTGGGCCTGCGTGTTATCGATCGCGGCAAGGTCTTTCTCAAGCAGGCTGGAACCATCATTCTCTGCGTCACCGTCGTGCTCTGGATCCTCAGTCATATACCCTTCCACGCGACACTGCCGGAGAGCTTGATCGGACGCGTAGGCCAGTGGATCGAACCCGTCATCCGCCCACTAGGCTTCACCTGGAAGATCGGCATCGGCCTTCTCAGCTCGATCATCGCCCGCGAAGTCATCGTGGGCACCCTGGGCACGCTCTACGGAGCCGACCCCGCCACCCAGTCACTTAGCCTGCAGGCAGCACTGCGTCACGAACTCACCCTCGGCGGTGCAATGGCGCTGGTTGTCTTCTTCGCCTTCGCCATGCAATGCACCTCTACGCTAGCCATCGTCCGCCGCGAGACAAATAGCTGGAAGTGGCCGGCACTGCAGTTTGCATATATGAGCATGCTTGCATATCTGGCGGCACTGGCGACCAATCAACTCATCACGCATCTCTTTTAAAGAAAATCCCACATCTTGCTTGTAGAATTGAAGTACGGGCCACGTCATAGTCTTTTCGAATCGCGCCTCCCAGGCGTTCGCACGGAAGACTGTAGCCACAAAATTCAAACGGAACCAAAATGATCTCAGTCAACAATGTCAGCATGCGCTACGGCGCCAAGATTCTCTTCGACGACGTCACAATAACGTTTATCAATGGTCGGCGCTACGGCCTCACCGGGCCCAACGGCTCCGGCAAATCCACGTTCATGAAGGTCCTCACCGGCGAACTGGATGCTCAGAAGGGCAACGTTGTCCGCCCCAAAAAGATTGGCATCCTGCGCCAGGATCAGTATGCCTTCGACGCCTACCGCGTCATCGACACCGTCATCATGGGCAACAAGGGCCTTTGGACTGCCCTCGAAGAACGCGACGCCATCTACTCCAAGGCTGAGCTCACCGACGATGACGGCATGCGCCTCGGTGAGCTCGAAGGCATCGTCGGCGAAGAAGACGGCTACACCGCCGAGAGCGATGCTGCGGTGCTGCTCCAGGGTCTGGACATCCCTGACGAACTGCACGAACGCAAGATGAGCGAGTTGCAGGGCGGTCAGAAGGTCCGCGTTCTGCTTGCCCAGGCGCTTTTCGGCAACCCTCAGGCTCTTCTACTCGATGAGCCCACCAATTATCTCGATCTCGACTCGATCCACTGGCTCCAGGACTTTCTGGTCAGGTTCGAAGGTACGCTGATCACGATTTCACATGACCGGCACTTCCTCAACAGCGTCACCACCCATACCGCCGACATCGATTACGAGACCATCATTACCTACACCGGCGGCTACGACGAGATGGTGGTCGCGAAAACGCAGATTCGCTCGCGCCTTGAATCGCAGAACGAGCAGCGCGAAAAGAAGATCGCGCAGTTGAACGAATTTATCGCTCGCTTCGCCGCCGGCACGCGCTCCAGTCAGGTCACCAGCCGCAAAAAGGAAGTCGAGCGCCTGCAAACCACGGAGCTGGCCCGCTCCAACATTCAACGGCCCTACATCCGCTTCGACATGCTCCGTCCATCGGGCAAGACGGCGCTCGAGTTCGAAGGCATTCACAAGAGCCATGGTGACCAGACCGTCATCGCAGGTTTCACCGCCAATGTTATGCGCGGAGAGAAGATTGCACTGATGGGCAGAAATGGCGTGGGCAAAACCACGCTGATTAAATCGCTGCTCTCCACGTCGCCGGATCTCGCAGAAAAAGGCTTTATCCTCAACGCCGGCCTCATTAAATGGGGGCACGAAGCCCAGATTGGCTACTTCCCCCAGGACCATACCGGCATGATCGAGCATGGCCTCACCGTCTCTGACTGGCTGCACCAGTGGGATCCCAAGGTCACCAAGGAAGAGATCCGAGGCATTCTCGGACAGATGCTCTTCCGCGGTGAAGAAGGCCTCAAGCCTACCGAAGCTCTCTCCGGCGGAGAAGCCGCGCGCCTGCTCTTCTGCAAGCTCATGCTACAGAAGCCCAACATCCTGATCTTCGACGAGCCGACGAACCATCTCGACCTCGAATCGATTAACGCCCTCAACATTGCGCTACAAAAGTATGAAGGCACGGTGCTTCTCGTCACGCACGACCATGACCTGATCGACGAAGTCGCTACACGCATCTGGCACTTCGAATTCGGCGCCATCGAAGACT
>CAYVSQ010000021.1:0-19063 GCA_964453815.1 uncultured Acidobacteriaceae bacterium | reverse complement strand
GAACGCCTTCTGACCTTTGCGAAAGAGCTAAGCTCTCAGTTGCCTGAGGACGCAAGGCTGGACACGATACACGCGTTGCGAGAGATTTTGCTGAACGCAATGGAGCATGGAGCGGCGTTTAATCCCGAACAAGTGGTTGAGGTCACCGGCGTTCGGACTGAAAGGTCGCTGGTGTTTTACGTACGCGATCCCGGGGCCGGCTTCCGCCGTGAATCGCTTACCCACACAGTTATCGCAAATCCGTCCGGCGATCCCGCAGCCCACATTGCGCAGCGCGAGGAAGAAGGAATGCGGGCCGGGGGATATGGCCTTCTTCTAGCGGCCGGCACCGTGGACGAGCTGATCTACAATGAGATCGGCAACGAAGTGCTGCTCATCAAGCACATGGATTCAGCCTCGGCTCCCAATACGGCGTAATGGTGCAGTTTTAGGACCATAGGCATCATCGTCACCAATATCCCCGCATCGGCTCTGACATTCATCCAGGTTGAGAAACGAGCCATCAATCGGTTTCGATGATCGCGATCGTCTGCCCGATTCCTTCGTTGCGCAGCCAGGGGCGAAGTATCCGCAAGAGCCGCGCGCTCGATCTACTCGTAGCGGATCGCTTTCACCGGATCGAGCGTGGCCGCCCTGCGCGCTGGAATCCAGCAGGCCAGCAGCCCCACGATTGCCAGCAATGACGCGACAAGCGCAAAGACAATAGGCTCGGACGGAGAGACGCCGAGCGGCAGGCTCGCCATAAGGCGCACCGCGGGCAACGCTGCCGCGAGACCAAGCCCGAGACCCGCAGCGATCTGCCATAGCCCGCGTCTCATCACCAGCGCAACGATATTACTCGCGTTGGCTCCCAGCGCCATCCGCACGCCGATCTCCTGCGTGCGGCTGCTCGTTGCCTGCGCGAGAACGGCATAGATGCCCACAGCCGCCATCAGCAGCGCGATTAGCGCAAACCCGGAAAAGATCTCGCTGAAAAGATGGAGAGACCATTCCTGGTGCTGAATTGCCTGGGGCAGTGTATAAACATCGCGTAGCGGCAGTCCCTCATCGAGGCTGTGCACAGCGGCGCGCACTGCTGCGATCGGATCGTTGCTGGACCGTATCAGCAGAGCCATGCCGTTCCAGCCTTCCTGCCGGAGAGGAATAAACATCAGCGGCTTCGGCGAATTCTCATTCATTTCCTGAACGATATTTGCCGAAATCCCGACGACCGTAATCCAGTCACCCGGCTTGTTTTTGTCATCGTAGAAGCGGAATCGTTTGCCGATCGCGGACTGTCCCGGCCAGAAATGCTCTGCGCACTCGCGCGTAAGGATAGCGGCCTTATGATTCGCCGTACCGTCGATTTCGTTGAAATCGCGGCCAAGCAGGATTGGCAGGTTGATCGCGTCGAAATAGCCCGGAGACTGAACAATAAAGGAAGTCGAAGGGCGGTGGGCCTCGTCGCTGATCGTTGAGTGCTCACTCTCGATATCCCTTGATGCAGCTCCTAGACCCGGCAGGTCTGATGTTAAAGCTACGTGCGTTACGCCGGGAAGCGCCTTGAGGCGCGGCAAAAGCTGGTCATAAAATCGCTGGCGTGCATCGGCGTCTTTGTAACGCTCCTCGGGAAAGGAGATCCGCGCCGAAGCAATCTGTTCCGCCGGCACTTCTTGATTTGCTGCCAGGCTATTGAGCAGGCTGTGTACAAACACACCTGCTCCGGTAAGGAGCACGAGCGTAAGCGCGAACTGGAAGACCACCAGCAAGCTCGACAGCCTGCCGCTGGAGTGTCTGCCCACGCTGCGTGCGCCGTCCTTCAGAACCTCGTTCATGTCGACACGTGAGAAGCGCAATGCCGGCGCTATGCCGAAGAGCAGCCCGCTGAAGATACACAGAGCGGCAAAGTAGCCGAACACCGTGTAGTTCATCGTGAATTCGATCCAATAAGGCTTGCCTACATCCTGGGTGGAAAGATCGAACCAGTGAACTCCCAGCCACGCCAGCGTCAATCCAAGCAAGCCACCGAGAGTGCTCAACAACACGCTTTCAATCAGCAGTTGGCGCACGACGTGCCACCGCGAGGCTCCCAGCGCCGAGCGGATCGACATCTCGCGCTGCCGCAGCCTCGCGCGGCTCAACATCATGTTCGCCACATTCGCGCAGGCAATCAGCAGCACGAACGCCACGGCCGACATCATCAGGAGAAAAATCACGCGGATGTGTCCGCCGTTATAGCGCTCGTGGAATGTCTCGACCGTCATGCCGACATCCTTGTCATCCGGATACTGCACTGCAAGGCGTCGCGCAATGCCGCCCATGTCCACATTTGCCTGCAGAATGCCGACATCGGGCTTGAGCATTCCAAACAGCGCCAGCTGCCGGGTGGTGCGCTTCTCCAACTCGGTCGTGGGAACCAGCGGAGTCCACATGTCAATATTTGTCGGAAACCTGAACCCCTTCGGCATCACGCCGACAATCGTTACCGGTTTCTCATTGATGCGCACCTGTCGGCCCAGCACGTTTGGTGAGCTGACATAACGGTCTTTCCAGATGCCGTACCCGAGAACGACCACCGACGCCGCTCCCGCCTTGTCATCGTCCGAAAGGAATCCGCGCCCCAATACCGGCCGGATGTGCATCATCTCGAAGATGCCCGACGAGACCTCCTGCATCCGGTATGCCTGCGGAGGAATACCGGTTTCACTCAAGATGCCCTCGTCGTCTTTGGCAGCTTCCAACGCCGCCAGAGACGAGTTCTGAGCTCGGTAGTCAAGGAAATCGGGGTACGACACGCGCAGGGTGTTCTCACTCTGTTTGAGGTTGCTGCCCATGACCGAGACCAGCTGCGCACCACCCGGCACCGGCACCGGCTTGAATAACACTGCGTTGATCAGCGTAAAAACCATCGTGTTGAGGCCGATCCCCAGCGCCAGGGTCACCACCACTGCGGCAGAAAAGAGGCGATGGGAGAGGATCATGCGCAGAGCAAACCGCAGGTCGTGTGCCATGTGGCCGAATACGGAGAAGCGCCGCGGGCGGTTCCCACCTTTTCGGGTCGCATCTTGTTTTATGACACCGGAGACGCGCTAGATCTCGGTTGGTGGTGAATCGCCGAATCTCAAACCGATCGGACCCACACGGGAACCGGAAAGGCAGAATTGTCGTACATCCTACGAAGAGCTTCGGATTACACCGTAGGAGTGCGAAATGCCGATTAGTTGGCCGAACCTTGCAGTCGGATCCGTGTTAGGTGCAATAGTAGGAGCAATCACGGACTGGCAGATGGGCGCCAGATTCCGGAAGCGGTTTGAACTGCGAGCCCTCACACGGGAGTACGGTTCTCTGGCTGGCCACTACCTGAATTACCGCGTCAGGGATGACGGGACGCACGAGCCGACGGGTGGAACAGTGGAAATCGCATGGCAACCCGCCGACGGCCTACTCGAAGCGTCGGGCTTTCACGCAACCGGGAACCCAGAATGGCATAGCTACATCAGGATGAGCAGGGAATACACCGGAACGGGCATCGGTCACTACAATAACGTGAACTCGATCCACGGTGGAATCCAACAAGTCATCTATTCGAAACATACCCGCTCCTTTAACGTGATGGGAACCAGCCATAAGCGCGAAGAGTTTGCCCACTGCTGGAAGCTCAAGGAATATATTTCGGGAAAAAGAGGTGATCAGGCGGAGCCTGATCGTCATCCGACAGATAGGAGGGAAAAATCTTCTTCCTTCTGAAGATCCATCCGTTATCACTACATTCAATGAACCCTAGCCGGAGTTTCTGTCGAGCCCCGAGGCCGTCCATAGCTTCGTAACTCGCTGAATTAATTGTGGATATTGCTAGAGAAACCTGGTTGATCATTTCCCCGACTTGATAGAACAGAAGTAGCACCTGAGGTCCGCTCGCGCGGACCTTTTTATTGCCACATTGATCGAAAGGAGCAGCCCGATGGTCTGTCTTTGCACCGAGATTTTTTCACCGGCTCGCAATTCCCGCGTTTGCTCTAAGGGGTCGGCCCTGGTGCCGCGCCCACGCCGATCCCCATCAGCGCGAAAGAAACGCCGATACTCGAGAAATCATTCCGAGAATCCAGTACATGGACATCTTTTCTATCGCCTGCACCCTTCAGAACACTGTCTACGAGCTTCATGCCAAACTCATCCCGCCGCTTCATGTCGAGGCGATCCTTGAGGCTGCAATCACCCGGCTCGAACAACTGACACGGGACCCGAAGCTGGCACACTTCGGCCGCATAGCCACGGTTCCGGCGGATAACCCCCTCCGAAACAATCAGTTATACGCTTCTCCAATGAAATGAATCAGTTACTAGTTATAAAGAATAAGCACCATGGAATGAATCACTTTCAAGCCACAGGAAAAGCCGGGAGGGTAGCAACCCTACCGCCACGCGCAGAGCAGCCGTCCTGCCATGCCCCGGACGGCGAGCTGATCGGCACGTCCGCGGAAGTAGCGCGCGTTGATCTCAGCCGAGCCAAGGTCCTCAATGCTGTGGAAGCTCGCCAATTCCCCGGCGATCTCCGCGGGCGTAAAGAAGAGCTGGAAGGGCTCTCCCGCGAGCCGGACCCGCGAAGCCAATGAATCGTGCGCCAGGCGTTCAAGGCAGGGAAGGGCGCCTCGCGGCTGCCCGTAGTCGAGAGTCACCCCGCTTCCCGCCGGCTGCGTGGCGATGAAGCCGAGCGTCGTCCGGAAGGCTGCCAGCGTCAGGTAGGGAACCATTACCCAGCCAGGCGAAGAAGGCTGGCCCATGGATGTTGAAACCCGAGGTCTGGAGCTGCGCCGAGAGCGACTGGCTCTCGAAATCCACTGGCACGCATGTCAGTCTTTCTGGAATCCGAATGCCGCTGCGCTGAAGCAGGTCCCGTTTCCACTGCTGCGTGGCAGGGTGATCCACCTCAAAGACACGCAGCCCCGGGTAAGGATTTCGATAGGCGAAGGTGTCGAGGCCCGCGCCGAGCAAAACATACTGTCGAACGCCGGCAGTAACGGCCCGGCTCAGGTTGTCCTCGGCATACCGGCTGCGAGCCACCAGAAAGGCCCGCAGCGCAATGGAGAAAGGCCGATCGGTCCGGCGGGGAGTTCGTCTTAATTCCTCCGCGTAAGTCTGCCCCAGGATCGGAACAGCGACCGGGTCGGGAAAGATAACCGGCGAGTCGTAAAGCTGGTGAGCCGCGCGGCGCAACGCCACTCGGAGGGCCGTTCGAGAGGGAGTGGCATGCTCCATAAAGATCGCCCTTGAAACCCTTTCCGGACACAACAAGGGCATTCGTTGACTAAGTGAATAGAGATTGCAGCAATACGAAAACAAATTCGCTTTCGTTTGCTAACTTTGCTGTGGATAAGCCAACTGCTGTTGCCAGTTCTTAACTCTCGGGGATAGCATACGTGGCAGTTCGTTGCAGGCTTCGTCGCGATTCGCCGTGTGAGCGAGCGCTGCGAAGATCAGGAAAACACGCAGTCAATCCTCGAATTGCAGAAGTCTCAATTCTTCCTAAAGCCCGCGTGGAGCGACTCATATGGCATGGTATGCCTACTGCATTACAGAAAAACAAGCCTTCCCTGAGCTAATTCGTCACCGTAAACCAATTCCGATGGAAGCAGTTTCGGGCATTCAGGGTAACCAAGTCTTTCTCTACCCAGCAAGTGATTTAGCCGTCATAGTCAGCGAACACTCCCCAGTAGACAATTTCAATCAGAGAGCAGCCATGGATCATGCGCGCGTGATCGCGGACTGCTTCAAAACATCGACCGTGCTTCCCTTCCGCTTCGGCACAGTGTTTGCCGATGACGACGCCCTGCGGCGCTCGATCCGGTCGAATCAGCGGCAGTTTGTGACCAATATAGAGCGGCTGCGCGGCAAGGCCGAGATGCATCTGAAGGTGACTCTCGACGATTGCTGCCGTGACCAGCTTCGGCGGGTAGTTACAGCCGAGGTCAGCAAGGTTGGCCGGGAGTATCTAACTAACCTGCGGGAGAGTGCGACTCTGCAGCGCGAACGCCAGACCAAGGCGCGAGCGGTTTCCGTGCAGATGCATCGGATGTTCTCGCCGCTGGCTGAAGAGATTTCGTGCAAGCGCACGGATGCGGGGAAGATGCTGCTCGATATCGCGCACCTGATCGATCACAAATGCGTGGAGCGCTACCAGAACAAGTATTCGAGCGCTAGCCAGCTGATGAAGGACTGCCAGATGCAGCTCTCGGGCCCTTGGCCGCCCTATCATTTCGTCCACCAGTTGACGCGCGTGGCGCATCCGCATGGACATGCCGCTTCGGCCTAACCGCTGAAACGGCTACAGACAGGAGAGCCCCGGCGGACCCACGAACCACCGGGGCTTTTCCATGTTGGAGGATCGAACCGGGGAAATTCTCTGGAAGAGCCCGCGCGAACCTCTCAAACAACAGACGGAGAGATGGGTACAAAAAGACGCACTCACGAGACAAAGTGCGGCCTTCTGCGGAAGGCCGATGTTTCTTCCCCACAGTTTCTTCTCCCCGGCACGTAAAATACGGCCATTGAAACCTCGTTTCTTGCGACTACAGAGTCGAGTGTGAGCTCATTCTCCCAAGCAGGCAGGGTAAACGCCATCCCCACCCGGAATTCAAACCAGATCTCTCGCGGCCCGGCCGCGCTTTCTCTAATTTCGGCGATACTGGCTGCGGCCGCGGTACTGCTGCCCCTGTTGGGCCACAAGGCGCTGGCCGACTGGGACGAGGGCATTTATGCAGAGGTCTCTCGGGAGTTCCTGTGGCACGGCTGGCTGATTCCGCATTGGCATTTTCAACCCTGGTTTGAGAAACCTCCTCTGGGCCTTTGGTTGACGGCGATCTTTTATCGGATCTTTAGTGTGAGCGAGTTCTGGGCCCGGGCCGCATCGGCACTGGCGAGCGTGGGGCTAGTGGGCGCGGTACATGCTATTGCGCTACGAACGCACGGGATAAGGGCGGCGTGGATTGCCACCTTCATCCTGTTGACCAGCTTTGGATTCCTGCGTGTCGCCAGGATGGGTGAGCTGGACGCGCTACTAACACTCGGCTGCATTGCGGCGATCTGGGGCCTGACGCGAGTCAGTAACGACGAGCTGACGGGCTGGTATTGGTTCTGGACGGGATTCGCCGTCGCAGCGATGACCAAGGGAGCCGCCAGCCTAACTCTTGTGCTGACTTTGTTAGTGCTGCTTGTTTGGAATCGGTGGGGGTGGCGGCAGCTGAGCTGGCCTTTTTTTGGCGGGCTGTGCGTTTTCGCGGCGCTGGTGCTGCCTTGGCATCTATACATGCTGCAAACGTTTGGGCGCGAATTTCTGCGTGAGTACGTGGCACTGCACGTGATCGCCCGCGCCACGAGCCAGATCGAAGACCATACGACGCCATGGTGGTATTACCTGAAAGTGCTGACGGCGTATACGTCACCGTGGCTGATACTTTTTCCATTTGCTCTGTGGTGGCAGGCGCGACGGCGCGAACTGCGCGAGTGGGTAGTGTTCGCTGCCGTAGTGTTGATCTTTTTTTCAGTTGTGGCAACGCGAAGCCCGAAATATATTTTCCCGGCGTATCCTGCTCTGGCACTAATAACCGGAGATTGGCTGGCCGCCTCGCTCGAAAATCGCAGCCGCAGTTTTGTGTGGTTGGGGGCGCTGGCGGCATTCGCGACCTATGGCGCAGCGTCTGTGGCAACAAAGCCCTTACGGCAGAGCCTAACGACGACCAGAAACGCCAGCGGTACCGTACTGCACGCGAACCGCGAGGGCGAGGCGTTGCTGAAAACAGCGCTTGCAGCCCCGGATGTGACGAGGCTTTCGGGGCCTGTACTGTTGTGGCAGAAAGACACGGTTGCGCAGCTTCCGACGCTGCTGTTCGCGGTGCGCCGGCCGTTGCAGCAGGTATATCTGGTTCACTCTCCAGACACCCTGGATCAGGCACGCCGCTATGCCGATCCCGAACCGCTGCGAAATTTCGTCGGCCCATCGCCGATATTGATTCTGTTGGAAAAGCAACTGCTCACCGAAATTCCCAGTGACATGGAATTTCATGCGATTGCCGTAGGAAAGACCTTCGAGGCAGGGACGATTCAATTGGTGAATACGCCTTAGCTCTGCTCAGATTTTATTGGCCGCAGGCACATCCTTCTTGCGCCGAGATAGTACAAAGCTGTTTTCGCGCTTGCGGCGACCGCTCGAGGCGTGCTCGATCTTGCGCCAGAATCCGACGAAATAATCGATAGCCGAAATGGTGGACACCAGCGCCATCCAGTAGATGCCGACCACGGCGATCAGATCGACGGGCATGATGAACCAACCGAAACGCCACTCATGCCAGCCGTGCGCCAGAATAGCGGCTACGACGGAAACAATCTGAATAACGGTTTTCAGCTTGCCCAGGTCGCTGGCCTCGATAGTGAAACCCTCGGCGGAAGCGATGGAACGGAGGCCGCTTACGAGAAATTCCCTGCCGATCACCACGACAGCAATCCACGGCTTAACGACGTGCGGATTGAACTGGACCAGCGCAATGTAAGCCGCAGTGATCAGCAACTTGTCAGCCAGCGGATCGAGCAGCGTACCCATGGTCGTAATCTGGCCTCTGTGACGGGCCAGGTAACCGTCGACCCCGTCGCTGATCGAAACCAGTATGAAGAAGAGCGATGCAACAATCTCCTGTTCGCCGTGCCAGCCACCGTGCGGGAAGTGCGGCGAGAGCATCCAGATGAGGATGGGGACCGCGAAGATGCGGATCATCGTGATGGAGTTGGGCAGATTCACAATTTTGCTCGGCGGGCTCGGAGCTCCGTAACGCTATGGGGAGCGTTGAGGGGCTTACGGCCATTATGCACCAGCAGCGTTACGGTTTGGGTTGCGGAGCGGCCTAGAACTCAATTGGAAGTGACTTCAGGCTCGGGAAAGCCCACTGGGAGTGAGGTTATAAAAGTAAAAGGACGGCGTTGAACCGTCCTTTTGTTGCTTTCCGTTGAATTTCAGGCGTAGATGCCGCGCTGCTTGATGGTGAAGGCCACGCGATCGATGGCCAACATATAGGCGGCGATGCGATTGTTGACATTGTGCGCTTCGGAATACCGGACCACGTCGTCGAAGCTCTCGGCCAGGATGCCGTCGAGCTGTTCGTTGACGATAGCTTCCTTCCAGAAATAGCCCTGACGGTCCTGTACCCACTCGAAGTAGGAAGCAGTCACGCCGCCGGCGTTGGCCAGGATGTCCGGGATGATGAAGACGTGCTTGTCAGCGAGAATTTCGTCGGCGACGGCGGTGGTGGGTCCGTTAGCGCCTTCGCAGACGATACGCGCCAGAATGCGGTCCGCATTGCGGCTGGTGATTACGTTCTCGGTCGCGGCGGGAATGAGGATTTCGCAGTCGGTGGTGAGCAACTCGATCGGGTCAAATGCTTCAGCGCCCCTGAAGCCGAGAAGGGAGCCATTGCGTTGCCGGTACTCGATCAGCGAACAGGCGTCGATGCCATTGGGATTGTAGAGGCCACCGTCGTATTCGGCCACTCCGACAATCTTGTAGCCCTTGTCCTGCATGAGCTTGGCAGCATTGGATCCGACATTGCCGAAGCCCTGAATGATCACCCGGCAACCATCGCGCCGCATGTGCAGATGTTTGAGAGCCTCGTCGCAAACCACGCTGATGCCGCGTCCTGTGGCCTCGCGGCGGCCGCGCGATCCGCCAATGTTGAGCGGCTTGCCGGTGACCACGCTGGTGACCGTCTGGCGCATGTGCATGGAATAGGTGTCCATGATCCAAGCCATCACTTGCTCATTGGTGTTTACGTCAGGCGCGGGAACGTCCTTTTCTGGCCCGATGAATTCAATAATTTCAGCGGTATAGCGACGGGTCATACGCTCCAGTTCGCCCATCGACATCTTCTTCGGATCGCAGATCACTCCGCCCTTGGCCCCACCAAAGGGAATATTGACCACAGCGCACTTCCAGGTCATCCAGCTGGCAAGAGCGCGTACCTCGTCCAGCGAAACATCCGGTGTGTAACGGATACCGCCTTTGCCTGGGCCGCGCGCAACGGAATGCTGTACGCGAAAACCGGTAAACACCTGAATGCGGCCGTCGTCCATGGAGACCGGAAAATGCACAATAATTTCGCGGGAGGGATACCGCAGCACCCTCCAAAGACCTTCGTCGAGGTTAAGTTTGCGTGCTGCAAAGTCGAACCGAGCAGCCTGAGCTTCCCAGGGGTTGATTTCCTGCTCGAGAGAGATGGTCGCCATAAATTTCCTTTATCCTCAGGACCGATCTTCCGCCTTCGGGATGAACTTTCTTGAATCGCAACACCCCGATGCCAGCGAATCTCGGACGCATCCGCCGGTCCTCGATGACCGGATGCGTCTGTTCTTCAAAGTCTTACGAGCACCACCTGCAAATTCGCACAAAATTGTGCGGGCTGGTCCCATTGAACAAAATCCAATTCTGCCCAAACTCACCGAGTATAGGCTTCGAAATTGACACCTCGCAAGGTTTGACGGTGCTCGTAGGGGTTACCTTGGATGGTGCCAAATGGGGATGGACAAAGCCGTCGATAGAGTTGTTCGCTTTGGCTCTCTTGTTGGGCCATCTCTGACAGGCACCCGGACGGCCAGTCCCGGTTTACCATTGCCTTGACCATGCGATCCGAAACCACTGCTTTCCCCGCGCGCTCTGAATTCCTCCGTCTCGCGCGCACCCACACACTGGTGCCTCTCTACCGTCCGCTTACTGCGGACGTTGAAACTCCGGTAACGGCGTTCTTGCGCCTGGCGGCCGATGAACCGGAGTGTTTCATGCTGGAGTCCGTCGAAGGAGGCGAAAATGTTGGCCGCTATACCTTTATCGGCATTCAGCCGTATCGCAAGATTGTCTCGCGCGACACCGCCATTGAAATTACGGAAAGACGCAAGACGCGCCAGACTGAAGGCGACATTTTCGCGCTCTGGAAGCAAGAACTTGATGGCCACATTCCTGCTCGCGTCCCGGGCTTACCTCCCTTTACCGCCGGGGCTGTAGGATTCTTCTCTTACGATGTTGTCCGTCAGATCGAGCGCCTGCCAGAACAGACAATAGACGACCTGGGCATGCCCGACGCCTGCCTGATGTTCTTCGATGAAGTACTTGCCTTTGACCATGTCAAAAAGGAAATTCTCCTCATCGTCACTGCCGACGTGCGCAGGCAGAAACCGCAAGCGGCCTATGAAGATGCCCTGCGTCGGCTGAACCGCCTGACGAAGCGGCTGGCGCGTCCACTGCCTGCGATGAAACAGAAGAAGATGCACGGCAAGTTCAAGATCGACTCGAAGACAAAGAAGAAGGATTTCCTCAAGGCCGTCGAACGCGCAAAGGAATACATCGCCGCGGGAGACGTCTTTCAGGTCGTGCTCTCGCAGCGTTTCGATGTCGAACCGGGAGTCGAACCCTTCTCCGTCTACCGCGCGCTGCGCATTGTGAACCCGTCGCCGTACATGTACTTTTTGCGCTTCGGCCTCGACGATACCGCCAACAAAGATATCGCGACCCACATCGTCGGCTCGTCGCCCGAGTTGCTGGTTCGTGTGCAGGGCCAACGCGTGGAATACCGCCCCATCGCCGGAACCCGGCCCCGCTCAAACAATGAGGAAGAAGACCTGCGCATCGAGGATGAACTGCTGCACGACGAGAAAGAGCGTGCCGAGCACGTGATGCTCGTCGATCTCGGCCGCAACGACGTGGGCCGCGTGAGTGAATATGGAACTGTCAAGGTCAAGGAGCTAATGTTCGTCGAGCGCTACTCGCACGTCATGCACCTGGTCAGCTCGATCGAAGGCAAGCTACGCGAAGACCTCAGCGCCGTCGATGCCTTCTGTGCCTGCTTCCCGGCCGGCACCTTGAGCGGCGCGCCCAAGATTCGCGCCATGGAGATCATCGAAGAGTTGGAGCCGACCCGTCGCGGCATCTACGGCGGCAGCGTACTCTATGCCGACTTCTCCGGCAATCTCACCTCGTGCATCGCTATCCGCACCCTGCTGATGCAGGGCAAGCAGGGCCATATTCAGGCAGGAGCAGGCATCGTGGCCGATTCCATTCCCGAAAAAGAGTACGAAGAAAGCGTGAACAAAGCGCGCGCCGTAGTACGGGCGATCGAGCGCGCGAGGGGCTGATTAGCGAGCAACGGGCAGCGTCTGACTCGGCGCAAAGCCGCAATAGGAATCGTTCCTCGACGTCCAGATTGAGCCGTCTACGAACGTTACCTGCTCCAACGTAAGCCTCTCCACCATGCTCGGATGGATTTGCTGGGGCAACGACAGATGGCGGAATTGGGCAAAGGCTTTGTCTATGCTGGCGGTTCCGTAAGCTGTCAGGTGTAGGTGAATCCTTAGCGGATCCAGATCGTAGATGCTCTTCTTTACAAGAATCTCCGCGGAGAATTCCATGGAGCGAATCTCTTTGCCGCTCGCGTTGCGGAACTCGAGATCGAGGCCGCCGTTGTTGGCCGTCTCGCCCGAGGTATGGAGCAGCATCAGGTAAGGAGTCAGCCCAGCGCTGGTAAGCACCACCGGGCAGTCCGCCTGGTTGATGCGGTCCATCGTTTTCTGAGACTCCCTGGTCGCTGCTGCCGCAGCAAAATCGGCGACAGCACGAGACATGGCTTCATCGTTCACTATCCCCATTTTGGGATTCGGATCCAGCGAAGGCGTGGCCTGCAGGGAAGCGGAGTTGCTTTGTGCAACACAGATGGGAACAGCCGCGAGCAACAGAAGGACAGAGTAGAAGAGCTTCATGAGAAGGCCTCCGATTCTGCATAAAAGGATAGCACCGGCGGACGAGCGTTACACTGGAATCAGCGTATGGTCTTCGTTCTCGATAACTACGACTCCTTCACTTATAACCTCGTCCAATACATGGGAGAACTGGGTGCGGAGATGACCATCCGCCGCAACGACGAATTGACGGTGGACGAGGTTGAATCTCTAGCCCCGGAGCGCGTCCTGCTTTCGCCCGGACCCTGCACCCCGCAGGAGGCCGGCATTAGCATCGATCTCATCCAGCGATTCGCCGGCAAGGTCCCTATCCTTGGTGTTTGTCTTGGCCACCAGGCCATCGGAGCAGCCTTCGGAGGAGACGTGGTCCGCGCACCGAAGCTGATGCACGGCAAAACCAGTGAAGTCGAGCACGACGGAAAGACCATTTTCACCGGCATCGATAGCCCCATGACCTGCACGCGTTATCACTCGCTCATTGTTTCCGACCAAAATCTTCCCGATGATCTCGAGGTTTCCGCACGCACCGCCGATGGCACCATCATGGGCCTGCGCCATCGCCAGTATCAGGTGGAAGGCGTGCAGTTTCACCCCGAGAGCGTACTGACGGACGACGGTAAGCGGCTCATCAAGAACTTTCTGGAGCTCTGAGGCAGTGCGCTTAAGATTTTGGCTGATGCTCGGAGCAGGATTCGCGTTTGCGCTCCCGGCCCATGCGCAACAGCAGCCGATTGCCTGGGTTTCGACCGAAGGCGTTTCGCTCTCCGGCTCGCTCTCCGTGGAGAATGGTAAGGCGAGCATCGGCAACAACGGAGCCATTACCGCGGGCGACGAAACTGCCCACGTTCAACTGGCGCGCGGCGGCGAGTTACGATTGTGTGCTTCGACCAAGGTGCATCTGTCGAAAGACGTCACCGTAAATCCCTCCGGCGATCCGACGTCCGACTCCGCGCTCATGATCGCGCTCGACCAGGGAGCGATCGAAACCAGCTATACACCCGGCAAATATTCCGATGTACTCCTGACCCCTGATCTCCGCATTCTTATCTCCGGGCCCGGCCAGGCAGAGTTGAAAGTCAGGATGAACCAGAAGGGCGACACGTGCGTCGACAATCACGGAGCGAATGCACCTTATGTAACCGTCACCAGCCAGCTTGAGGGCGGCCTGTATCGCGTACAGCCCAACCAGCGGGTGATGTTCGAACACGGCAGCCTGCAGCAAGTAGTCGACAACGAGCCCGAGCCTTGCGGATGTCCTGCCGCAGCGCCGCCCATGTCCGTCGCAAGCGCAGCGCCCGGCATCGTCTCGAACAGTGTGAATCCCGCGAAGCCTGGCCAACCCGTCGCGAGTCGACCCCTTGGGGGGCCCTCCTCGACACCCGCCGATACGGCCTTCCCGCTGGCCGAGAGCGAAGGATTGAAGCCGCCGCCGGCGCCTCCAGCACAGCCTGCAGTTCCAACGGGAGTCGCGCATGCCCAGGTTGAAGCGCCAATCACTTATGATGCGAAGGCCACGCCCAATCCTGCACTGCCCGGTGCTGCCGGTGCCGCTCCGGAGACGGCTGCGAGCGAAGCAACGCCGCCAGCCGCTGCCCAAGCGCCGCTGCCGGCGCACAAACCGGCGAATCAGGTCGGCTTCTTTCACAGTATTGGCCACTTCTTCTCGCGGCTCTTTGGCCGACAGTAAGCCAGCGCAAATGTTCGCGACCTCTTCTCCCTGATAAAATTAAGGGTTGGAAAGTTTCCCGCGCAGGTCTTGCAATATCCAGCATCCAGCGACGGAATCTACTGCAAAATCCCAGTAATTTGAAGTGAGGAGCTTTTCCCTTATGGCGATTCCCGCCACACAAATGCGTCCGGGCATGATCATCAAGCACAACAACGAACTGCATGCCGTCTTTTCCGTCGAGCACCGCACGCCCGGCAACCTGCGCGCTTTTATCCAGGCCAAACTGCGTAACCTGCGCACCGGCGCCATGTTCGAGCACCGCTTCCGCTCGCCCGATCCCATCGACCGGGTGGTGGTCGATGAAATCGCCATGGAGTTCCTCTACAACGACGGCGACGATTACTACTTCATGAACACTGAGGACTACGAGCAGACACACCTCAAGCACGACACACTTGGTGACGCTGTCGAGTACCTGACCCCGAATCTTCAGATCACCGTGTCCTTCTTCGATGGAGTGGCCGTCGGCATCGAGCTTCCACAGACCGTCGAGCTCACCGTGGTCGAAACCGAACCTGGCCTGAAGTCGGCAACAGCATCCTCCGTTACCAAGCCGGCCACTCTTGAAACTGGGCTCGTCGTCCAGGTACCCCCCTTCATTAACGAGGGCGAAAAGATTCGTGTGGATACCGCCGAAGGGGCGTATCTCTCGCGCGCATAGACTTGCCGAGATTCCAGGCAGACGGCGCGGCGCAGGCTGCGCCGATTTTCATCCCAACGGTTGCACCGTCCCCCGACTTCTGCAACACTAACTCCGCATCGTAGTCCGTTGATCATGGTTCGCCATTACCTCATCAAAGGCCGCGTACAAGGCGTCGGATTCCGGTGGTTTGTGCATCGGGAAGCGGGTGCACTCGGTTTGAAGGGCTGGGTGCGCAACACGGAGGACGGTCACGTTGAGGTTGTCGCTGCGGGTGAGCCAGAAGAGCTGGCCGAGCTGCAAACAACCCTGTACAAGGGCTCGCGCGGCAGCCGTGTGGACACCGTCATTGAGCACGAGTTGGCTGACAGCGAATCCAACGAGCTTGGACCTTTTCAGATTGAAGGGGCCTGGTAGAAGCTTCAACCATAGGCAAGAGCCTTCAGAGCAAAGGAGTTTTGTTAAATTGGCTCAGAGATTGGCACAGCACGCCCCCATCAATTGCGACCCGTTGAAGGAACTGGTTCGCACCGTCCCGGATTTTCCCAAGCCGGGGATTCTGTTTTACGACATCACGACCCTGCTCAAGGACAAAAAGGGATTTGCCGAGCTGATTGACGCGCTGGCTGCGCACTATATCGGGAAGGACATTGATCTGGTGCTGGGAATCGAGGCGCGCGGATTCATCTTCGGTCCCGCGCTGGCATACCGTCTAAACGCAGGCTTTGTTCCGGTGCGCAAGCCGCGCAAGCTGCCTGCTCCGACGGCCCGCGTCACTTACGATCTGGAGTATGGGTCGGACTCGCTGGAGATTCACCTCGACGCTATCGAGCCGGGTCAGAACGTTGTCCTGGTAGACGACTTGCTGGCCACGGGTGGGACGATGGAGGCGACCGTGAAGCTGGTGCAACAGCTCGGGGGACACATCGCCGGGCTTGCCTTCGCCGTTGAGCTTGACTTTCTCAAGGGTCGGGAGAAGTTCGCCGATTACGACGTCTTCAGCCTCCTGCATTACCATGAGTAGCCTCCAGCTTACGTTGGAAAGATGGCTAAACGGTCGAAGATCTTCCGCGAAGAAAGTGGAAGATGATCGAAATGACCGCGAATAGAAGCAAGAGGTGAATGAGAAATCCTGCGGTATGAAACACCACAAATCCCCCGACCCACGCGAGAATCAAAACCAACGCCAATATGAGAAACATAGGAACTTTCCTTTCACTCAACCGTTTCACGCTTGGTGTGTTGGGATGACAGGGGCTAAGAAAGGTTGCCCGCTGCAAGAAAATGGTCGTCGTGCGGGTGCGAAATGTTTTGCGCCCGCACGAGTCCGTGACCGCTAAGCTGCTTTCGCTTCTACGTTGATCTTCTTCGCTACCTGACTGAGCTTTGCATCCGCCGCCTTCTCCTCTTCGAGTGTTTCGCTTAGCAAGCGCATAGCCTCTCTCTCACCAAGCAACTCGGCATAGGTGCGGGCCGAGCCATAGGCTGCGATTTCATAGTGTTCGACGCGCTGGGCTGCCGCGATCAGTCCTGCATCGAGCACTTCCGGCTCGCCTCCCTCACCCACACGCTCGTCACCTTCTTTCAGCAGCCCCTTCATTGCTTCGCAGGTTTTGCCTTTAGGGCTTTCGTTCAGTTGGTCGAAAATTAGCTCCAGGCGCATTACATGGTTCTTCGTTTCTTCGAGATGATGCTCAAAGGCCTGCTTCAGCGATGGGGCAGAAGAGGCTTTGGCGAGCTTGGGGAGTGCTTTGGTTATCTGCGTTTCCGCCGAATACAGGTCCTGCAGTTCATCGATCAACAGTTCATGCAATGTTTCTAGTTTCATGAAAGTTACTCCAGTTTGAGTTGGGGATTATCGAACAGTAATTAGGATGCGTCAAAGCTAAGCCCTGGATGGATGAAATGGCTTTTGAGAGAAGTGTGGCACACAATGTGCCACGCCTTTGATAGGAAGCGCGCGCAGCGGTTGTCTGGGCCTACCCCGCTTCTGGGAAAGCGTTTGTGAACCTGTCGTTTCTCGCCTAAATACTTCCGGCGCAACCGGTTCACTCTGAAACTTGAGCCCCCACCCGGCTTCAGATATCCTCTGCGTCTGAACCAGTCTTCCATCGCAATTTTGTAACCGCGACAGGCTCACGGTAGCCGGCTTCCATCACGCCAACACCATTGGGCAGGGTGTCGTCGAAGAGCGCATCTTTGGTGGAGTTGCGCATGGCGAAGTTGTCGATCCATGCGATAGGGCAGCGCTGGGATTGATCTTGAACATCGATGCGCTCGCCGCGCAGCTTGCGTAGAAACACGTCGTCTGCCTTCGGAAGCCCATTTGCCGGATCCTATTTGCGGGATTTGGGACCAGCGGCGCGCACAGTCTCCGGCACATCGAATTTGCGAAAATTCTCCTCGAACTTTGCCGCCAGCAACTGGGCCTGCTTGTCATAGGCCCGCTTATCTGCCCAGGCATTGCGCGGGTGCAGCAATTCGCTGGGCACATCCGGGCAAGCAATGGGAATGCTCAAGCCGAAAGCATCCTCAACTACAAATTCGGCTTTCGCCAGGCGTCCATCGAGCGCGGCATGCACCATGGCACGTGTGTGTTTCAGGCTCATGCGCTGCCCCTCCCCAAAGGCGCCGCCGGTCCAGCCTGTGTTCACCAGCCAGCACTTCGCATCGTACTGCCGCAGACGTTTGCCCAGCATTTCGGCATACACCTTGGGCGCCAGTGGCAAAAACGGAGAGCCGAAGCAGGCGGAGAACTCAGGCACTGGCTCGCTGCCTAATCCCGCCTCGGTTCCGGCCAGCTTTGCCGTATATCCCGACAGGAAATGATACATGGCTTGCTCCGGCGAGAGTTTCGCAATGGGAGGCAGCACACCAAACGCATCGGCCGCGAGGAAGAGCACATTTTTCGGATGGCCGCCCACGCCGGGAATTACCGCATTCGCGATGAATTCAATCGGATAGGCCGCACGCGTATTCTCAGTGTGGCGAATGTCGCTGTAGTCCGGCTCCCCGGTCTTCGCGTCAATGACAACGTTCTCGAGCACCGAGCCAAAGCGAATTGCGTGATAAATTTGCGGCTCTTTTTCTTCCGAGAGATCGACGCATTTGGCGTAGCATCCACCTTCGAAGTTGAACACTCCGTCCGGGCTCCAGCCATGCTCGTCGTCGCCGATCAAACGACGCAGCGGATCGGCGGAAAGCGTCGTTTTGCCCGTCCCCGACAGGCCGAAGAAAAGCGCCGTGTCGCCATCCGCGCCGATATTCGCCGAGCAGTGCATCGGGAACACGTCGCGCGCGGGCAACAGGTAGTTCATCACGCCAAAGATCGACTTCTTCATCTCGCCCGCATACTTGGTACCACCGATCAGGATCACCTTCCGTGAAAAATCCGCGAGGATGAACGTGCCGGATCGAGTACCATCGCGTTCTGGAACAGCCTCGAACTCCGGCGCGGCGATCACCCTAAATTCGGCGGCGTGGTGCGCAAGCTCTGTCAATGCAGGCCGGACAAAAAGCTGCTTTACGAAAAGTGCATGCCAGGCGTATTCGCAGATGATCTGGATGGGCAGCCGGTATTCGCGGTCGGCGCCGGCATAGAGATCCATGACGTAGAGATCGCGTTCCGCCATGTGTTGAACGACGCGATCGAGCAGCGCCTGAAACTTATCCGGCGGAAACGGCTGATTGACTTTGCCCCAATCGACGCGGTCTTTGGTCTCCACGTCCTCCACGGTGAACTTGTCGCGCGGCGAGCGGCCGGTACGAGAGCCGGTGAGCGCAACCAGGGCGCCGTTCGCAGCAAGGCTGGCCTCGCCGCGTGCGATCGCGGTCTCGACCAGCTGCGGCGTCGACAGATTGCGGTGGACGTGTGGGCCCTCCGTCAGGGTTTGTGAATCTCGAGCGACGGTGGCTGCTCCCATGGAGATACTCCTTCTCGGGCAAACCGTT
>CAYVSQ010000020.1:0-2598 GCA_964453815.1 uncultured Acidobacteriaceae bacterium | reverse complement strand
CAAGCGGCAGCGGTGACGGCCGTCGGGGTTCATTCACGGAGTCATCTTTTATGCGGTCCGGCGGCGGCAGAGACTGATCCGCCGCGACACCATCCGAGAAATGCAGTTGGTGGTGAATGATATCGTCCGCAACCAACTCACTGTGATCGGCCTGAGCGCGGCTCTGGCACGGGAGTCGGATCGGACGGAAGGACGCTTGGAAGACTGGGCGGAGCGCTCCATCAGCGCCGCCCATGAGATTGGACATCAGCTCCGCGCCATCGATTCCGAACGCCTGCAGGATCTGATCCGCCGAAGTGCGGCGGTGAGCCGCACTTATCATTAAGAATTATTCTCCCGCCCTCAGTGCGAATACTTCTCCTCGCCGACGGGCAGGGCGATCGCGAGGCGATTTTGCTCAGGAGGCAGGGGGCAGGTGGCATAGGCCGTGTAGGCGCAGGGCGGGTTCTGGAGATGGTTGAAGTCGAGCGACAGATGACCGGGCTGGTCGAGTCCGTGATCGGGAAAATCAGTATAGAGGAAGCGCGCCGCGCCGTAGCTGGTAGCGGGACTAGAACTGGAAGCCCGGCTGGTTGTGTCGCGCAGGATAAAGAAGAGCTGTTTCGCGTTC
Source organism: uncultured Acidobacteriaceae bacterium (assembly GCA_964453815.1). GTDB lineage: Bacteria > Acidobacteriota > Terriglobia > Terriglobales > Acidobacteriaceae > Silvibacterium. Next base: position 1,988 of record CAYVSQ010000020.1, on the reverse strand, counting down.
GGGTCTTCAAGAACGGGTTCGAGTTGCAGGGTCTTTCCGTCGAGGGTAAACTCGGCCACTCCGGGCGCGGACATCTCGTCCGTGACGCCAATAATCGACGGAACCTTGATCTTCTTCATAGGAACGAACGGAATCCAGCGGCCCTCGACGCGATAGTGCGGATCGGGCGCATACCAGTGGAGGCCATGGAAGTTGAATCGCGTAGGGGCCTGCGAATCCTTGATGCGCAGCGCGTGGCGGTCGCCGCGATGCAGCAGAAGGATGGTGAGAGTGCCGGCTGTCAGCGCCGATGGCTTCTCCGCCTCGTCATCGGCAAGCTTTGTGGCCTGCGCAGAAGATCCGTCGAGTTGAACGCCCGGCGAAAATCCTCCGGGCGGCGATGCAAGGCGGATATCGCTGCCATTGACCTCGATAATTCCGAGGTGCGCAGGAGCGGCGGCGGAAAGACGGATGCGATTGTCGGGAGCCGAGCCGACGGTGTTCGCTCCCGGCTTGAGCCATTCGAGGCCGACCAGTGTAAGCCAGCCGTCAGGGGCGGACAGGCGCTGCTCGCGATGCGCGCGCCAGGCAAGAAGATCCGTCTTCCACTGCGAAGTGGTGTCGGCGAAGAGCAGAGCCGCAAAGGCAAGAGCAAAGACAGGGATGAATCGATGGGTTTTCATACTTCCTCTGGATTTTCTGATGTGGGAACTAAAGCGCAAGAGTGTCTGCGGGCTAGCGACAACAGAGGGCGAGAGGAGCGCCGGAAAAGGATAGGAAGGTCATTACGAGAAGAGGTTAACCTGTTGGGTAAGCCGGGTCAAGGTGAGTTTCACTAAACAGGTGAGTTTCACGAAACCTTCGTGACACCCAGCCAGCGCTGGTTGCGCGCGCACCCCAATGACGCATTTCCCGTTTTTTCATCCATGCCCGGAGCTTCGTAAAAATTAATTTGCAAAAATTTGAATGAGCATGTCGATTTGGCTGGTCTTCGCTCGACGTGTTGATAGAGACGGGATCTGCAAGCCCGGCTAACAACCACAAAAGGAGCTGGAAAATGAAATTTCTCTGCATCTACAAACCTGCCAAGCCGGAAGGTGGTCTTCCGCCCCCGGAAGATATGGCCAGAATGGGCGCTTACATCGAAGAGAACATGAAGTCCGGGGTACTGCTCGCCACCGAGGGCTGCATGCCCAGCGCGCTGGGCGCGCGTGTCCGGCGGACAGATGGGAAGTTCGCCGTAATCGATGGCCCGTTCACCGAGGCGAAGGAAGTGATCGGCGGCTTTGCACTGATCAACGCGAACTCGAAGCAGGAAGCGATCGAGATTACGCGGAGCTTTATGAATGTAGCGGGAGACGGCGAGGTTGAGCTTCGGCAGATTTACGAGGTGCCGGAGTGCATGGCTCCTGGTGCCCCTCGGTTGACTGAAACCGCGCACTCTGGGTGAATTCTTTTGACGAAGCGGGTGGCGCATTCGCTTCCTACTGAAATGGAGATGAGAATTGCGATTCATGATGTTGATGATTCCCGGCGGATACGAAAAAGCCGCTCGGGGCACGGTGCCCGATCTGAAGTCGATCGAGGTGATGATGAAGTACAACTCTGCACTGCAGCAAGCAGGAGTGCTGCTCGCGCTTGACGGGCTTCATCCCCCCTCGATGGGCGCGCGCATTTCCTTCGCGAGCGGAAAACCTGTCGTCACCGATGGACCGTTTGCCGAGGCAAAAGAGGCAATCGGCGGCTACTGGATAATCGAGGTCAAGTCAAAGGAAGAAGCGATCGAGTGGGCGAAGCGTTGCCCCCGCTCCGAGAACGAAGTCCTCGAGATTCGCCCGATGCTGGAACTGGCCGACTTCCCCGAAGATGTTCAGAAGGCGGTGGTGGCCGGGCACACGGAACTCGAGGAGCAAGCAGCGCAGGAGGCAGGCGCCTGAGCGACTTGCGCCGTCAAGGTGAAGATGGTGTGATCGGTAGCTGTGACGGTTATCGACACACACCGCACCATC
>CAYVSQ010000019.1:0-4857 GCA_964453815.1 uncultured Acidobacteriaceae bacterium | reverse complement strand
TCATCCTCATATCCAAAGGCCCGTCCGCCTGAAAACTAAATCCTCTGTGCGCATCGTCGAAGTGGATGGAGCTGGCTCCAAAGTCGGCCAGCAATCCATCTACACTCGCCGGTGGCAATCGTTCGCCTGCCTCGGAAAACTCCACGTCATGCAGGATGACCTCGGGCATTGCCGCTCCCAGCTCTTCGCGCAACTCGTCAAGTCGCTGCTTTGCAATGGCCATTGCTTGGGGATCGCGGTCGAAGGCGATCAGTTTGCCTTGCGGGCCCAGTTCCCGCGCAATTGCGCTCGAATGTCCTGCCAGTCCCAGAGTGGCGTCTACATAGGTGCCACCCTGTCGCACATTCAGATATCGGATCGCTTGTTGTAAAAGAACCGGCACATGCCGTTCACGCTCGCTCATGTGCTCCCCCTGGGGGGTTGATTACAGCTTGAAATTCTCCAGCTCCCGCTCGTCTTCCTCAGTCATCGGGTTCAGTTCCATGTTCGCGACGAAAGCCTCGCGATTCGTGACTTTCAGGTACGTCTGCATGCCAAACACCAACACATCGCCCAACGTATTCGTCTTCTCACGCAGAATCTGCGGCAATAGCACCCGTCCCTGCGCATCTATCTCGGTCGTCTGGCCGTAGTAGTTCACGTAGTTCAACAACTTCTTCTTCGCAGGATTAAAGCTGGGAATTTCAGCCAATTTCTGCTCGATCTTTTCCCATTCCTGCATCGGATAAATTTCGGCATCCTTGCCATCTCTGCTGGTGATGTAGAACTGCGTTCCGTACTTTTCCTCAACCACGCGTTTGAAGTCGGCCGGGAGCTTGAGCCTCCCTTTCTCATCAACCCGGGTTGGGTGATTTCCACGAAACATCGTTTCCCATTTCGGTCAAACCCGGTCTGAGGGTTTCCCATTCTTCCGGGCACTGCCCAAACGAGTTCTTGTTGACCCAAAAGCAAGACTTTAACTCCCTTTTGGACCTTTTTTGACCGCTTTCGTCCACAATCGTAGCGCAGGAACAGGCCGTGTCCAAGCAGAAAAACAAGAGATTTTGGGGCTAAATCAAAGGATTTAGAGGGGGTTGGTGGATGTCCTGTGGAAACACCAACCTATTGTGCGGCAAATTGCACACAAGCACAACATACAGTGTTACCTGATGTGATTCCCGGCTTCAAGAACGCCCTTGCCAGATCGAAGAACTCAAGGTAAAGCGAAAATTTGGCGATAATACAAGCTGCATTTTTCGCTGGGCTATGGCCCCTCGCGTTCCCTTCGCTGGCGTACCGTCATTTGAACATAAAAGGCTAGGTAAACGACAACTGCAATATTGAGCAACGTGAGTACGATCTTTAGCCACGTGACATGATGGAAGATTTCAAACATCTCCCATGGCAAAAAGGACGCGGTCAGTATCAGCGTCACGTATTCCGCCCAGGTCTTTCTGAGCACTAACCCAGTGCCTTCAATGATGTCGAGCGCTGCGTAGGCAAAGATCGCAAAACTGATCAATTTGAGCCGGTGCGGATTGATCAGTGCAACCTTTTCCAGAATCAGGTTGACGAAGCGGCCTTCGGGATCGAAACGCAGGCCGACGATGAAGTGCGTCACTACGTCCACCAGGTCGCTGTGCAGAAGCTTGATGGCTCCGATGCCCAGCAGGATGAAGAGGGCTGCCTTAACGAGCTTGATAAGACCGATAGCGATGACCCATTTTTCGCTGGCTGAAACGGGCGCGTGCTTTTGAACCGTGGCCGGAGTGGGCATCGTGGGTATACTTCCCCGCTCGTCTGCCTCTGTGGTTTGAGGTTCGGCAAGCGAGTGGGAATTGATTACAGGATAACCGCTTTGGACCACGTTACAGGCGAATCAACATTCTGCGTGAATTCTTCATTGTCGCAAACGGGTCGACTGAAAGCCCGTCATCAAAACATCCATCCATTCGCATAGTTCGAGGTGTACTACACCCGAAGTACAGAACTGCGTTGGGAAGGAACCCTCGACATGAAGAAGTTTTACGTAATTATTATGTTGACGCTGGTTCTCGGATTTGCGGGTTTGGCGCGCACGCACTAAAGGACCCATGGTGGGCAGCCGAGAGGTATCCCACAAAGAGCATTGTCGAAAACGCCATGAACTCCGAGGATCACACCACGCTGGTAGCCGTAGTCAAAACTGCCGGGCTGGTGGAACACTGGAAGGCACAGGCCCGTTTCCGCGTTTGGACCGACCAGTGAGGCAATTGACAAACTTCCGGCTGGGACAGCGGCCGCATCGCCCTAGCGAGCGACCAGTCGCTGAAGGATGCCGCGTTTCAGATAGGGAGCGAGTTTCTCCATCGCGGCCTCTACGCTGATGCCGTGGCGGGCGCGCAATTGTTCGACCTTTCCATGCTCGATAAAGCGGTCCGGCCATCCGATGCGAATCACCGGGGTAGCGAAGCCCATCTCGCTAAGCGTCTCAAGAACCACGCTACCGAAGCCTCCCATGAGCACGTGGTCCTCAAATGTAACGATGGCGGTTACATGCCTTGCGTAGGAGGCGAGTAAGTCCCGATCCAGAGGCTTTACAAATCGCGGATTGATCACGGCTGCGGAATGGCCTTGCCGCTCCAGCACGTCAGCCAGCCCATTGGCCATGGGCAAGAGAGCGCCCAGGCCAAAGATCGCAAACTCATCGCCGTCACGGATGACCTCTGCCTTGCCGATCGGAAGCGCAACCGGATACTCCTTTACGACTGATCCGGGGCCCATTCCGCGCGGGTAGCGCACCGCCGCCGGGCCGTCATGCAGCATGGCGGTGTAGAGCATGTCCGCCAACTCGTCTTCGTCCTTGGGGTCCATGTGGACGATGTTGGGAATTCCGCGCAAATAGCTGATGTCGAAGAGGCCGTGATGCGTGGCGCCATCGTCGCCGCTCAGCCCGCCACGATCCATGCAGAAGACCACCGGCAGGTTCTGCAGGCAGACATCGTGGACAATCGGATCGAAGGCCCGCTGTAAAAATGTCGAGTAAATTGCGCAGAAGGGCTTGTAGCCGCGTGTCGCCATGCCTGCGGCAAAGATCACCGCGTGCTCCTCGGCAATGCCGACGTCGAAGTACTTTTTCGGATGGTGCGGACGAAAGAGATCGAGAGCCGTGCCGTTGGGCATCGCGCCGGTGATTGCTACGAGCTTATCGTTCGCGTTCGCAAGCTTCACGAGTGTGTCGGCAAAGACCTCCGAATATGTGCGTTGTCCGACCGGTTTTGTCTCGCCCGTTTCCGGATCGTAGGGTCCGAGTCCGTGAAATTTCTTTTGTTTGTCGAGCGCTGGCTGGAATCCGCGGCCTTTTTGCGTGATGACGTGTAAGAGGACTGGCTTGTCCTGCTGCTTAAGGAATTTGAATGTCTCGACCAGCAGGCTGATATTGTGGCCATCGAGCGGTCCATAGTAAGTGAGGCCGAATTCCTCAAAAAATACCGACGGCCACAACAGGCCCTTGGCTGCTTCTTCCGCCCGGCGCACGACACTGATCGCCTTCTTGCCGCCAATCCGCTCGAGTAACCGCGCGGCGCTTTCGTGTAGATGCGACACATGCTCGTTGGTCACGATCTTGTGCAGGTACCTTGCGATGGCTCCGACGTTGCGGTCGATTGACCACTCGTTGTCGTTCAGTACAACAATCAGCCGCTTTGTTTGATCGGCAATATTGTTCAATGCCTCGAAAGAGATCCCGTTCGTAAAAGCCGCATCGCCGGCCAGAGCAACCACGTGCTCGCTGCCACCCGCCAGATCGCGCGCCACGGCCATGCCCAGCGCGGCAGAGAGCGCTGTACCCGCGTGGCCCGCCCCATAGGCATCGTGTTCGCTTTCGGTGCGCAGCATGAAGCCGTTCAATCCACCCGGCTGGCGTATCGTCTCAAAGCGCTCGCGACGCCCGGTGAGCAGCTTGTGGACGTAGGCCTGGTGGCTTACGTCAAAGACGAACTTGTCCGTCGGGGTGTCGAAGACATAATGCATGGCGAGCGTCAGCTCGACTACGCCGAGATTTGGACCCAGGTGCCCGCCAGTCTTGGAGAGGGTAAGAATCAGCCGCTCGCGGATCTCCTGTGCGAGGGTTTCAAGCTGAGGGATCGAAAACTTGTTGATATCTGCGGGAGAGTGGACGGTGTCGAGTAGTTTGCCCATGAATGAACTGAAGATGCCCGTCCTGATTAAACCCGGCCGGCGCGACCGTGTTGCCCGATATCAAAAAAGACCCCGCTTTCGGGGCCTCTTTACCGCAGGCGCGGTCATTCTTCTGGAAGGTAGTATACCAATTTGTGAAAAGCGCGCAGCGGGAGAATTCTCAGCGGCTTTCAGTCACTCAGCGCCGCAACCGTCTCAGTCGACGGGACTTCTGTCCGAAACTCTCCCTCCCACCGTGCAACCACTGCGGAAGCGAGACAGTTTCCCACCACATTTACCGTTGTCCGTCCCATATCCATTAGGGCGTCGACCCCCAGCAGGACGAAAATCGGCTCTTCGGGCAATCCAAAAATCGAAGCCGTCGCGAGCAGGACCACCAGCACCGCCCGCGGAACTCCGGCGACGCCTTTGCTGGTAAGCATGAGCGTGCCCAGCATCACGATCTGCCGCGTCACGCTCATGTGAATCCCCGCTGCCTGGGCCACGAACATCGAGGCGAGCGAAAGATAGAGCGCCGATCCGGCAAGGTTGAAGCTATACCCGGTCGGAATGACGAATCCTACAATGTTTCGCGGCACGCCGAAGGCTTCCATCGATTCGATGGCCCGAGGCAGCGCTGCTTCCGAGGTGCTGGTGGCAAAGGCAATCGTCGCCGGTTCGGCGACCGCGCGCAAGAATTCACGTACCGGAATCCGCGCC
>CAYVSQ010000018.1:0-5698 GCA_964453815.1 uncultured Acidobacteriaceae bacterium | reverse complement strand
GAGATGGGGATGCTCGCGCGGATCGAGCTGCACATCACGGCCTCCGTTCATCTTCAAACGCATCTGTCCGTCCTCGATGGCTTCGACCGTTCCTAATTCGCGGTTGGCAATCTTCAAGTCATTGGCCGGTGCGGTGAACTGGATGCGGTCTCCTACGGCAAAGCTGCGCGGCTCTTCCCGGTACACGGAAACGCCCCGCTGACGGCGTGGATCATAGATCAGCTCTGAGCCATCGGCCCGCACCACAGTCAACAGGTTCTTGTCAGCGTCAACGCTCCTGACTCGCGCGTATTCGCCGCGCTTGATGCCGGTCTCTTTCGACGCACGCGCATAGCGCACTACATCGTTAAACTCATAGCGAGCGGCCCACGTGCGCTCCGGCCCCGTGAGGTCCTGGCGCGGGACAAGCGCCTCGATGCGATGCTCGTCTCTACTGACCACGCCGCGCTCCTGCATCTCTGCACGGATACGCTCATTGATCTCCACGCGGGAACGGTTATCAGGCGAGACAACCAGCGTACTCTCCGGCGACTTCGCATATTCCTTCGCAATCGCGGCGATGCGTTCCTCACGGCCTCGAATCTCATGGACGCGGCCCTGCCGCTCCAAACCCTGCACGGCCTCGCGCACCTCACCACGCGCAAGCTGCTCGACCACCTGTTTCAGCTCCGGGTCTTTCTGACGGACAATCTCTTCGAGCTTCACCGTTTTCATGCCCGCATCCTGAAGCTGCGCGAAGGGACGCCCTGCCTCGACCGCCTCATGCTGCCTCCGGTCGCCAACCAGCAACACACGATCTATGGGATGAAGGCGATTCACAAACTCATGCATCTGTTTGGTGGACGTGAGCGAGGATTCATCGAGCACATACAGACGGCGCTCTCCGGTGTCCGGCTGGTGGCCGCGTGCAAGATGTTTTTGCAGCGTGGATGTTTCCATGCCCGCATCGGCCAGCTTTTGCGCCGCGCGGGGCGTGGGCGCGAAGCCTTCGACCTTGTACCTTTGTGCCTCTGCGCCTTCACGGATGACGGCCAGCGTTGTTGTCTTGCCCGCCCCGGCGACACCATCCAAACCCACCATCTTTTCGCGGGAGAGAAACACTTGGTCAACGACCTGACGCTGCGAAGCATGCAGCTCCGGGTGGCGGTCCTCGATCGCAATCCGAATCTGCGGAGCAGCGAGCACGTCACGCGCGGCCCGCTGCTCGAACTTCTGCCGGACGTGGGTATACGTCGTCTCGCCCATGCCTCGGTTGAGCGCCGCTTCCAGAATGTCGCGGCGGTCCAGCACAGCGGAACGCTCAAAGAGATGATCGCGGGCATAGGTAACGGCCTGTTGCGCGATGCGGTCGGGTTCGTAGACACGGCGCTGGCTATGTGCGCTCGCCTCGGCCACAATCCGGTCGCCCTGGTGTCCATACTGCGCGGCTAGCTCGCGATGCCGCGACTTGCCCTTGCCCTGCACGAACAGCACAACGATCTCGCGTTCCTCGCGGTCCTTTGCCGGCATGATGTCGCGCCAGCGGAGATTCTTCATCTCCGCTGGCCTCATGCCGGTATTACGGGCAATCAAAATCATGTTGTAGGTAACAGTCCGATGCGCTCGAAGGCTTGTCGGCCTCGCCAATCCATTTTCGGCTTACGGTGTGGCGCTTGCGATATTCCTCCAGCGTGAACTCGTCACGCCGCATTGTCTTGAGCTTCGGGCGCTCGTCGAAACGCTGGGTTGCGAGAACATAGCGTTTCTTCACCGCGTAGTTCATCACCGCGCCGAAGATGGACATCTCGAAGCGGATGGTTGAATCACTGATGAAAGGAACCACCCGTTCTTCGGAAGGATTGACTTCGATCGGCTTCAATACTCTGATGCCCAAGGTTTGCTGAACCTTGGTGCTGCGCTCGGCTTCATGGTCCGCGAAGGATTGCGCTGCGTCGGCGGTAACTTCCCGAACGCCGTTGCGCCGGTGGCGTCCAGCGCCATTCTCCCGCCGCCATGCCGGATAGCCGCCCCAGCGTTCGTCACCGATAAGATGGACCTGCGTTGACTGTCTAACGTGCCCTCGATGACGGCGCGGAGTTTCTTGGGCCGGAGGACCTGTTGTTGGGATGCGGATTTATGCAATGAATTTATGGGGACGCAACAGTAGAATCGCAGCATGAATCGCCGCGCACTTCTCCAGTTCATTCCTGCGCTGGCTCTGCTCAATGCCGGCGCGCTCGCCCAACCGATCGGAGATGTTGTCTACGAGCTCCGCATGTACACGGCCTACCCTGGCAAGCTGAATGACCTGCTGACGCGCTTTCGTTTTCACACCGTCGACCTGTTCGCGCGCCATGGCATGCGAAGTGTCGCTTACTGGACCGTTCTCGATCCTATTGGGAACGAGCCCAGCCTCGTCTACATACTGGCCCATACAAGCCGGGCCGCGGCGAGCGTGAGTTGGAAGGCCTTCGAAGCCGATCCGGAATGGCAGAAGGTGCGTACCGCCTCCGAAGCTAATGGAAAATTAGTCAGCAACATTCAATCGCTCTTTCTCCAACCGACTGACTTCTCTCCCGTACTGAAGACTTAAAGCGGACAACGTTGGGGTTTTCTTGCATTCGGACTATTTGAGATGGCGATGGGCGTGCGCTTGCCTCCTCCTCAACGTGTGCCCCGCGGCGAGGCACCCCAGGAAAGGCCGGACGAACAGCAGGGTAGATGCGAGAAGCATCGCTGGCTTTAATGCGCACAGAGAACCAACTCATTCCGAGTATTCTTAATCGAACAACTCGGGGTCTATCGCGATGCACTCAATTCCACTCTGGCTCTTGTTCTTTTCGCTCTTCCTCCCGCGACTCACGTTGTTGTATGCATTCTTTGTGCACCAGGTACCTTATGCTCATTTGCCTGATCTGGCTGCCCTCGTCATGTGGGTGCTCATCCCACGGGTATTGATGCTGATCTATATCTACGTAAACCTTGGACTGGATGTCTGGTTTATTGTTCACCTCGTTGCATTGATCTTGGTTTGGGGTGGAAGCGGCCATCGAGCCTCGAGAAGATGGGAATGAGATGGTGCACCCTGAGGGGTACTTTTTCATTTACGACTAAGCCGAAAGATAGCCTTCCGTTGATGACTGCATAGCATTATGCTGACCCTGAATCAGGGCAAGGAGGCGAGCCTGGTCGCCGAGCAACCCGCGCGGAGTAATTTCGCATCTCTTGGGTTCAGTAACTCCAACATGGATAAACGGAATTGGGGCGCTCAGGACGAGCGCCCCCTTTTTCAAGCAAATGATGTTGTGAAGCCGACTACCGACGACATAGTAACCTGTCGAAGATGCGGAGGTCCGCTGGAACGGCGGGCTCGCCATAGATTCTGGGAACGGAATCTATTGCGTCTCGTGGGCGTTTACCCATGGCAATGCTGGGATTGCCAAATCACCTACTATAGGCGAGCACGAAACACCGTTAAGCCCGCCGGCCGCTAGCTGGCACCTTCGGTGGATGTTCAACGCAATGGCACCCGCAGATCCATCCATCTGCGGGTGCTTTTCATTTGGGTCGGGACTTCTCCTTCGCCAGCTTCGATTTCCAAAGGGGCTTGACTCCGTGGGACCCAGCGTCCCGCAATCAAAGTTGTCAATATGGGGTCGTCCCTCGGTATGAGAAGCGCAATATGGTAACAAGACGGCTTTACCCCAACTCCCCTTCCCGGATCGATCTCTTCAAGTGCTTCAACCTGCGTGAGCCTGTTTACGAATCAGTAAATCAGTAAATTGGTTCGGCTAGTTCCAGAAGCAAATGATTGTTGATCACGGTCCCGGGTATTTCCATTGGCGCGACATATAATCGTGCGGTAACAGCAGGAGGAAAGTATGAGCATCACGCTGAACGGCACGGTTCCAGCCGGATCAACCATTGTGATTCTTGAGGCGAATGGAGAAGGTGGGCCCGGGGGAATACTGAAGTTTAAATTTTCTGCGCCCGCGCCGCAGGCCGGAGGATACGAACTGAGCTTCTGCATCGGTCCACCCGCGAACCCTTGTGGACATCCTGCGCCTACTTCTTATGTCGTGAACGTGCCGGCCTCCGAAGAGCGGTTGGCGGTGATTGAAGCGGGTATTTTTCGGAATAATGTTTTGGTCGTAGGTCAGGGTACAACCGTCGATCTACCGTTCGCTGTGACGATTGAATAAGTAAAGGCCACGCGTCACGGTGCCCGGTATCTCCGGCAGGTAAATCGTCCTCGCCGCGCGCCGCCCGATCTTTAGCCAGCCGGCTGAATGATTTCGCGGATAGAGGCCCAGCCGGTCCGGCTCTGGTTATAACGCACGTAGACGACCATGATGCGGCCCTTGAAAAAAAATGGGTTGCCTCTCGCGATGGGAGTTGCCTTGATGGTAAAGAGGGTCTCCTCAACGGCGGTATCGTTCTCGATGAGGAGGCTTTCGACGCGGTTCTCGACGAAGTCGAGACGATACTGCAGAAGTGTGCTGCGGAGGTCTGCAGCGACGGCGTCTCGCCCGACCAACACCTTGTTATACGAGAGCGCCTTACTGATGTCGGGATGATGATACTTCATGGCGGTCGCGAGGTCTCCAGCCATGAAAGCCGCGCGGATAGCCGTGCCTGTCTGTTCCAATGCCTCACGATCACTGCCGGAAGAAGCGGCCGAGGCGCCGACGGCGTATGCCGCAAGGGCAAGCAACACGACGGCTGCGGTGCAGAGATTGGTGTGTTTCATGAATGTCCTTTGCGCAGCGGAGACGGCTGAGATTGCCGTTTGTAGCCCCCAAGCTGACAACCTCGAAGCAGGAGATCGTTCCGAAGCAGCGGACCCTGCTGCCACCGGCGGCGAGTGCAGCCGAAAGCGAAACGACCTGTGTAGCGACAAGCCGAGCCGAAGCGACCCGCGCTTTCTAATCCCTAACGGCCAATCGCGAATCCCTGCTTTTTCCTGGCCGATTAATTTCCCGCAAAACGCTAGGATAAAAATAGAGAAGAAAAGGCCCCGCCTGCACACAGCCGGGGCCTATTCTTCTCTGCGCACGGCACTTCGATAGAGTATGCCGTAAACCATTTAGAATCTGTTATTAACAAGCAATTAAAATAGAATGGTTGATCTGCACGATTTAGACGAATTGCCCTGAAAACAGTGCAATCTTATGCTACCATTTTAGAATCAGGGCAAAATTAGATAAAGCCAATATTTTCACACACTTGCCAGGCTTAAGGATGTAACCCGCTCCGAATCGAACAGTTGTCACATCAATCGGGAGGAAGGCCCGTTCTAAGGGTCCGGCCCGGTTACTCCGTTACCACGGCCTTCACTAGGTTTCGTGGAGCATCCACATTCACACCGTGAAAAATCGCCGTGAAGTATGCGAACAACTGTAGCGGCACGACCTCAAGCAACGGCAATAGAAACTCACCCACAGCCGGCACGGCCACCGAGTGGCGGCTTAGCTTCGCCGCTTCTGGGTCGCCTTCCGTCGTGATCGAAAAAATGGTTGCTCCCTGTGCTTGCATATCGCGCATCAGTTGCAGTGTTTTTTGGTAACGCAAAACCGAGTCGGGATCGGACTCATCTCGCGTTGCCAGCACTACCAGAGGCGCGTCCGCGCTCACCAGCGCGTTCGGCCCGTGCTTAAGTTCACCCGCTGGGTATCCTTCTGCCTGGATATAGGCTGACTCCTTCAGCTTCAGCGCGCCT
>CAYVSQ010000017.1:0-4615 GCA_964453815.1 uncultured Acidobacteriaceae bacterium | reverse complement strand
CTCATCCATCACGTAGCTGTCATATTGCACGTGACGCGCGATTCGCCAGCGTGGAGGCACGGCGCGGTTGTACCAGCTCTCGGCATCGACGCTATCGAGGCAGTAGAACTGGATCTCGCCGTTGTCGATCTTGTGAGCGATGGCCCCGATCATGCCGCGGTCCTCGAACTCGTAGAACCGCCCCTGGGAGGTGGGAAACACGACCACCGGCACGCCGCCATGCCCAAACACCAGCAGCTCCATATCCCGCCCTAAGCGGGGGGACCACCATTTGTGATATTCGCGGTTCATAATCCCTTCATATTCCTGCTACTGTAACAGGCAGTGCGCGCACTAAAGTAGAAAGAGTGCTGCGACGATCAAAACCTCATCGAAGGAAGGGCAAACGCGGATTGGCGACCGAGATATCGGCTCAGGCACAGCTTGACTCAGCGCTTCCCGACTCTGCGCTTCCAGACGAGCTTCCCCATCCGCGTGTTCGCATTCACTCCCAGTTCCACAGCCGCTTTTTGCCCGACGACCGCGATGTGACTGTCTATCTGCCCCCTGGCTACGACGAAGAACCCGACCGCCAGTATCCGGTGCTGTATCTGCAGGACGGCCAGAACCTCTTCGACCCGCGAACCTCCTTTATCCCTGGACGCACGTGGAAAGTGGCCGACACCGCCGACGCCGTGATCGCATCGGGCGAGGTCGAGCCCCTCATCATCGTTGGCATCGCCAACACCGGCGAGCACCGCCTGTCCGAATACACGCCCACCCGCGACTGGAAGATGGGTGGCGGCGAGGCGCACAAGTATGGCGATCTGTTGGCGCAGGACCTGCTGCCCTTCATCTCGGGCACATACCGTGTCCGCCAGGGCGTAGAGAACACCGGCCTGGGCGGATCGTCGCTGGGTGGCCTGGTCACCCTCTATCTGGGGCTCAGCCATCCGAATGTCTTTGGCAAGCTGGCGATCATGTCGCCTTCCGTCTGGTGGAACCACAGATCCATCGTCGGCTATGTCAATGAGAAGGCCCCAAAGATGCCTCACCATCCGCGCATCTGGCTGGATGTAGGAGACGCCGAGGGCCGCCGGACGCTGGCCGACACGGAGCTGCTGGAGCGGAGGCTGCAGGCCAGCGGCTGGAGGCCGGAACGCGATCTCCACTATGAACGGGTGGCCGGGGGTACCCATGACGAGACAGCCTGGTCCCAACGCGTAGCCCCCATGCTTCGCTTTCTTTTCCCAACGGAACGGGCCTGATCTCTGTTCCATCTTCTCCCCGCCCTTGCTATACTGAATTGCTGGGAATTCGTGTGCGGACCGGTTTTTTCTGCCAGGTCTGATCGAACCGTCTCCCCAACCTAAAGAGCAGTTTTGAAAGGATTTCCACTGTGTTGATGATTCGTTTGGCGCGCGTTGGCGCGCGCAAGCAGCCGTACTATCGCGTCGTCGTGATTGAAAAGGACCGTGCTCGCAACGGCCGCTCCATCGAGGTAGTCGGCACCTACAACCCGCGCACCAATCCGGCTTCTGTGGATTTGAAGCACGAGCGTATCGACTACTGGACTGGCAAGGGCGCACAACTCTCGGAGCGTGTTGCCAAGTTGGTAGCCAAGCAAGTCCAACCAGCTGCCGCCTAAGTCGTTCATTCCTGCCCAATACTCTTTTGATCGTGGTTTCTCACTGAGGCAGAAGCAGGGCTTGAGAATTCCTCTGTCCTCCTAGCGAAGTTACTGGTAGTATGGCCCGAGCCCGAGAGTGAAACACCCACGTCCTCAAGGGGGGCCAGGCAATGACGCACGAAGAACGCCCGGACGACATGCAGGAGCTGGTAACCGAAATTGCCCGCGCCTTGGTCGATGAACCGGATGCAGTAGTAGTTGAAGCTGTCGAACGCCAGGAGAACACTGTCTTGCGACTGCGAGTCGCACCCAGCGATGTCGGCAAGGTGATAGGCAAGCAGGGCCGTACTGCGCGGTCCATGCGAACTATTCTTGGAGCGGTCAGCATGAAGCACCACCACCGCTACACGCTCGACATCCTGGAAGAGGATAAGCACGGAGCGCCGGGCGAGTAGTTGGAAATTGCGGGCACGCCCATGAGCGATGGCGATTGGGTGATCCTTGCCCGCTTGGTTCGCCCGCAGGGCCGACAGGGGGAAATCGTTGCGGATCTCCTCACCGACTTCCCGGAACGCTTTGCCGAACGCAAACGGCTGTTTCTGGTGGTGTCGGAGACCACCAGCACGCCTGCGTGTGAAGTTACGCTTGAACACCATTGGCTACACAAGGGTCGCATCGTGCTGAAGTTCTCGAGGGTTGACTCGATCAACGATGCAGAGCCTTTCCGCGGCCTCCTCGTGGCCATACCTGCCAGCGAACGGGCTCAACTCACCGATGGCTCCATCTACATCAGCGATCTGATCGGCTGTGAAGTCGTCGATGTGGTGGCGTCGACCTCTGTCGGCAAGGTAACGGATGTGGATCGCGAATCAGGACTGCTGATCCTTCAGCCTCCGCTTGGCGACCAAATTCTCATCCCCTTCGCGAAGGCCTATCTGGTCGAGATCGATCTTGCGGGCAAACGGATTGAGATGCGTCTTCCGGGCGGATTGCTGGACATCAATGCACCGATTAGCGAGGAAGAACGCGGTCCACACAAGGCCGGCAACTGCGAGTGAGGCGGAGAGCGGGCTGAATGCGTTTCGACATCATCACAATCTTTCCGGAGTTTTTCACGGGTATTTTTGGCCACGGTGTCGTCAAGCGCGCTCTGACCAATGGGCTCCTTCAGGTCGAACTGCACGATCTCCGCAACTTCACGCGCGACAGACACCGCACAGTCGATGACCGTCCCTTCGGGGGCGGGGAAGGAATGGTGCTCAAACCGGAACCTCTGGTCGAAGCCGTCGAATCGCTCAACATTGCGGCGAAGGCGGAACGAGACGGGCGGGGCGAATCGGTTGTTCTGCTATCCGCACAGGGGGCCAGGTTCACACAGGCTACGGCGCGTGAGTTGGCCACGCTCGACCGCGTTGTGCTCATCTGTGGGCGTTACGAAGGCGTAGATGAGCGTGTCAACGAGCTGATTTGCGACCGCGAGCTTTCGATCGGCGACTACGTTCTTTCCGGCGGCGAACTTGGCACTGCGGTGATCGTCGATGCGACGATGCGCCTGTTACCTGGGGTTCTCGGCAATGAAGATTCAAGCGCATTTGAGAGCTTCGGCCAGCCTGACGAGCATTTCTTAGACGAGCCGGGGGGGCCGCGCTCGACGCACGGCTCGGGTGGGATTCTGGATTATCCGCACTACACACGCCCAGCTGAGTTTCGCGGGCTGCCTGTGCCCGAGGTGCTTGCCGGCGGCGACCATGCGGCAATCCGAAGGTGGCGTCGCGAACGGGCGCTGGAGAAGACACTGAAGAACAGACCCGACTTGCTGGAGAGCTCTGCACTTTCACGCGAAGACCGAGCATTTCTTGAGAAGCTGACGCGCGCAAAATCTTGATTTGCGTGTAAACTAGAAGTTCCGAATCAAGTTACAGGAAAGTACTATGTCTATTCATCCAGTCATGCAGCGCCTTCAGGAAAAGCTTAATCGGACCGACCTGCCCCTATTTGCGGCAGGCGATACGGTTCGTGTCCAAGTCAAGATCAAGGAAGGCGATAAAGAACGACTCCAGGCCTTTGAGGGCATTGTCATCGCCCGTAAGAACGGGGCCCAGGGCAGCTTTACTGTCCGCAAGATGAGCTTTGGCCATGGCGTCGAGCGCATCTTCCCTTTTAACTCCAAGGTTATCGATAAGGTGGAGAAGGTTCGCTCAGCCAAGGTTCGCCGCGCCAAGCTCTTTTACTTGCGCGGACTCCGCGGCAAGGCTGCGCGCCTCAAGGAAGTCGAGCGCAGCTAAGCCAGACTCCGTCGGCGCCCCGGTTGTCTATTCCGGGGCGTTCGTGTGTCTGCCTAGTTTTCCACCTTTCCGCAAGCGAGTTGCGCGGTAGACTCACTTTGATGGCGCAGCTTTTCGAGCCCGACCTCGACCCGGAACTTCTCGCAGAGCGGCTTTCCGAGGAGGAGAGCATCTCCGCCGCGACACGCAAATTGCGTATGCTGCGCTCGCTGGTCTGCGGCAACCGGTATGAGAAGGCGGCGCGACGACAGGGCTCCACTTGCATTGCTGGAGTCGACGAGGTGGGACGCGGCGCCCTCTTCGGGCCGGTAGTGGCGGCAGCGGTCATTCTGCCTCCGGATACGCGCATTCGCGGGCTGCGGGACTCGAAGCAGCTTCTTCGCGAGGACCGGGAACGACTGGTTAAGGTTGTCGAGCGTAAGGCAGCTGCCATTGCGATCGCGGAAGTCGATGCGGAGACCATCGACCGCGTGAATATCTACCAGGCGACACGTATCGCCATGGCGGCTGCTGTCGGCAAACTAACGCTCGCGCCCGACCACCTACTGATCGATGCGATGCGACTCGATCTCGAATGCGCGCAGACCAGCATTATCTACGGCGACTCGCTGTCGATTTCGATTGCCGCAGCATCGGTCGTCGCGAAGGTATATCGTGATGCCCGTATGCGCGAGCTCGACCTGGAGTATCCCCTGTACGGGCTGGCATCGCACAAGGGCTA
>CAYVSQ010000016.1:0-3043 GCA_964453815.1 uncultured Acidobacteriaceae bacterium | reverse complement strand
CCGTTGAAATAGTTGACCACCACATTCATGTCCGCTGCGCCGAGTTCGAGTGCTATGGCACGCCCAAGACCGCGTGATGCCCCGGTTACCAGTGCCGTTCGCTTCATCGTAAGTTCCTTCGCTTTGGAAGTCTTCTTTTAGCCACAGAAGAGTGGCTTCCTATCCTTTCTACATTAGTCGCCCTGGCCTTAGCGAAACTGCTTGTTGACGTCGAGATTCTCGTTATGGCCTACACCGTGTTGCGGAGGGCCCGTGAAATTGGCATTCGCATCGCGCTCGGGGCGCTGCGGAGCAATGGAATCGCGATGATCATGCGCGAAGTGCTCCTTCTTATCGGATCCGGCCTCGTAGCCGGTGTTGCGTTTGCGCTGATCCTCGTCAATCTGATCCGCAGCCAACTCTATGGATTGAGTGCGCGCGATCCTTTGACGTTCATTGGCTCCGCAATCGTTCTTGCTTCAGCCGCGGGCCTTGCAGGTTTCATTCCTGCCTTCCGCGCGAGCGGTGTGGACCCGACAACCGCATTACGGCAGGAATGACTCGATTTGAGATCGAATCGGCGATTGTCGATGCCGACCCGTCTTAGTGACGAAACGAGTCCACATTCTCCTTTGCCCATTGGCCTAGAGTGATAGGTAGACGTCCAAGAATCCGCTCGACGTCATGCGTAACTTCGGCGAGACGGCCTTGGCGAATTGCCCTCCACAAGGTGACATGAGCCTCCGTTTCCTCTGGTGACCCGCTAACTTTCGCGTATCGCTCACGTGCTTCCTCATCCGATATTGACTCATACTTCAATGGACATCCGATCGCTTCCGCAATAATCGTAGTAGTCTCGCCGAATGTGAGAGCGTCAGGTCCGGTGATAGAAATTGCCTGACCTAGGTACACATCTGTGAGCAAAGCTTCGACCGAAACGGCAGCTATGTCTTCAGAGTGAATGAACGGCCTGCGGCCATCTGCGGTCGAGGATCTGACGATTTGTTCCGTCTTGATGGTATGCGCCCATGCCAGCAGGTTTGACATGAAGCCCGTGAGCCGAACAAATGTGAATGGGACAGTAGATGCCCGGATCGCGGCCTCTCCTTTTTCGTGCCAAGCTCCAATCGCAAGGCCGTGCTCTACATCGAGCGATGAAAGCTTCACGATCTTCTTCACTCCCATTTCTTTGGCGAGCCAAGCTGCAGCCTCGTCCCGCTGAGGGATCTCTGGACCAACGTTGACGAGGAAGAACGCGTCGGCTCCCTGAAGCGCTTTTCGGAATGAAGCCGGTTCAGCAAGGTCTCCGACAAGCACGTCGATCCGATCTCCAAACAAGAGACGCGCTTTGGCCTCGTTGCGTGCTAGGACACGTGGGCGAACACCGCGCTTCAATAAATGCTGAACAACACGCGATCCAACGTCTCCTGTTGCGCCAGTTATCAAGTATGTCAATTCTTCTCTATTCATGAGCCATGCGGTTTAACCCAGCTGCCCTCCTTATGAAAATAAGAGTAAAGGAGTGAGACGTTTTGTCTACTCACATTGCACTGTTCTCTGTGCCTAGTGCCGGCAAGCTCTTGATGCACCAATTAAAGAAAAGCTCATATTCGTGATTACAATTACGCAATGAGACTAGGCATCAAGAGACATTCAGCACGCCGCGTGCCGACACAACAGCGGGCACAAGTGACCGTTGAGGCGATGCTCGACGCAGCCATCAAACTGCTCAAGCGTGGTGGTGCTTCCGGGATCACGACCAACCGGATAGCCGAGACAGCCGGGGTCAGTATCGGGTCTGTGTATCAGTACTTTCCAAACAAGAGGGCAATCTTTATCGCGCTCCATGAACGCCATATCATCCAAGTGGACAGCATGATTCAACGATGCCTGGAGAATGGAACGGACGCCACACTCGAAGAGTTTATCGCTTCGCTGATACTTGGCATGATTCAACTTCACAGTGCTGACCCGGAGTTGTCAGAGTTGTTGCAAACAGAGGTGCCACACTGCGCTGAGGGTACACCTGGTTTGTCGGTTCGACTCTATGGACCACTACGGAAGGTGCTCGTCTCGCGCCCACGAGAACTAGGCCGCGACGGCAACCTGGACATGCAAGCTTTCTTCTTGAGCAACATGGTTGAGGCGTTCGGTCACGCGATCGTCCTTCGAAGACCGACTGGGTTGTCCCTTGCAAAAGCCAAGGCGGAAACGCTTCGAGCGATCCTGGCGTATCTGCAGTGCTAAGCTCGCGCTGAATCAAATCCGCCAAATAAATACCGTGAAACGTCGATCTCGCCAGCCATTGCATAGTGAAGGCAAGTCAGCATATTCGTACAAATGGCTCTCAATGAGTGCGTTGGCAATTATGTGCTTACAGAGATTGTCCAGTAGCCACAGTCCAGCCACTGCCACCTCACAGAATCGAAAAAGAGAGATCATTGTACCGACGGTGACGGACGAAATTCTTGGAGCAGATTTATATCCAGCGCATTATTCGGTGCGGAGGGCTTGCATGGGATCGATGGATGCGGCGCGCAGGGCGGGGAGAATGCTGGCCGAGGCGGCACACGCGATGAAAAGGGCCGCCACGGCGAGGAGGACGAGCGGGTTCGAGAAACTATTGTGCGTCCAGCGGATGAGGAGCTTATGCAGTGCGATGTACGTGATCAGTCCGGTCGCGAGGCCGCTCACGACAGTGATGCCAATGTTGCGGAAGACGAGCCAGAGGACGTGGGTACGCTGCGCGCCGAGGGCCATGCGGATTCCGAACTCGTTGGTGCGCTGGGCGGTGCTGTAAGAGACGACACTGTAAAGCCCGACAAGCGCGAGGGTCAGGGCCAGGACTGAAAAAACTCCGAAGAGAATGGAGAAGAGCCGCTGCTGCTGGAACTCGGGTTGGTGATCAATCCAGACTTTGAGGTCATCGACGTTGCGAGCGGCCTGTTGGTCGGGGTTGACGGACTGAATAGCGAGGCGGACAGAATGGAGCGCGGCTAACGGCGGGCCTTGCGTGCGGACGAGGAACTGGGTGTTCATCCACATAAAGCGCGAGTAAGGAATG
>CAYVSQ010000015.1:0-2780 GCA_964453815.1 uncultured Acidobacteriaceae bacterium | reverse complement strand
CCTGGGACAGGTGCTTTTCGACTCCCAGCAACGCCTTATCGTGGGTTGAAGCGGTGTTCAGTATTTCGTATAAGTTGTTTATTTTATGGAGCACCGGATGGGATTTGAACCCATGAATACTGGTTTTGCAGACCAGCGCGTTAGCCACTTCGCCACCGGTGCTCATATGCGCCACACCTAAAAACGATGTGGCGGGTTACTGGACAAGAGGTCTGCGCCTCTCATCTCACTTCGTTCAATCTACCGTGGCTGAGCCACCGTGCGCAGATACGGCTTCACCGTCTTGTACCCAGGAAAAATCTTGTCCGCATCCTCATTGGAGACCGCTCCTGTGATGATCACGTCCTCGCCCTGCTTCCAGTTCGCCGGCGTCGCGACCTTGTGCTTCGCGGTCAACTGCATTGAGTCCAGTACGCGGATGATCTCGTCGAAGTTGCGGCCCGTCGTCATCGGATACGCAAGCGTCAGCTTGATGCGCTTGTCCGGGCCAATCACAAACACTGTTCGCACGGGAGCATTGTCAGCCGGAGTACGTCCCTCGCAGCTCTCACCGGAATCGCCAGCTAGCATGTCATACAGTTTAGCGATCTTCAGTTCCGTGTCGCCGATAATTGGGTAGTTGACGGCCGAGCCGCTCACATCCTGAATGTCCTTGGCCCACTTCCCGTGATTCTCGACAGGGTCCACGCTAAGGCCGATGACCTTGGCTCCGCGCTTTGCAAAATCAGCTTCCAGGCCAGCCACCGCTCCCAGCTCAGTCGTACAGACGGGGGTGAAGTCTTTCGGATGAGAGAAGAGCACGGCCCAGTCATCGCCGATCCATTCGTGGAAGTGGATCGTGCCATGAGTTGTCTCGGCAGTAAAATCAGGAGCAATATCATTGATGCGGAGTGACATGATCGATTCGCTTTCTTAGGGTTTTTACCCAACGGATTGAAATGATAAATGGCCCGGTTGCCGCTCACGTAAAAACCCACCCGGGCATTTGCTTCGGGTGGGTTCTGTGCTGCTCGAAGATACTTACTTCGATTCGCTCATTCACGCACCCGCGCCGGGATACAGCAACAGCAGCGTGTGGTGGTCGTGTTGGGCATCATCGTCATAACTAATCTTTTACCGCCGCTAGCTGGGCTAGCATGAAGCAGGTTTGCCCCAATCGCGGTCTGTCCAAACCATACTTCCGAGGAGCTTTCATGTCAAATGGTGATCCCAAAAATCCAGATGCAACTTTAGGTGCAGCCCCGCCCACAGCCCACTGCGCTTACGACTTTGCCCAGGTCGATGTCTTCGCGGAAAGCCCGCTCGAAGGCAACGCGCTGGCCATTTTCACCGATGCACGCGGCCTCTCCTCCAGTGAAATGCAGGCCCTCGCTCGCGAGACCAACCTCAGCGAAACCACGTTCATTTTTCCTCGCGTCACTGAGATCGAGTGCGAATACGGCGTCCAGGTTCGCATCTTCCTCACCACAGAAGAAGTTCCGTTCGCCGGTCACCCTACGCTCGGGACGGCGAGCTGGCTTTACTGCCATCACCCGATCTTTCGCGGAGCCGAACAGATCACTCTCGACCTCAGCATCGGACGCATCCCAGTCCGCTTCACGACCCCGCAGCATAGCGAACAAGGCGTTTTCGGTACGATGCAACAAAAAAATCCCATTTTCGGGGAGATTCGCGATAGCAGAAAAGATCGCGACACCATCGCCGCTGCACTCAGCCTCACACCTGACGACCTCGATCCCGATCTGCCCGCACAGGTCATCTCCACCGGCTTGTCCTTCTGCGTCGTGCCCCTTCGTTCCCTCGAGGCCGCAGCGCGTCTGCGGATCTCACCGTCGATCGCCCGTGCTTATCTTGATCGCATCGGAACGAGATTCTTCTACTGCATCACTCGCGCCCATGCGAGCTCAGGAGCAGACTGGCACGCGCGCATGCAATTCGATACCGGCGAGGATCCAGCCACTGGTTCGGCATCAGGCTGCGCCATCTCGTACCTTGTGCGTCACGGAGCCGCAGCCAGCGGTCAAGCTATCGTCATCGAGCAGGGAATCGAGATGCTTCGTCCCAGCCGCATTCACGTCAGTGCAAACCTCGAGGATGGGGGCGTCACCAAAGTGTTCGTCGGAGGCCGCACTATTCCTGTTGCAAGCGGGCGCTTTTTCCTGCCGTGATGCACGCGATTTCAACAGGCGCCTATCATGAATCTCCAATGAATTCGAGGCATTTCACGCAGCGGTGGATGCGCAAGTCCTAATATCGGCGGTCTTCGCTCTAACTTCGCCGTTGCCAACCTCGCCAACCGTTCGTACTGTTGGAAAGCGTTGACGGCAACGTCGCATGCAATGTGCGGCGTCGTTGGAGATGACAATAGCTTTCGCCTGTTTTTCTGACAATTTGAGTTGAGAGAAGCTTGACTGCTCTGTAGTCGCTCGCTCCCACAAGCGCAACCTCGCTGCCTGCACACGCATTGAGGCCGACGCCATTTACTCCGGTGTCGACTCCCTGTATTCGCAGCTGAACGATCTGTTGCCTTTTGGAGCTGCGTGGCAACCTACAGCGGCATTCGGTCTCTCTCGCACCCCGCGGTTCGGCAGCTTCGCTTCCGGACGAGATGGCCCTGATCCCCAGTGGACCAGACAGGAGAGTTTTGCTCTCTAGTCTTCCGCTCTCACGGAGCAGAAGACCCATCACGCGCTGAAGGGCCGCATTCGGCCGGGCCACGGGGCAATCCATGGAACACCACCAGACCGGTGCGCCCGCAAACCAACGGACGCACCAGACTG
>CAYVSQ010000014.1:0-2504 GCA_964453815.1 uncultured Acidobacteriaceae bacterium | reverse complement strand
ATGCTGATGCCAAGTCCGCCCTGCACGCGCTTGATCTCATCGCGGCCGACATAAACGCGGCAACCGGGACGGGAAACGCGGGAGAGGTCGCGAATGGCGGCTTCGTTGTTCGCGCCGTACTTGAGGTACACGCGAAGAATGGTGCGGCCATTTTCTTCCACCGGCTTGTAGTTCGCGATGTAGCCCTCTTCCTTCAGGATACGGGCGATCTCGGTCTTCAGCTTGGAGGCCGGAACATCCAGCTTCTGGTGACGCGCGCGAATCGAATTGCGAACGCGGGTCAAAAAATCTGCTACTGGATCGGTCAAACTCATCGTTTCTCCTTCATCCCCCGTTCGCTCTGCCTTGCGGAAGAGAACCTGCAGGAATGGTTGAGATCGTCAGCTTTCGCTTCAGATCAATCTTGTTTTGCGCTCTTCAGGGCGCGTGTCGCTGGACGCGCAGTCCCGGCCAGTCTTACCAACTCGACTTGACGACGCCGGGAATCTCTCCCTTGAGCGCCAGCTGGCGGAAGCACAGGCGGCAAATGCCGAACTTGCGCAGGTAGGCGCGGGGGCGTCCGCAGAGCTTGCAGCGGTTGTGCTGCCGGCTCTTGAACTTCGGCTTGCGGGCGTCCTTAACTCGTTTTGCAGTAGTTGCCATATCTTGTTCAGTCCTTAATCTCGATACCGTTATGCTGCCGTGCGGAAAGGCATGCCGAACTGTTTGAGCAGCGCGCGTGCCGAGTTGTCGTCCTGGGCCGTGGTCACAATCGTGATGTTCATGCCCTTCAGCTTGTCGACCTTCGAGTAATCGATCTCCGGAAAGATCAGCTGATCGCGAATGCCGAGCGTATAGTTGCCCCGTCCATCGAAGCTCTTCGTCGATACTCCACGAAAGTCGCGCACGCGGGGCAGGGCAATCGAGATCAGGCGGTCGAGAAACTCGTACATCTTGTCGCCGCGCAGCGTGACCATCGCACCGATTGGCATACCCTCGCGAACCTTGAATGCAGCGATGGATTTCCGGGCACGCGTGGTGACCGGCTTCTGCCCGGCAATTGTGGCCAGATCGCCTATCAGCGGGTCGAGCATCTTCGAGTTCTGTGTCGCCTCGCCCAGACCCATGTTAATGACGATCTTTTCCAGTCGAGGCACGGCCATCGTGTTCTCTAGGCCCAGCTCCTTCTGGAGCGCCGGCTTGATCTCCTGGTGATACTTCTCTCTCATTCTTGCTGCCATGGTCTTTTATTCTTTCTCTCCGGTCTCGGGGTGGCTTTTGCCGTTTACCGTTTCGGAGTGTGCTCAATTGAGTTGCCCGTCGAAGGTCAGGCGCCGAAGGCGCGTTCGCTGGACGGCCAGTCCCTACTTCTTCTTGCTCTTGCTCTTCGCGGCTAGTGTATTTCCGCACTTCTTGCAGACGCGCACTTTGGTGTCGCCTTCAAACTTGTGACCGATGCGGGTTGGGCCGCAGTTCGGACAGACCAGCAGCACATTCGAAACGTGAATGGGCGCTTCCTGCTCGGCGATACCGCCCTTGATGTTCTTCTGCGGATTTGGGCGAACATTCTTCTTCACCATCCGCACATGCTCAACAAGGATACGGTTCTCGCCGGGGAGGACGCTCAACACGCGTCCCTGCTTACCCCGATAGGCGCCGGAGATGACTTCTACCTTGTCGTTGCGCTGTATGTTCAAGCTCATAATCTTTCCTCTGCGGCTCGACCCGGCTAAAGAACTTCGGGAGCGAGCGAAACGATCTTCAAAAACTTCTTTTCACGCAACTCTCGGGCAACCGGCCCGAAGACGCGAGTTCCAACCGGCTCACCAACCTCGTTAATGAGCACGGCGGCATTCGAATCGAAACGAATATAGGTTCCGTCACGACGGCGATACTCCTTGCGGGTGCGCACAATCACGGCCTTGACAACCTTGCCCTTCTTCACCGTTCCATCCGGCGAAGACTCCTTCACGGCGGCTGTCACCACATCGCCCAGACCAGCCTTCTTGCCGGAAGAACCACCCAGGGGAAGGATTACCTGCAACTTGCGAGCGCCCGAATTATCGGCGACTGCAAGCATCGTTCTCATCTGTACTGCCATATGCCTACTCCTTCTCCCGGCGCGCGATTCCGTTCATCGTGAATCGAGCCCGGCTCAATCTTCTGCGGCTAGCTGGCCGAAGGGGCCGAGTCTTCAATCTGCGCCAGCGACGAACGCCGGACAATCTCTTCCAGAGCCCAGCGCTTCAGCTTGCTCAACGGGCGGCTCTCGCGAATGCGGACCACATCGCCGACACGCGCTGAATTCTGCTCGTCATGGGCATAGAACTTCTTGTTGCTCTTGACGATGCGCTTGTACTTCGGATGCGCCTTGCGCATTTCGACTTCGACAACGATGGTCTTCTGCATCTTGGTCGAAACCACGTTGCCGACCTTTTCGTTGCGCCGTCCAGCCTTGGCTGCGCCGGCTTCCGGTGTTGCTGCGGTTTCTGTAGTGGCCGTCATACTTTACTTGGCCTCCTTCT
>CAYVSQ010000013.1:0-11092 GCA_964453815.1 uncultured Acidobacteriaceae bacterium | reverse complement strand
ATGCAAGAAGGCCTTGAGTTTGGTTGTGACGCGCTCAGCGTAGAAATGCTTCAGTCAGGCCGCCGTCCACCGGGATAAGATGCCCAGTAGTGCAGGGAGCCTTCGGTCCGGCGAGAAACAGGATTGCTTCGGCACAGGTCCGCGGATCGATGGGCTGGTGTGTCAGCGTGCGCTCTGCATAAAAAGCCGCGAGAAGATCTCGCATCTGATCGTCGGTCATCGACTCCTCGAACGGAATGTTGTATTTTCTGAGCGACGCTGCAACTCGATCGCGCGGAAACATTGTCGAGCCCTTCACTACCGTTGCCGGGCTGATGCCATTCACGCGCACATTCGGCGACTGCGAGACGGCTAGCTCGCGGATCAAATGACTGAGCGCCGCTTTGCTCACGTCGTAGGCTTCACTTCCGCGCTTTGGCACCACGGCGTTTGCCGAACTGGTTAGCACAATGCTCGCCGCCAGTCCTTGGTCGCGCAGCAGCTTGCCGATTTCTTCGACCAGCAGGAAGTTGGCTGTCACATTGACCTCAAGCGTCAGCGCCCATTGTGCATCGGAGATCGTGCCGGTTGGGGATGACGGAAAAAGAGCCGCGGTGTTCACGAGGATATCCGCGCCTCCGAACGCGGTCACGGTCTGCCGCATGGCTTCGCGGATCGACTCGCGACTGCGGATATCGACGGGAGACGCAGCAGCACTTTCCTTGCCTGTGAGCGCCTTGATCTCGTCGGCTATGCGCTCGGCGCTCTCATGGTCTCGATCGGCTACCATGACGTGCGCGCCACGTTCGGCAGCTAGCAGAGCCACCTCGCGTCCTATACCGCTCCCGCCGCCAACGATCAAGGCGATTTGACGGCTCAGCTCTTTCTCTGCTGGCTGGCGGCGAATCTTGGCCTCTTCGAGCAACCAGTATTCTATGCGGTAGGCTTCCGAGGCAGGCAGGGCAACGTAGTTGCTGTAAACCTGGAAGGCTTCGAGCAGTGCATCGGAACCACACTGCGGCACTCTCGATGGTCGCGGCCCCTCTTCCAATCCCGCAGCGCCCTTCATCACATGGATGGCGTTCACGTAGAGCTCACCCGTGATCCGCGCCTCCGGCTTGTTTTTGCCAAAGCTGAACATGCCTATAGCCGGAATCAGAACCACGGTCGGATTCGGATCGCGCATGGCAGGCGATGTGGGCTCGGCATGGTTGTTGTAGTATTCCGCGTATTCGGCACGATAGACGGCGAGCCGCGCTTCGATGGACTTTTTCAGCTCATCGATTCCGCTCTCCGGTTCCCAAGCAACATACATGGGGCGAATCTTGGTGCGGATAAAGTGATCCGGACAGCTTGTACCCAGGTATGCCAGCTTCTGCGCCTCACCGGAGTTGACGAATTCAAGTACCTCGGGAAGATCGGAATAACTACCGATCAGTCGCTTATAGGCTGATACCCGGCCGCGCAGGAATGGCAATATCTCCAGCGCGAGGTCTTTTCGGTTTGGCAGGGGGGCATGCTTCTGACCACCGAGGATGCGGCTTCCCTTCTTGTCGAGGTGCTTTTCTATAAATATGGTCAGCTGATCGATGACGGAAATGGTGTTGACGTAGCAGTCGCGCGGCGTTTCGCCCCAGGTAAACAGCCCGTGCCCGCCCAGAACGATTCCGTCACAGTCCGGCTGATCTTCGACGGCTTTCTTGAGCATCATTCCGAGTTCGAATCCGGGACGCTGCCAGGGCAGCCACGCCAGTCTGTGATTGTAGAGTCGGTTGAACTCTTCCATCTTTTCGAGCCCGTTGGCAGCCGCGGCAACCGCAATTGCGCAATCGGGATGCAGATGATCCACATGCCGGAAAGGTAGAAAGCCGTGCAGCGGCGTGTCGATTGAGGCCACCACGGGATTAAGTCCGAAGGTGCAGAGTGGGTAGAACCCGACCATCTCGTCTTCGAGATCCACGCCGCGATACAGCTTTTCAAGCGCCAGCAGCTTGTCAAGATACAGCGTCGCAAATCCGGCGCGACGGATGCTGCCCAGATCGCCCCCACTTCCCTTCACCCACAGGACATTGGTATCTTTGCCGGTCAGCGGATCGGCCATCTCGATCTTCGAACTGGTATTGCCGCCGGCGAAATTGGTGATGCGCAGATCCGATCCGAGCAGATTCGAACGATAACGCAACAGCTCCGGCTCGTCCATTCCCGCGGCAAGGCGCTCGTCCCAAAGATCTTCTAGGTACTGGAGCTGCAATCGGCTCTTCGACTCAGCAGTGGCTGACATGCTTCCTCATTTCTTGTGGGTATCTGTTCCAAAGACATTTGTACGATAGGCCACTTATATCTCTGTTGAAGCTAGGCGTAACTGACCGATAACATTGCGTTGCGCTCTCGGCGCTCGTTCTCGATTCGCTCCACATACCCGCTCTCGCGTAGCGCTGCAAGCGGATCCTCCGGAAGTCCCCGGCTCCGGCGCCAATCTCTCAACATTGGGCGCACATCGGTCCAGAACGCTGAGCGCAGACACTCCTCAGCATCGACGGTCTTCGTCTCGGACTGCAGCTCTGCCAGCTTTTCGCGATCCACAAGCGCCGCCTTGAGAAATAACTCCTGTGCGGTCACGACTGTCTGGACCATGGCTTCCATTTTGCCCTTGATGTTGTGACTCTGATCGATCATGTAGGCCACATCACCCGCAACCTCGCTATTGGGCTCATTGAATATTTCGTGAAAGATGCGAAATACCTGGTAGGGATCGATCGATCCTATGGTCAAATCGTCGTCCGCATAACGGCGATCGTTGAAATGGAATCCGCCCAGAAGCCGCAGATGCATCAGCCAAGCAACGATCTGCTCGATATTCTGCGCCTGATAATGATGTCCGGTGTCTACCAGAACGCGCGCCCGCGGTCCGGCGGTTTGCGCCAGGTGTGCTGCCATTCCCCAATCTGCTATGTCCGTGTGATAGAAGGCAGGCTCGAAAGGCTTGTATTCGACCAGCAGCCGCTGGCCAGAATCCAACTTGTCGTGAGCCGCCTTCAGTGCCTCTTCCAGCCAACCAATGCGTTTACGGATGCTTTGTGCGCCGGGATAATTCGACCCATCGGCGATCCACAAAGAGAGGTCTCTTGATCCCAGTTCCCTGGCAATCTCAACCGATGCCAGCAGGTGATCGACTGCCTTGCGGCGCGCCGCAGGATCGGGGTTGCAGATGGAACCGAACTTGTACTCCTGGTCCTGAAACAGATTTGGATTGATCGATCCTGCCTGCACGCCGTATCGGGATGCGAGGCGTTTCACGGTTCCTGCATCCGCGAGCCCTGCAGGAAGGTCCCATAGCACATGCAAAGCCAGCGTCGGAGTAATGCCCGTAAGCGCATTCACCTGGGATGCATCCGCGAACTTTTCTTCCAGTGTTATGGCCGCTCCGGCCTGGAGGAACTTGCCAAAGCGGGTTCCGGTATTTGCAAAACCCCAGGACGGAATTTCGATCTCCAGACTTTCCAAGGCGTCGATCGCTCCTCCCACGCGTGCATCATCCACGTCCATTATCGGCCCTCCCAGGTTGCCCCAACAGGCGGAGTGTAAACGCTTACTAAAGTATTATTCAACAGAACTTCTATTTCACAATGATTCCCTGTCATGCGTTAGCATAACTAAGCCTCGGCCGGTTAGCGCCCATTGAGCCGTTTTCGAGAGCAACGGGGTGAACTTGGGACCGAATCCGCTCGTTGGCGTGATCTACCACTGGATTGGCGGGCTAGCCTCGGCAAGCAATTTTATTCCCTTCAGGCCCATTAAGCGCTGGTCTTGGGAAATCTATTGGATCATTCAAGGATTCGCCGCCTGGATCGTCGCACCGCTGGTGCTTGCCGCGCTTCTGGTCCCCGATCTGGCTTCGGTCCTGCATGAGGCCCCCACCGCAACTCTCTGGCGTACCGCTATCTGGGGAGCGCTTTGGGGTATCGGCGGCCTCACCTTTGGCTTGGCGATCCGGTATCTTGGCATTGCGCTTGGCTATGCTATTGCTCTCGGTTTCTGCACTGCTTTCGGGACACTCATGCCACCCATCTTCAGCGGGCAGATTGTCGCCATCTCCCAAACGACCGGGGGCCGAGTTATTTTACTCGGAGTCGCCATCTGCATGGTCGCGATTGCTGTCAATGGCCTCGCCGGCTACTCCAAAGAGAAGGAAGTTCCCGCTGAGGAGAAAGCGGCGCTCGGCGAACGCGATTACTCCTTCGGCAAAGGCCTAGCAGTTGCCGTATTCGCCGGTATTATGAGTTCCTGTTTCGCATATGGACTAACCGCCGGCAAAGACATCGCGATTATTGCGCGGGCGCAACTCGAGTCGAAGGGACGGGCCGACCTCTGGCAGAATCTTCCGGTGCTTGTCGTTGTACTATGGGGCGGATTTTTCACCAATTTTATTTGGTCGGCAATCCTCATCATCCGTAACCATTCAGCCACCCAATTTCTGGGAGCCCCCGGCATCAACCCTATGGGCGCTTCGCCTGCAACCGGAGAAACGCTGATGGAACTCGACCCGCGCCTCCCAGCATCCGCAGCACTGCGTTTGACGCGCCGAACGATCTTTAACAATTACATTCTTGCTTCCTTGGCCGGTGTCATCTGGTACTTCCAGTTTTTCTTCTACTCGATGGGCCAGACGCTAATGGGGAAGTATGACTTCTCCAGCTGGACCCTCCACATGGCCAGCATCATCATCTTTGCCACCCTGTGGGGAATCGTGCTGAAGGAGTGGCGCGATACCAGCAGGCGAACAAAACTACTCGTTACGTGTGGACTCTTCCTGCTCATTGCATCCACAGTTGTAGTCGGTTACGGCAATTACCTCGAGGCCCGATAGGTCTTGGTACTTGCGCTCCAGATCACATTCTTGTACCTTTGCGAAATTCAGACGCTGATGGATATCGTCTGTCCTGCCCATGCCATCCACTGAATCGCGCCCCAATAAATCTCCGATATCCTGGCTTGCCAGGCTTCTCCGCTGGCTTTTGATCGCGGTCTGGTTTCTCTGCAGGGTGCTGCTCATCGCGTGGCCAATTCTGGTGATTTATTGGTCGAATCTTCCCTGGGCATGGCTGCGGCTAGTGCTGGCGCTGGCTTTTCTTATGTTCAGCGTCTATGTCTTTTGGTGGGCGCGCAGACTGCGCATGTACGTGCTCTTTGCGGGACTGTTTTTCATTGTGCTGATGTGGTTCATCTCCATTCGGCCTACCCATAATCGTCCGTGGCGGCCGGATGTCGCGGTGATGCCGCGAGTCACCATCGACGGAGACCGGGTACGAATCACAGGCGTCCGCAATTTTGACTACCGGAGCAGAACTGATTTCACGGAACGATGGGAAGAGCGGGAGGTGCAGGTCTCACACCTGACCTCAATAGATTTCTTCGTGTCCTACTGGATGCCTGGGCCCGTAGCGCACACGTTCCTGAGTTTTAACTTCGATAACGCACCTCCTCTCTGCATGTCCATCGAAGCGCGACCGGTGGCGGGTGAAGGCTTCGAACCGATTCGCTCGATGTTCAAGCAATTCGAATTGATCTATGTGGTGGGCGACGAGCACGACGTGGTGGGCGTGCGCACGAACTTCCGGGATGAGGACGTATATATGTACCGCATCAATGCATCTGCGGCGAGTGCCCGGGCACTTTTCCTTATTTACCTTGACCGGATCGATCAACTCGCCGACCATCCGGAGTGGTATCACTTGCTGAGCAACAACTGCACGCTCAACATCGTGCGTTATGCGAGGGCTGTTGGTAAGCCGGCCGGATTTGATATTCGCTTTCTGCTCAATGGACTGGTGGATCGATGGCTCTACAGCATAGGCCTGCTGGACACGAGCATGCCATTTCGAGAACTTCGCGAGCGTTCGCTGATCAATAAGGCCGCGCAGGCTGCCGCGGACAGTCCGGACTTCTCCGAACGCATTCGTGCCTCCCTGCCCTCGCCTCAACCCTGACTCCTCGTGTACCTGAAGAAATTGAGATTGCAGAGTCAAATGCCGGAGTGGCTGCCATGACATCTGTCATCTTCGATTGGTGACAGACTCCACTGCCGTCGCATCCGGTTCAGAGCGATGCTGATTATGACAAAGGAGACATCATGTCAGCATCGGCATTCGCATCAGGACTTCAATTCGAGCCTCTCACGATTCCCTTTCCGGCGCCTTCACAAGTTGGAAACGCCATTGCCCGCCTGCATTCGGCTACCAAGCGTTACGACCAGACGACCGCACTCGATAAGCTGACACTGAACCTCTATCCCGGCGAAGTGGTAGCGCTTCTGGGGCCGAATGGCGCAGGAAAGACGACGGCGGTTCGTCTGCTGCTCGGACTGATCGCACCCACTTCGGGCAGCGTGCGGGTGATGGGGCACGATCCCCGTGACGCAGCCGCCCGCTGCAGCATTGGGGCCATGCTGCAAGTGACACGGATTCCGGAAACGCTCCGCGTTCGCGAGCATATCGACTGGTTCCGCAGCTACTATCCGAATCCCCTGCCAGCGACGGAGATCATTCGAATAGCACGGCTGGAAGGGCTGGAAAACCGCTTCTACGGCAAACTCTCCGGCGGGCAAAAGCAGCGCGTGCTGTTTGGGCTGGCGCTGGCGGGGAATCCCGATTTGATTTTTCTCGATGAGCCGACGGTGGGCATGGACATCGAATCGCGGCGGGGGCTGTGGGAGCAGGTTCGATATTTGGCCGCGCAGGGGAAGACCGTTCTGCTGACGACGCACTATCTGGAAGAAGCGGATATGCTGGCCAGCCGCGTCGTGGTGATCAATAAAGGCAAGGTAATGGCCGAAGGCACTCCCGCGCAGATCAAACACCGCGTCAGCGGACGCCGCATCCGGTGCATTACGCAGCTTGAGGAGTCGTTCCTGTTGACACTGCCTTCGGTTGCCAACGTGGAGCGCGATCGCGAAGCCGTGATCATTACGACAAGCGATGCGGAAAGAGTATTGCGGGAAATGCTGGTGCGAGATGTGACGCTCAGCGGCCTGGAAGTATCGGCACCTGGACTGGAAGACGCGTTTCTGGCCCTTACGGCTTCGGATGCCCAGAGTTCAGACCACAATGCGAATTGAATTTATCGCTTAACTGTTACATAGGAGACATATCATGGCTACCGCAGTCATCGCCGCTCGTCCGCAATCCCTTGGCTTTAGCTACTACACCCGCGTCCTAAGGCAGGAGATCCGCTACGAATTCCTGAAAATGCTCCGGCTACGCGCATTTTCACTCTCCGTGATCGGTTTTCCGGTGATGTTTTACCTGCTCTTTGGTGTCGCCAATCGTCACACCGATTTTGCCCGGTATCTTCTCGCCAGTTACAGTTGCTTCGGGATGATAGGCGCGTCGCTCTTCGGACTGGGCGCGGGGATTGCAACAGAACGCGTACAAGGGTGGCTGGAACTGAAGCAAGCCAGTCCCATGCCGAGGCTGGCGTATCTGACGGCGAAGACGGTTTCGTGCGCGGCATTTGCGCTGATCATCGTGGCTCTGTTGATTACCATTGGTGTGACGCTGGGCGGTGTGACCATGAGTGCGGCGGAGGGAGCGAAGCTGATAGGAATTACCCTGGCTGGCGCGATTCCGTTCGCCAGTATGGGACTGCTGCTCGCACTCCTGATGCCGGCCAACGCTGCGCCGGGCATTATCAACCTGATTTATCTGCCGATGTCGTTCCTCTCCGGCCTGTGGATGCCGCTTGCATTACTGCCGCATTGGATGCAGCGCATCGCGCCCGTGCTGCCAACCTATCACTATGGGCAGCTCGCGCTGAACATCTTTGGATACGCGCAGGGCACAATCATGCGCACACACTGGGAAGCTTTGTTAGGCTTTACTTGCCTGATGCTGGGCGCGGCCTGGCTCATCTTTACCCGCAGTGAGGCGAAGTCTTGAAGACCTGCGACAACAGCAGCGCGGCCCTGAGCGATCTTACCGAGAGCGCCCAGGGAGGTTCTCGCCCGAGCCATGCGCTTCGCAACCGGCAATCGAGCAAACACGGCCAAGGCGATCTCTGGGATTTCATCTGGCTCGTCTACTCGATCTTCTTCTTTATCGAGCCGATCGCGCGGCATGATCGGCGCTACTGGATCGAGTTTGCCGTCTACTACACGATCTTCCTTGCTATCTACACGGGGATGGTCTTCGCGCACAAGCGCTGGCAGAATTATGCGCTGCTGGCGGCAATGGGTTTGCTTGGGATACTTTACTTCCCGAAAAACAACGCGGCTGCGGGAATCTATGTCTATGTGGCGGCCTTCATTCCGTTCGTGACGGACTCGCTTGCGATCTGCCTCGCCACCTTCGCGCTGGTCTGCGGCACGATCATCGCGCAAGGCCTACTAATGCATAACATCAGCCCTTGGTCGTGGGGCTTTGGCGCGCTGTTCACACTTATTGTCGGCGGCACCAATCTTTTCTCCGCACAGCGCATGAGGGCTAACTCCAAACTGCGGATGGCGCATGAGGAGATCGAGCAACTGGCCAAGCTCGCCGAACGCGAACGCATTGCGCGCGATCTGCACGACGTGCTTGGGCATACTCTTTCGGTCATCGTGCTGAAATCGGAGCTGGCCGGACGGCTGTTTGCACGGGATCCCGAGCGAGCCGCGCGGGAGATTGCCGATGTGGAGATGATTTCGCGCAAGGCACTCAGCGAAGTGCGCGAGGCAATACGCGGCTACAGGGCCGAGGGACTGGCCGCAGAGATCAAGCGCGCGCATGGCACCCTCGACGCGGCGGGCGTGACCTTGGTATTCGACGAGAAGCCGCCGGAGCTGAATCCGGCTGTCGAAACGGTGATGTCGCTGGTGGTGCGCGAAGCGGTCACGAATATCGTACGGCACGCGCGCGCGAGCCAATGTTTGATGCACATCTCGGCACAGAACGGACATACTTTGCTGGTCGTTGAGGATGACGGGCGCGGTGGCGTCCGCGCGGAAGGCAACGGACTGCGTGGGATGCGGGAGCGTGTGGAGGCTCTAGGGGGGCACTTTGCGGTTGACTGCAGCAAGGGCACCCGGCTCATCATTCAGTTGCCTACGGGTGTGCACTCGGAGCTGAGTGACTCAACCTATGACTAAGATTCGGGTGATTGTCGCCGAAGATCAGGCCATGGTGCTGGGCGCACTGGCCGCGCTGCTGGAAACCGAGCCGGATATTGCGGTCTGTGCGAGTGCTGCCAACGGGCGGCTGGCGCTTTCAGCCGTGGGCAAGCATAAACCCGATGTTTTGGTGACCGACATCGAGATGCCGGAGATGACGGGGCTGACTCTGGCTGCTGAGGTCCGCGACCGGCATCCGCAAACGCGGGTAATTATTCTGACCACCTTCGCTCGGCCTGGCTATCTGCGCCGCGCACTCGACGCCGGAGCGAAGGGCTACCTGCTGAAGGACCGTCCGGCGGCTGAGCTTGCCGAGGCGGTGCGTCGGGTGCATCGTGGGCTGCGTGTGGTCGATCCCGACCTGGCGGCCGAAGCGTGGGACGGCGGCGCGGATCCGCTGACGGAGCGCGAGCGCCAGATTCTGTGGCGCGCCGGCGAGGGAAAATCAAGCCTCGAGATTGCCGAGGAACTGCGCTTGTCGGAGGGAACAGTGCGCAATTATCTGTCGGAGGCAATCAGCAAACTGGATGCCTCCAATCGAATTGACGCGGCACGCATTGCGCGGGCGAAGGGTTGGCTATAGCCCTGATGCCTAGACCTTGAAGAGATTGGTCTCAATCGGCTTGGCAGCGGTCGGATCGGGAACCTGAGCAGCGGCTGGCGAGGCATGGTTGGGAATCTGGGCAGGATCGGCAATCATTCCCACAGTGGCAGGCGCATCGGCATTGAAGACGCGCAGGGGATCGCCGGGCAACATATTGTTATCGGCAAGAGCGATGCGGATGCGTCGCTGAGTCTCACGCAGTGCATCCCACTGCTGGAAAGGCTTCGTCCTGATCCTCACCAGGTAGATCACCTGCGAACCCCTGATCGAGTCAACGCCGTGCAGCGTGGGGTCGGCAAGAAAGACGTCCGCATACTGGGGGTCGGTACGCACGCTCATGGTTACATCCTTGAGCAGGGCCATTACCTTGTCCGGATCGGCGGAGAAATCGACGGCAACGTTGATGCTTACAAGCGAATAATCTCGAGTTAAGTTAGCTACGGTCGTTATCTGCGAATTTGGAATAAGGTAGAGCGTTCCGTCGAGATCGCGCACAATCGTTTCGCGTAAAGTCATTGCTTCGACAGTGCCACGCACTCCAGCCAGTTGCACCACATCGCCGATGTTGTACTGGCCTTCGATGAGGATGAGGAGACCGTTGAGCCAGTCTCTCAGAATAGTCTGGGCGGCGAAGCCCAGAGCGATGCCGGCCACACCGGCGCTGGCCAGCAGCGGCTGCAGGTTGAAACCCAGGAGCGGCAATATCTCAAGCGCGGCAAGGAACGCGATTGTGCCAATCATTACGCCGCGGATCACCGAAGTGAGGGTCCGCACCTGTGCCATTTGGCGGTCATTGGTTCCGCGACGCTCAGCGGCCTGAATAAAGTGACGGGTGATGAGCTTTAGGCCGCGGGTGAGAAGCCATGCAGCGAGGAGTATGAACAGAATCTTGGGCAGAGCTCTGCGCAGAAAATCCTGCAGATCGTCGAGCCATGCAGTATCCAGCTTGGTTATAAATTCACGGAGTCCAAACCAAGCCGCTGAATGCAATTCATATTCCGCCGAGAGAATCATCATCCGTTTCTATAATGATAGAGTCTGATTACCCTATTGGAGCCGCATGCGATTATTTGACGCTCTTCCGTGCCGGGCTGCCATCCTGCTCACGCTCGTGAGCCTGCCGGCAATCTATGCCCAGATGGCACCTAGTTCGCCTCGTCCACCTGCTTTACCGGGAACGGACCGCTCGAAGCCGGATGAAGAGAATGATGCCATAACCCGCCAGATGACCCTGCAAGCAGCAATGAAGCGGAACACCTTGCGCCAGCAGCGCATCGTCGATGATACGGCTAAGCTGCTTGAGTTGGCCCAGCAGCTCAAAGTTGAGGTGGACAAAAACACGAAGAGTTCTCTTTCGGTCTCCGCCA
>CAYVSQ010000012.1:0-2705 GCA_964453815.1 uncultured Acidobacteriaceae bacterium | reverse complement strand
CGTCATGTGCAGCCCATCAGGCCGTGACTGGTTGTGGTAAAAGCGGCGGGCGATAAGCCTCTCCTTTGCATAGAACCGCCCAGACCATGCGTGCCATCTTGTTGGCTAAGGCCACGGTCGCCACCTGCTTGCGCTTGCGTGATACCAGACTGGCCAGCCACGTACTCAGGCCCGAAGATTGCTTCGTCCTCTGCAGCAGCACGGTATGGGCTCCCAGGACGAAGAGTTTTCGCAAGTATTTGTTTCCACGTCTACTGGTCCGAGTGAGCTGCTGCTTGCCCCCGGTGGAGTGCTCGCCCGGAACCACCCCCAGCCAGGCAGCAAATCCCCGGCCCTTCTTGAAGGCTGCCCCGTTGCCGATGGCCGCGACCTGTAGCTAAAGGGTGCACTAGCGGGATCATGGTTCTTTCGGCCACGGCCGTCATGGATGCATCCGGCTCTTCTATTTGCACCGCAACCGGCTGAGGCGTATTGTTCGCGGACGATGCCGCTATTGTTCCCGCGCGAGAAGCCATCCGTTGCCGTGGCATCACGCGAGGAATCTGAGAATTAGCCGTGCCGCCGTTCTTTATCTGTTTACTGAGGCTCGTCAGCATCGCCACGGTATTTCCCAATTTTCCGGCGGAATTCAGATGCAACGAATCCAGCTTTTCGGTGACATTCTGCTGGTATTGAGGAAGGTCGATTGCGAGGTTATAAATCTGTCCGAGTACCACCCACCCCAAGGCCATCGTCCCCACCAGAGATAGAACGATAACCAGGATAGCGGCGAGCGTCCTACCCACTCTCCATCGTTCCAGTCGGGTGGCTGCCGGGGCCAGTAGGAAAGCCAGCAACCCGGCCAGCGCTAAAGGAATAAATACATCGCGCGCAAAATACAGTACTGCGATAACAAGAATTCCTGTCACCAGCGCCCCGTCCGGCCGCTTCAATTTCTGGCCCATTTCACTCAACACCTGCGGCCCCCTGTCGATCCTCTTTAAGCCGGGACGTAAATGCAGTAACCATGCGGGGGAGCCGAAAATTCAGCAAGCCCGCGGAGCTTTGACTCAAGTTCCCGACCATTTGTCCCGAGGTTTGTTCAATACATAGATAAGTCCGGGCTGATCAGTGGTGTCATTCTTCCAGCCGATACACTGCATAATGTGAAGATCTTGATCTGCGTGAAGGATCTGCGAATCGCCGCCCGCATATTTGTGCTGCGCCTGGATGAGAAGGTCGATGCCATAGTGAGTGAAAGGCCGGGCCAGGCCGTAGGTTAAACCCGCCGGTCCCTTGAATTCAGATCATCGCCTATGTCCATATGGATATACAGAATAAAAATGACCTCCGTCATGAATCCAGTTCCGGCGTCTCGCACGTACGACATATGTCCTATGGATGATCCCCAACATTCGGTCCCTGAACCGCCAGAAGGCCCCAGAAATCCCAGGTAGATTGGCAGCGCGACCGTCTTCGTGAATTAGGAATAGATCCAGATGTGGACCCGATTGAAATTCTAGGATGCCGGGAACGGCATTCGTGAGCGAAATTCAAATCGGAACCGAACGAAATAGACAATTGCGCTGAATGGCAGAACGTTGTTCGGCTGGTTTCTTCTCAGCTTGGATCTGACTGCCTGGGGAAGCCCAGATATCGCAGGAATCGAAACTCGGTCGGGCGGAAGTGCAAGAAGACTTAATCCGGCGCGTGGAATGTCGATGTATTCCTTTGCCGGGAATTCCGGGAAACAGCAGAATTGTTGGAAGGGCGATCCAAACTGGGCATTCGATTTCTCCCAGAGCGACAAAAATCATCGGTCTTCCCGAGATGGAGGGTGAAGTCGAGTTTACACTTCGGCAGCGAACATGCATCGTAGTATTCAATCGCACGGAGGACACACGCAATGGCGGATGCTGTAATTAAGACTGTGAGCCTCGTGGGTGGTGGGTTTCTGGTTTTAACAATGTTCTGCGTGGCCACGAATCTGCGAGCACAGCAAGCAGCAAAACCTCACGACGTCGAGGGTTGCAAAGATTCTCCCTTGATCAAGCGCATGCCAGGAACCATTGTCGGCGATTGCCCTCATAAGGACTTCGATCAAGTCGCGGCTCCGGTCGGGATGAAAGACGGCGAGCCCATCTCGAAAACCCTGGAGGGCAAGGTGCAGAAGTGGAAATACTCCACACAACCGGACACGAGCGCGCTGACAGTATTCCGTAACATCGACACTGCCCTGAAGAAAGCTGGGTTCACTATCGTTTGGGAGAGTTCGCCCGGGATGATTACGGCGCACAAGGGCAATGCCTGGTACATCTTGGACACGGGCCCCCTGGCAGGCAACAACGGATATTACGAGCAGACGATTGTGACGGTGCATTAAATGCGTCGCGACGCCACGCACAAGGCGACTTAGATTCGAGCGGAAGAGTCCGAAGATATCGGTGGAAAACGTATGCTCAAATTCGTCCGGCGTAATGTCTTCGATGTTTTCCCTTTTCATTCTGGGGTGTGCGGCTTTTTTTTGCTCCGCACCCTCCAAAGAAAGCTCTGCATGCCTTTCCACAACAGCTACGCGATACCCTGTCCAGCATGCGCCGCAACCGAGTAGACCCGAAGAGCTTCGATCTCACGACTCCGTGCCCGCAATGCGGATACAAGATTCCGCCGGCTGAAATGATGAGGCTGGACCGTAAGCACATGCACTGCCCAAAGTGTGGGAAGGA
>CAYVSQ010000011.1:0-9750 GCA_964453815.1 uncultured Acidobacteriaceae bacterium | reverse complement strand
CAGGAGGTGGAGCGCTACACCTTCCGCATGCCCGGGCAGGCGAATTCTTACTTCTACGGCTATACAAAACTGTTGCAGCTACGGAAAGACACCGAAGCACAGCTAGGCGCGCAATTCGATGCAAAGAAGTTTCATAACTTCATCCTAGCGCAAGGTCTGCTGCCTCCGGATCTGATGCGAGAAGCCGTGATGGAAGACTTTATTCCGGCGCAGAAGGTCACAGGCGGACTGTAAAGCGGTTCACGCAAAGTTTGGGCCTCCGTTCCGAAGCGGGCGGAGGCCGCTTTGTTTATCATCGATTGCGATGACACCGGTGATGGACAGCGCCGTCAAGGACCTGGTGGAACGAGTGTGCTCTGGCGACGTACGCGCTCTGGCGCGAGCCATTTCTTTGGTGGAAAACGACGCTCCGGAAGCAGTCGAGGTGTTGTCCTGCTGCTTTCCTCATATAGGCCGCGCACTGCGCATTGGAGTGACAGGTTCACCGGGTGCGGGCAAGAGCACGCTTGTTGACAGGTTGACGCGCGCCTATCGTGCGGCGGATACGAGGGTAGGCATTGTCGCTGTCGACCCAAGCAGCCCGTTTACCGGAGGAGCGATACTTGGGGATCGTATTCGCATTCAGGAGCGGATCGGCGATAACGGACTCTACGTGCGCAGCATGGCGACACGTGGTTCGCTCGGCGGCCTGGCGCGGACGACGGCGGATGTGGCGCAGGTGATCGAGGCGAGCGGCAAAGATCTGGTCCTGATCGAAACCGTGGGCGTGGGCCAGGATGAGGTCGACATCGTGAGGCTCGCCGACGTGACAGTCGTGGTGATGGTGCCGGGCATGGGCGATGATGTCCAGAGCATCAAAGCCGGCATTATGGAGATCGCCGACATTTTCGTGATCAACAAGGCCGATCACGAGGGAGCAGATCGAGTAGAGAGGGAAATTCGCACGATGCAGTCCCTTGTCGGAGGTCATGATTCGTGGGCCACTCCTATTGTGAAAACCATTGCAACAACCGGGGAGGGAGTCGACGATCTGATGGGTGCCATTGAGCAGATGAAGCAGTGGTTGGCAGCGGAGGGGCGATTGGAAG
The DNA here is from genome assembly GCA_964453815.1 of uncultured Acidobacteriaceae bacterium. Taxonomy (GTDB): domain Bacteria; phylum Acidobacteriota; class Terriglobia; order Terriglobales; family Acidobacteriaceae; genus Silvibacterium. The sequence goes on along the minus strand of CAYVSQ010000011.1, from coordinate 8,662 downwards.
CTCGCCGTAAAACCTATTGGCGGGAACGAATCGAGGAGATGGTGCGGCTGGCGCTGCTCAAGGAAGCGAGTGCGCACGGGTTGACCGCCGAGCAGTTTGCGGAACACGCGGAGCGTGTCGCTGCAGGGCAGGAGGATCCGTATCGATTGGTACCGCGACTTGTAGCGCAGGTCTTCGGAGTGAAGTGATGACCAGAATTGATCATCTCGGGATTGCGGTCGAGAGCATTGCGAAGGCACGCGGCTTCTATGAAGCCCTGGGTCTGAGTGTTGCGCACGAGGAGACAGTGGAGCATGAGCAGGTGCATACTGCGATGATCCCTATGAATGACAGCCGCATTGAGTTGCTTGAGCCGACGAGCGAGGACTCACCGGTAGGGCGCTTTCTGAAAAAGCGCGGCGAGGGTTTACATCATGTGGCGCTGCATGTGGAGGATATCGGCAATACACTTCAGGATCTGAAAGCCAGAGGTGTGCGAGTGATTTCAGACGAAGTTCAGGTGGGCGCGGGAGGTCATCTTTATTTCTTTGTGCATCCCTCGAGCGCGGGCGGGGTGCTGCTCGAAATCTGCCAGGACCCCGTCAAGGATTTATAGATGCTGCTTGGAATCGATACTTGCGGTGCTTTGGGGACGATCGCGCTGGCGCGGTGGAATGATGGTACTGTCTCGCTTTTAGTGCAGGCTGAGCTGGCAGGCAAGACCTATGCGGCGCAACTGGTGCCGAAGATACAGGATCTTCTGGCGGCGCAGGGCTCCAGCCTCGAGGATTTGAAGGCCATCGTCGTGGTCAATGGTCCCGGGAGTTTTACAGGTGTACGTATTGGCGTCAGTTCAGCCAAGGCTCTTGCGGAAGCGTTGAGCTTGCCCTTAGTGGCCGTCTCGCGTTTGGCGGTGCTCGCGCAAAAGGCGCAGGCGGATATGGCCGCGCTCGATGGAGGCCGGGATGAATATTATTTTCGCGAGCAAAAGCAAGAATCGCTGTTTACGCCGGAAGAAGTCCGTAGGCGGCTGAACGGAACTCTCGCCGTGTGTGAAGAAAACGCAGCGCATGCTTTTCCCGCCGCTGTACTGGTCGACCCGCCGACTGCGGCCGATGCGCTTGTCTGTGCCGTGCCGCGATTGCAAGCGAAAGACTTCGATGATATCGCGATGCTCGATGGGAATTACGTACGGCGTTCCGACGCCGAGCTTTTCGCGAAGCCGGGCGCTCGAGCAGATCAGACCACATCCGTGAAGGCCTGAATGATCCTTATCCAGGCAATGACCGCAGACGATCTCGATCGGATCCTGAGTATTGAAACCCCCACGCCAGAGGCTCCGCACTGGGATCGCTCCGCATACGAGAGCTTCCTCCTCGCCCCTGACACGGCGGACGTCCGCCACGCGGCTTGGGTCGCAGTTGATGTTCAGGGCGACGCCCAGCAGTTAAAGGGGTTCGCTGCAGCCAGAATGGTTCTCGACGTCTGCGAGCTAGAGTCGATCGTGGTTGTCGAGAATGCCCGCCGGAAGGGCTTGGGCAAAGCCCTCCTGAACACCGTCTCAACCTGGGCCCTCGCTTACGGCGCTGAGCGGATAGAACTTGAAGTTCGCGCCGGCAACGAGAATGCGATTTGTTTTTATGAAAAGGCGGGACTGCTCAAGGAGGGATTGCGCCGAGGGTACTATTGCGGCCCGGACGAAGATGCTGTTCTGATGGGAAAGAGCCTGGAGTGAACAACCTGGACGGTGGAAAACTTTCCTCAAAAAATCGATTGAAGGTCGTGTCATCCCGGTGCTAGGTTGGATGCGTCTGAATGAAGAGGAGGTATCTTCGCATGGACATGGAAGCAAATGGGTCGCCGGATAGTGAAGAAATCCACCGTTTGGAAGCGCAACATCGTCACTATTCGGAACAATTAGAAATTCTCATCCAGAGGCCGTATCTGTCCGAGCAGGAACAGCTCGAGGAAGTCCGGCTGAAAAAGCTGAAGCTCTATGTGAAAGACCAGTTGGTGGCCCGACGAAGTAGTCACTATCGAGCGTACGTCGCCTGACGCTTTGCGCTCGCCCATTCCATAGAATTCTCCAATTCGATGACCGTTTGCTTCGATGTTGGCATGCGCTGAGATTCGTGTGCATTGCCGGTAGAAAGGCGTTGAAGAACCTATAATGAGAGGAGTTTCGTTGCTGCTCCCCACTTATGGTTCGTGACGGATATCTTTACGGAATCGCCCTGCTGGTCGTGGCCGCTCTCCTGCACATCTTTCTTGGCGGCTGGGCGTGGTCCATTGTGCCAGTTCTGCTGGCGATATTTTTTCTGTGGTTCTTCCGCGATCCGCATCGCGGCATTCCCCAGGGCCAGGGCCTGGTGGTTTCTCCTGCCGACGGCAAGGTCACTGAAGTACTGCGCGTAACTACTCCGGAAGGGGAAACACTGCGGTTGAGCATCTTTCTGAACGTATTCAATGTGCATGTAAACCGGTCACCTATCAGCGGGTTATTACGCGAGGTGCGCTACCAGCAGGGCGAGTTCCTGAATGCCATGAACCCAGCGTCCGCCGAAAAAAACGAGCAGAATCTTGCCGTGATTGAAGCCGATGAGGGATATACGGTCGCATTCAAGCAGATCGCCGGTTTGCTGGCGCGTCGCATCGTATTCAACCCGATACCCGGCGCCCGGTTGGAACGTGGCCAGCGCATCGGCCTGATCAAATTTGGCTCACGTGTCGATGTTCTTCTGCCTGGAAATGCAAAGCTGCATGTGAAAAAGGGCGATCATGTGAAGGGCGGCTCCAGCATACTGGCCAATATTCCGGATGCAGTGCCAATGCAGGCGCAGGACGAACTGCTGGCGGAGACCCTGGTTTGAAGAATCCGGATCAGGCACGTGGGAGCCGGCGCCACCGGGGCATGTATATCCTGCCATCGGTATTTACCGCGGGTAACATCGCCGCCGGCTACTACGCGATCACACAAAGCCTGCAGGGCTCGATCCAGGAGCCACATCACTTCGACTTCGCGGCGCTGGCTATCGGTTTCGCTATTCCCTTCGATGCGATCGATGGCCGAATTGCGCGCATGACGAACACGACAAGCGACTTTGGCAAGGAACTGGATTCACTGGCTGATGTAATTACGTTCGGGGTGGCGCCCAGCATCCTGGCCTTTAGCTGGGGCTTTCATATGCTGCCCGCGACCATGGACCCATGGGTGCGCGAGAGGCTGGTTCAGTTGGGAGGGTTTGCCTGCTTTCTCTTTCTGATCTGCGGAGCCTGTCGCCTGGCGCGCTTCAATATCAGCAATGATCCGCTGCCGAAGAATCCCGGAAAACCTGGGCGGAAGTACTTTGTTGGTATGCCCATCCCAGCGGCCGCCGGGGTGATTGCAGCGGTTGTGCACGGTTTTCAGGGGCACCCTTTTAATGCATGGACGGCAATACTCTGGCTGCTGCTTGTAGGCCTGGTCGCCTTTCTTATGGTGAGTACCTGGCGCTTCTGGAGCGGCAAAGAGATCAACCTGTCGAAGCGGCATCCAGTCCGCTGGATCGTGCTGATGGGGCTGGTAATTTACCTGCTGGTCTTCTTTTCACGCGTGGTGCTACTGCTGATGGCTCTCGGGTATATGTTCTCGGGTATTGTGGCGCGCGGGGCATATGCCCGGCAGCGTCATCGAAAAACTACGCAGGATGAGCCGCTAAGTTCTTCTACGAGCACAACGACGCTATGACAGCAAGATACAAGATCGTGATTGTGGGCGCAGCATCATTACGGGGCAAAGAACTGAACGAGACTCTGGCCGAGTCGGTCTTCAGTACGGACGAGTTTGTCTTGATCGACGATGAGTCCCAGGTCGGCAAACTTGAAGCGGCGGGGGACGAAGCGACGTTTATCCAACGGATCGAGCAGGATTCGTTCGAGCAGGCGGATTTCGTTTTCTTCGCAGGCGCGCCGACGGTGACGCGGGAATACTGGAAGAAGGCGCTCAGCGCGGGAGCGAGCATTGTCGATCTCTCCTATGCACTTGAAGGACATCCGGGAGTCTTGGTCCGGGCGCCCTGGCTACTGGATCGAACGACGGCCGGGCACAGCGAAGATCCGGATTTGAGCACGTCGGCTGTCATACCAGCTCATCCAGTCGCCCTGGCCTTGGTGCTGCTGCTGGCGCGGTTGCAGGAGTTGGGTGGCGTGCGTGACGCCTCGGCAACCGTGCTCGAACCGGCGTCGGAATACGGCCGCGCGGCGATGGACGAGTTGCATCAGCAGACGGTTGGGCTCCTTAGCTTCCAGAGTCTACCGAAGGATGTTTACGATACGCAGGTGGCCTTCAACGCGGTTCTGTCGCTCGGCGAGTCGGCAAAAGTGAATCTCGGGGACAGCGAAGCTCGCGTACGAAGGCATTATTCCCTGGTCTCTGGCGGCCAGTTACCGGATCTGGGCATTCAGTTACTACACGTGCCCGTGTTTCACGGCCAGGGTATTTCGCTTGCCGTAGAGCTCAATCAACCGCGGCTGCTCGAGCACGTGGAAGCGATGCTCAAAGGCGAGCACGTAGATGTAGTACTGGGCGATGCTGAGGCGCCAAACAATCTCAGTAGCGCTGGACAGGGCGATGTGCTGGTGCGCGTGCGCACGCAGAGTGGGCTCGAGGAGGCGACGAATCGCTTCTGGATATGGGCTTCGCTCGATAACCTGAAGGTTACGTCGCTCAACGCGCTCGCGTGCGCAGTGGAATTACGCAGACTGCGACCCCAGGGGAAGGTTCAATAGACGCGGGCAGGGAAGTTTGCGCTGCTTGGTCAAAAAAATCAACTGATCGATGGCGATTTGTTCTATCTAATTCAGAAGCCGAAGAGGCGATGCGGAATTGCCATCGCCTCTTCGGCGAGACTGGATTTCGAAACCGGGACTTAGAAGAGGATCTTCCCTCCCAATTGCACCGTGCGATTTGAACCGTCGTTGAAGGCCCCGGTGAGGAAACTGGATGCCCCGAGGAAAGGGCCTGGTGCGCTTAAGAACTGGCGGTTGAAGGTGTTGAAGACATTAAACTGCAGTTGCATGCTCACACGTTCGGTGAGTGGAGTCGTCTTGAAAATGCTCGAATCCAAATTGTTCCAGGATTGTCCGCGCAGTGTATTACGGCTTACTCCAGGGTAGGGATTTCCGAGCGCATTGGCCGCGGTCACCGTGTTAAAGTCCCAAGACGTTGGTGAATTCGGAGCCTTCGGGTTCGTCAGTATCGGGCGGCAGCTGGTTACTCCCAGAACGGCCTGATTGAAATTGTCGTCACAGTAGGTTCCCCCCACAGCGGTATTGGGATTGCTTGGGTTCGGTTGAAGTCCCTGGAACGGAGTGAACGGCTGACCGCTGTTGAACCCATATATGGTATTGATGGAGTAGCCGTTTGCGACCTTGGCAAGAAAGCCATTGTTATGAACAAAGTGCGGAACCTCGTATACAAAGCCAAACGCCAGTACGTTGGGGTAAGAGATGCCACTCACACCCCTCTCGGCCACATTGGTATTCAGAGGGTTTTGGGAATACTGCAGAGTATTTCCTCCGGCGCCGGTGGGGTAAATCTCGCTCGCATTGTCGATGGTCCGGCTGTACGTGTACTGCAACGTTCCGGTGAAGCCATGGAAGGCACGCGTGGTCACGTTCGTCTGAAGGCCGTTGTAGTTCGAGAACCCGGTGTTGCCCGTAGCAGCCTGAAGCGCTCCGACATTGCAATTCAGAGTCTGGAATCCGGGAGCAGTTGGGTCCTGGCACAGTGCACTCGGAGAGACGTAAGACGGGAATGACGAGGCCAGAAAATTGAGACTTGGGTTTCCGTTCAGCGATTGGAAAAGAGCCGCGGTGTGATTGCCGACATAGCGGATTTCGACGACCGCTGTGTTTCCGATTCCATACTGAATGCCAAGTGAATAGGTCTGGGTGTAAGGATTGCGGAAGTTGGGCAAAAGCGGCCCTTCTACATCAAAGCGTGGATCGCCGCTGGTTGGGAGTGCCGCAAGGTTTTGCGCGCGCACGGTCGCGCCCGTTGTCCCGGTAGCCGGCAGACACTGATATCCTCCGCCGCAGTTGATCGCACCGGCGTTTGCTACCGGGGCTGAGACGCCCGAGTTTTCGAAGATGTTGTAGAAAGCCGGGTCAAAATTAATAGCGTATCCCCCGCGAACCACAAGCCGCCCGTGATTTGGGTTCCACGCAAAACCAATCCGCGGCTGGTAGTTCTTCCAGCGGTTGGGAACTTTCTGGAAAGTGGTGATGGAGAGCGGAAGCGCAGTATTCCATAATGGATCTGGCCCGGTTTGGCGTTCCATCGTTGAATTGTGCAGCACATTCACTGCCTGGCCAAAGAACTCCCAGCGCAAGCCTAGATTGAGCGTGAGGTCGGGACGGATCTTCCAGTCATCCTGAAAGTAGAGAGCGACATCATTTTCCCTGAAGGGAATCACTAGGTTGCCATCGGTTAGACCAAGAAAGCCATTCCCCTGAAGCATGGAATTGAAGTCCTGAAAGGTTAACGAGCCGTTGTAATTCGGCAGAAAGGTGCCGGGAGAATTTTGATACCCATATTCGCCGCCCAGTGCGATGTTGTGATTGCCGTGGTTCCAGTTTGCGTTGTCCTGGACCTGGGTTATCTTGATAAATTTTTGTGACGGAAAGTTGCTGGGGTAACCGTAGTTAAAATCGGTGCCATCCTGAAAGGTAATAGAACTCGGGCATGCGGTGAAATTGTGGTTGGTGCAATCGGGGACAGCGCCTCCCTCGAAGCTGCTCACCGCCTGCTGGAAGCTGTATCGCAACTGATTGATCCAGGAAGGCGAAAAGGTGTGTGTCCAGTCGGCGCCAATCGAGTGAGTTCGAGCAGGTAATTGAAAGAATCCACCGGCTGCCATAGCAGTTGATGTATTCCCGGCCAGGAGACCAGTTTGCAGAGCATTTTGATAATAGTAGCGGACGAAGAAGCGGTCTTTCGTAGTCGGCTCCCAGTCCAGGCGGCCCAGTTGTTCGCCATCGTTGAACAGGGCAGGAACCGTTCTCGCAACCCCGCCAAATTCTATCGGAGCGGAGGTGACTCCATCTGTCACCGTTTGTGTGACTATTGAACCCGCCACCGGCGTTGGATTACCGGTCTTGATCCCATATGGTCCCTGGTTTAAAAACGAGGCTACGGCGGGATTGTTAGGAAACGCCGCCTGTAATTGGGTCAGGCCGGTCGGCGTAGGTGTAATCGCGCCCTGTGAGGTTGAAACAGCTCCCCCATCGCGCGTGCGGTCCCAATAGGTGCTCCAGAAAAACCACAGTTTGTCCTTAAGGATCGGACCGCCAAATGTGCCTCCGAATTTGTTATCGACTGTACGGGGCACTGTGATCGGCATGCACCCGTCCGCCGGATCTTCTCCGGGAGCACAGAATCCGAACAGGGAGCTCTTCTGGCTGTTCTTAAGAGAGCTCCCCCAGGAGCCCGTATAGTATTCGAAGCCGCTGCCATGAAAACTGTTGGTGCCGGACTTTGTCACATAATTTACCACCGCACCCATATTGCGGCCATACTGCGCTCCGTAGTTGTTGGTGATGATCTGAATTTCGGATATCGCGTCCGGACTGCCGAAGAAGACCTGCGGGCCGCCCACGTTGTTGTCGTTGTTATCTTGTCCATCGATCTCGAAGTTGTTGGAACGCCCGCGTTGGCCATTCGCCGAGATACCGACTCCATTTGAATTGCTGAATTGGGCGTCATGGGTCTGCACGACACCGGGTGCGAGAAGCGCCAGATTGTCGAAGTTTGTGTTCAGGGGCAAGCTCTGAATCGCGGCAGAATCGAAGGAAGTAGTAACCTGCGCCTGACTTGTTTCCAGGATTGGTGCGGCTGCCTCCACGGTGATCGAAGTCGATGTAGTACCAATGGCCAGTCTTTGGACTCCCAGCTGGGTTGTGACGCCGGCAGTCACGCGAACATTTTTAACAACGAACGGAGTAAAGTTTGCGCTTTCCACTCTTAATTCGTAGGCACCGATCGGTAAATCGTGGAAGATGAATGCACCGTCGGCTCCGCTCACTGTCTTGAACGTAGCATGGCTTGCAGTTTCCACCGCGGTAATCGTCGCCTGCGGCACCACGGCGCCTTGTTGGTCAGCGATCGAGCCTGCAATCGATCCCGTTGTGATGCCTTGTCCAATGGCATTCTGGCTTGCCAATATCGCGGCCGCCAAAACCGCGAGTAACAGAACAGCGTTCCATGCCGCTCGAATCGATCCCATTTACTTCCTCCGTGTGGTGTTCTCAGAATCTTGCGGGTAGGGGTCTGCACAAAGCGGGAAACGGGGCGCAATCGTTAGCTCCCGATCGCGCTCTCAGGAGCGATCCGTTAGGGATCTGCTTGCTGGAGCTGCGTAACCGTGTTCCTCTCGCGCTCGACGTAGTGTCACTGGCCTCCTACCCTGCGGACGAGTAATGCAAACAGTCAGCCAAATCGACAAATTCCCCAAAACTATGTGACCAATAGACGCCGATGGAAGATCAGATGAAAGATTCAGAGTTGAATGGCACGGGCTCGTTTCGCGCACGATTTCTTCTAGAGAGAAACAGGCGAAATATCTCCAGAATTCTGAATATGTGAGGCCGCTCTAATACGGGTTTCAGAAAGCGTGACGGATTGTACGATTCGAGTGACAAAGTT
>CAYVSQ010000010.1:0-5004 GCA_964453815.1 uncultured Acidobacteriaceae bacterium | reverse complement strand
GGACCGGGTCTGCATACTCCCCTAGCAACGCGAAGATCAACTATTAACTTGATATCCGCGCTGCTTGGGAGTTTGTTATTCGCTTTCGCCGGGGAGAGCCATAGCTACTTGGCCTTGGATTTCTCGTGGGCCTGCGTAGAGTGTTCGTGCGCGGTGGTGAAATGCTCGTGAGCCTTGTCAGAATGCTCCAAGCCAGATTTGTGGTCGCCCTTTGCATGATGTTCGGCGGCTAAGCGGTGCGATTTCGCAGCCTTTGCCGTGGTGCTCTGGGGCTTTGTTGTGTGCATCTTTTGCCATGTTGTACTCATTTGGGCCCTAAGGCCGCCTGGTAGGACTGCGAAAGGGCGTGCCGGGTTGCTGGGCACTGGCTGATCGGGCTTGATATTCACGTAGAAGCAATGAGGGGATTCTGATCGGACGGAATCAGTGCAAGATACTTTTTTCCTTGACTACCGTTCTGTACGAGTGGGACGAGCAAAGACTTGATACGCGCCAGAATCTCCGGAGGAGTCCCAGACTGTGGAGCCATCCGTTTCAATGTAAAGAGATCCCGTTCCGGAGCGTCTCGAAAGGATTTCTGGACTGAGACTGGAGACGTAAACGCAGGCCGACGCACCGATTAGGTGATGCCAGGTTACGGCGAGTGGATGCCTGATGCGCATGTTGCACCATCGGCGACTGCGAATTGGCGAGTCTAGCCACTGTTCGGCCCGATCAACTGAACGAGCAAGGTTTGATCCCACGCGCATCCTATCTTGCTGTTATTGAGCAGCGTTTCGGTCATCTATCACCTTATTGGAAAAACACCTCTGCTATTCAAACCTCAGTTGCGTGGAGTTTATCGCCTAATCAGCGGGGGATCAGGGTTGCGGAGTTGTCGACAATAATCGCGGAGAAGCTGTCAGTGACTCCGCCGCACCGTCGGGGCGAGTGAAGGGCGAGCTCGATTGCCTACAATCCGAGGGGAAAGAAACCCACGAGGCAACTGCGATTGAAAGTCGCGCTTCAATGAAATAGAACGCGTCGTTCGCCCACCGGGTATCGCGATTTCCCGGGGCTTGCCGATGGTGAAGGAGAATCACAATGACAGCCATCGGGCCCTGCATACCCATTCCAAATAATGGTTCGTTAACCCCTCATTGGAAGGAATCAATGTCTACAGAGACGAAAGAAACAAAATTAACCAGCAAGGACGTAGAGGAAACACTGCGCGATGTGATTCAGAGCCTGATTGACGGCCAGGAAGGTTTCCAGAAAATCGGGGAACACTTGAAGGACGCTAGACTCAAAAGTTATTTCATGGCAGAGTCGCTGAAGCGAGCATCGTTCCGCGGCGAAATCGAAAATCATCTCCATCAAAAGGGCGTTCAGGACGTCAAAGAAAGCGGCACGGTAAGTGGCGCCATTCATCGTACCTGGGGTGACCTTAAGGCTCATCTCGGCGGCGGTGATCACACACTTCTAGAGACAGCGGAGCAGGGCGAGGATGCCGCAAAAAAGGCCTACAGAGACGCGTTGCAGAAGGAATTGCCTCTACCTGTGCGGCAGCTTCTCTCCATCCAGTACGTGCATATCCAGGAATCGCACGATTATGTGAAAGCTGCGCGCGATAGTAGTCAGTTATCGTCCTAGCCTGCGTTGTAGTGGAAAGGGCCCAAGGCCGCAGCTAAACAAACAGGCTGTCCGCTTGGGCTTTCTTTCGTCGTTTTTCGGGAACAACTGGTTCGGGCCCCGTCACTACCGATCCTCCGCCTTCTCGCTTGTCAATTGGCGGGTGGGCGCTCGATATGCTCCACGGTGTACACCGGCAAGACTCCCTCTTGCTGATGCAGTTCGAGACCGAGTTTACCCAAGAACGTGAAGATTGAGGGAAGGGCGGAGAAGTCCACGTTCCCCGCAGCGTTCGGTGGTGGAAGGGGCAGTCGCGCGGGAAGCCAACCTGCCGTGCTTACGGCGAACAACCCGCTGAGCTCCGTGCGGTTCACGACCGGCAAATCCGTCCAGTTCGAGATGTAATAAGCAATGTCAGCCATGTTTATGGCTATTGCATTCAGGGGATTGCCGAACCCAATATTAAAGCTATGGCAACCTCCCGGGGCGGTATCAAAGATGCACTCCTTCTCGGTGATGGCTGACTTCTGGAACTTTGGCCCGCTGCTGGACACGGTAAGAGCAAAAAACAACATCCGTTGATTCTGGACCCGCATCGCGAGCCTGAAGCTATCGGCGAGCAATCCGCGAATCATTTGCTGAACGCGGCTACGCAGTTCAATGTCCTGAAGACCGGGTGCGATGGCGTTGACGGGTGCCTTCGCTTCAATATCGTACCTCTCAACTATGGTCCAGTCGGGAAGAGGGGCAAGACGTGGCGAAGGGTTGACCGGCACGTCATAGGCGTAGCTCAACAGCTCGATCACGGGAACAGCAGTCGCAATCAAGTCGCCGTTAGGCAGCACTTGCATTCGGCTGCTGCCTGGGCTGGTTGAATGAGCAGGTTTTATCGTGATCTTCTCAAACGCTTGCGACTGAGCGGCAGCAGGCCAAGCCACCAGAAAATATACAAGTGCCCGGTAGAACATTGACATAATTCCCTCCACTCGAATGACTATGGGAACGCATCGTTGGCATATTTTGACGGCCGGTTCTCGATAGGCTGTGCATCAATTCAAGCCAAGAAACGGACAGCGTCACCATTGACGGTGATTTTGGTACCGAGCACACTCGCGGCCACAATTCGGCGTACTCCTCATTCCAGCGTGGACTATTTCTCGGGCGATGATGCCTGGGTGCGATTCATGGCTCGAATCAATCTGGGAAGAATGAGCTTTTCCATGATTGTGTTTGGCGGCGTGGACTCGGCGTTATAGCCGCCAGCAGTGAAAACGGCAACCAAACGGTATTGGGGCGCAATGTAGATCTTCTGCCCGCCGTTACCCTGCGCGGCAATCACGACAAGCTGCTGCTCGCCACCGGGCATCTCCACGTTAAACATGTGACGCCACCAGAAGTACCCATAGCTGACGTTGTCAACGTGACTGTGTTCACCCGTCGAAGTGTTGACCCAGGACTCGGAGATGACCTGCCGTCCATGCCAGCGGCCGCCGTCTTCGAAGAGTATTCCCAGCTTCAGCATGTCGCGTGGCCGGAGATGAATCTGCGAATATTCCTTGTCGACGTTGGTCAAATCGTAGTTCCACGTCCAATCAGCGCGCGCCATGCCCAAAGGTCCGAAGAGGTATTTCTCCGCGAAATCGGGCAGGGGCATATGGACTGCACTCTCCGTCATTCGACCCACAACGGATACGCCACCCGTACAATAGTACCCCTCTGTTCCTGGGTCGTTGATCATGGGCAGATCGAGCGTTGCCTTTACCCAGTCGGGCGAGTCATCGAGCACCGTCTCCCGCCCCGGGGACGTAGAGCTATGGTCATCACAGTCCAGCCCTGAGCTCATAGAGAGGAAATCACCCAAAGTGATCGCACTTTTTCTTGGATCGGGGTTGGCATAGCTCGAGTAGCTCATCGCCGGCACCACTCGTTCGTTCACTCCGGAGATGGCACGTCGATCGATCGCGATTCCCGCAAGGGCGCTGACGAAAGACTTGGTTATAGAGCGAAGTTGATGGGTACGTTGCGCGTTGTAGCCGTAGAAGTACTCCTCAAGGACCAGCTTCCCATCCTGGTACAGAAGTACGCTGTGCACGTCCTTGTAAGTGCCGCTGAGAATGGCGCCTACAATCGCATTGGCCGTTACGGGTCCGAGGGGGGAGCGCACAATATCGCCAACAGCAATACCGTCATGCATATCCACAGGCGGCTTGTACTGGTAGTTCGAAGACTCCTGCCCCTTGGTCCGCGGCCAGGCCAATGCAGCAGATTCCGATGTGACTGCGGACGAACCTCGTGCATGGAACTTGCCGTTTTGTTCGTAGCCGGTCACGACCCCACGGGCATCGCGCTGGAACGAGAACATTGGTCCGTACATGGTCGAGAATGCATCCACACCTTTCGGTATCAGCTGATACTTGGCCTCATCTTGCACTGCAAAAACTCGTCCCCATTCAGGATCTCCACTGGATGGCCTGGGGTATCCGCATACGTTCCTACGAAGTCTTCCAGGCGTGGAGCGGTAGTTTCCTGGGCATTTAGCCCAATTCCGAAAATTGCTATGAAGACAGGAAACGCCACAAGACCCAAAGAACGCGAATAACCGCGATGGATTGCCAACCTGAGACCTCCTCTCTCTTCGCTAAAGAAATGGGAAAACCGGCGCTTAGTCTGTAGGACCTGCCGCACACTCATTCATACCAAACTTGATTCGAAGAGCCGATGAACGACTTCCGCAGGGCCCAGCCTCGAGCCTTTCTCACTTTCTGAATGCAGGGCAAAGCACGCATTAATCGCGCCCTTTTGAGGGTATGACAGGATGAGTCCCGGAAACGCGCATGTAGTGATTGATGCGTATTTTCCGGCACGAGAATGTCCTTAGCGTGTGGGAATCAGTCCAAAAAGCAGCCGACAGCGGCCCTAATGAGCGGCTATTCGGTCTGTAGATGATCCCATTTGGATTTCAAGCAAACCGGAAACCTCTAATCTACCCCTTTGAGATTCAGTGTCGAAATAACGCTCCAATTTCCGAGTAGCCGCCCCCCAGCTTTGGGTCATGAACCCAAAGGTCAGACGATTTTGAAGTTACTCAGTAACCCCGTTCAAGGAACTTCGTACAGATCACTGGTTCTGGAATTGAACCTTAGTCTCGACCTCGGTAGGCTCGCCAACCACTAGATAAGGCTGGTAGCGCCATTTTCGCGCAGCTGCTTCGGGAGCCTTGTACGCATCAGGGGGACCGGAGACGGCGTGGGCGCTTATGACCCGGCCATCCTTTCCGATCACGATCTCAACTATAACGAGAAAATGTTGCTGCCGAAGTGACGATGGCCATTCAGGAAAACTTGTCTGTAGCGGCTTCAGGTTGACATCGATGACCAGTTTGCCAAAGAGGCT
>CAYVSQ010000009.1:0-3902 GCA_964453815.1 uncultured Acidobacteriaceae bacterium | reverse complement strand
GACTGCTATCGTGGCATTTGTGAAGAAGTCCTTTGGAGATGGCGCGGCCCTGATCAAGAAAAAGGGAGACTCGGGACTGAACGACCTGATTGTCGATCCATTCGCCAACCAGCAGACCCGTATCGGCGATATGGCCTGGGGATTGATCGAACATTCAGGAGAGCACTACGGCCAACTTGTAGTGTATTACCGGGTTGCAGGTTTGGTTCCACCGGAATCCCGGCCCAAGAAGTAGACTCGGCTGTGGTACGCGCGTCGTTTGACTTCGCGTCGTAACTCTGGTTTCGTAGCGTCATTCGTATGCAGTCCATAATGATCGGCTTCGACTTCCGCCGGACGATGCACATGAGCATCGCTGCCCGGCTGATTGGAAGCATCATTATTATCCCGTCTCCATAGGAGCGGGGGCTGGTAACTGAGATCAAGCAATCAAGGCCACCACCGCTCCAAGCGGCTGGTGGCCTTAGTTTTTTTGGGGAGAAGGATTTCATAACAGTGACGCTCCACAATGTTGAAGCCGACTTAACCCGATAATGGACGTTCTCATCAACAACGCCATTCCTCATAATGAAGGGGAGCTTCGGTGCACGCGGGTGATTCGCGCTGCGTTTCCGAGGACGAAACTCTGGAGACGGCTAGAAGGAGCCGTCTCACATGGTCCCTCAAAAACAGCCCTCGGTTACCGGTCTTGCTGAGACCGCCACCATCCCCGAGCTCGAACAATCCAAGACTGCCGTGCTCAATACACTCGCTTCGACGCATTCCAGGCGAAGCTATGCACACGCCATCGAGAGGTTTATTGCTTGGTATTGCAGCGAGCCCAGATTGGAATTCAACCGTTCCGTTGTGGTGAAGTATCGTTCATTCCTGGAACGGGGCTCCCTGGCCGCCGCAACGATCAATCTTCATCTCTCCGCGATTCGAAGGCTGGCGGATGAATCTGCCGAGACCGGCTGGCTCAGTCCGGAACTAGCAATTGGGATCCGGCGAGTCAAGGGAGTTAAGCGACTCGGACGGAAAATGGGGAACTGGCTCACTCGCAATCAAGCTCAAGAGTTAGTGAATGCCGCTTCGAAGACCAATCTACGCGGTTTGAGAGATGGAGCAATGGTCGGATTGCTGTTGGGGTGTGGGTGGCGACGATCGGAAGTTGTGGGCTTGAATCTGGATCAGCTGCAATCGAGAGAGGGTCACTGGGTCATTGTTAATTTAGCCGGCAAGGGAGCACGACTACGAACGGTGCCTGTGCCGTCGTGGTGCAAGGAGCTTGTCGATGCCTGGCTTCGGAATTCCAAAGTAAATGACGGAAAAGTTTTCAGGCAGGTATTGAAGGGCGGAATTCTACAACCCTCTGGTGTGACAGCGAATGTAGTCTGGTACGCGGTGAAGCGGTGCGCTGGACATGCCAGGATAAACAATCTGGCACCACACGACCTTCGCAGCACTTGCGCCCGCCGGTCTCACGCCTCTGGAGGCGAACTCGAACAGATTCAGTTTCTGCTTGGCCACGCTTCTGTACAAACAACGGAACGGTATATCGGTAGCAAACAAAAGCTCCAAGATGCGGTAAACGATCGCCTTGCGATATCGGTCGCAAACGACAGCGCCTGACAGGGTCCGGGCACCGCCATTTTGGGTTGTTGTTCAAAGCCGCTGCAGAGTTCTTCAGTGCGGTGACTGGGGTGCTCTCCGCACGTCCAGATGTCAAAGGCGCTTTGTGTCGCAGCAGTGCCGATTTAGTCCCGCTGGGCAAGTTGATCGACTGGGCACGAGAAAGCTGAAGGTTAAACTAGAGCGGCCATATTCATAGCGCGGAGTGGCCAGTGGCAGGTACGTTGGGTGGACTGGGTCCCTACAGTCTGGGTACCCGAGCTCGCATCCGCCGGAACAGGGTGTATGTGGCGACCGCGCTTGCCGCCGTCACCGTGAGCCGGGCCACGATGTTTAGCCGTCGGGACAGCGTGTATGTGGCGAGCGCGCTGACTGCCGTCACCGTGAGCCGGAGCAGTATGTTCTCGGTATTTGCATTGATCGCATTGAGTACGTTGCCCATAAAACCAGTGTTTGGATTGCAGTACGGCGAGTTCGCCAGGATTACCAATTCCATGCCTTTTGGCAAATAGAAGACGTTGGCCTGCTCGACATAGTAACCATCAGTGTCCCCGACTTTTAGACTCCAGAAACCGCCCTTGCTATAGATGCGGCCAAGTGGTGTGTCCTCTTTTAAGTCGAGACCGAACTGCCTGTCCAGCATCCTTTGCGCGATCACTGGGTCGACGATGAGGCCCCGCCGCCGAAATGCCGCCATCACCGACAGCAGATCGTCGACCGAAAGGTGCCAGCCCACAGCCCCGCACATCGTCTTAAGATCCTCGGAGTTCCAGCCCGGCACGTCGAGCGCCGGATCGGGATAGGGATAGGCCAGCGCATTTTCGTCCGTGTGCAGAAAACTGGAGGTCACCCCGACTGAAGCGAAGACATTGTCATTCACATAGCTCGCGTAGTACCTGATTGTGGTTAGGTCCCAGTAATCGTCCCGGACTTCCCCGAAGATCGGGTTAAATAGGTACGGCGCGTCCATCGTGGTGAGCAGAATGCGGCACAGCCCGAAGTTCATGTTGCGATAGGCGAATTTACTACCCGGCGCAGCTCCCAAGGCGATCTGATCCTTCATGGACGGAAAGTCGGACGGGCCAGCAACATCCGGCCCGGGAACCAGCCCCGATGTATGCGTCAGCAAATGCCGAAAGGTGAGCTGGTTAACCCCTGGGCCTCTTCCCCAGTACGGCGGTAGCCATGGCCAGATCAGCGCATCCGGCGAGATGTTGTGGTCCTCCAGTAGCTTCGTCATCGCCATGGCGGTGATCAGCTTGCTCACGCTCGCCACGTGCATCGGCACATCCGCCGTCCAGCCTACCGCGCCGTCCACCGGCGTCTTCGACCAGTTCCACTGGTCATCGAACACCACTTGACCGTAGCGGCGCAGCTGCATCGAATAACCAGTCAGGCAGAAGCTCAGTAGGGCGCGAAGGTCGTGCCGTAACTTATCGGTGTTGAGCCTGTAGAACAGCCCTGAGGGTGGCGGATTGCTCGGGTCGTCCGTTCCATCGGCCGGTCTGCGCAGATCGAGGCCGAGCGTTGCATTCACAACGTTATCAGCCCGCATCACGTGCGCCCGGACCGTTTCCTCGGTCACCCCAAGCCGATTAAGAACTTCGGTTCGATCAAGTTCGACGTGGCCGCCCATGTCACTGCCCTCCGCTGTCACCGATTGCAAACCCAACCCGCACGCCGGCGTGAGGGGATTCAAGTCCCGACAGACAGGAAAGTCAACAACATTCGCGGCGAAGATCCGTCCGGAACGTCACGTCAGGGCGTTGAGACTCATTGAGAAGAATTTATCGCCGAATGGCACACCGTAACCTTCACACGAACTGGAGGAGGGGAACCATGTGCCGATGTTCAGCCCATCGGAGCCCTCTTCACCAGAGGGGAACCTCCTACGCTTACGGTTGTTGGCGATAGCGTCCTTTATCATTCACTACTGGTTGGGCAGCGGAGTGTGATCGTGTGGGTCTCAACCAACTCCGATGGTCGGTGCATGATTTCATGGTTAGACCGAAGAATTCGGGATGGGCCCGTACTCGCCACTCGATGACGCATTGAGAGCCCGACGCTCAGGATGATCGGGTGACGAAAAGTCCTTTGAACCCGTAGTCCATGTGTTGCTGGATATGGCAGTGAAAGAGCGAGAGGCCGGGCTGGTCAGCAGTAAAGTCGACGGTGGCGCGCCCATAGTACGGAACGACGACCGTATCCTTCAGGACGCCGGCCGTTTTCTTGCCGTTGATCTCGGCCAGCTCCCACAGATGACGGTGCAGGTGCATGGGGTGGGCGTCGTC
>CAYVSQ010000008.1:0-4067 GCA_964453815.1 uncultured Acidobacteriaceae bacterium | reverse complement strand
AAATCTCCACTCCCGACGGCGTGTAAACATTGGGCAGCTGCGCCGGCGTAATCTGGAACCCATACTGGATCGGTGCGCCCTTGGCCGCAACCAACCGGGGATAGACAGCGAACGGCGTCGACCCCGTAAGAAAATTGTCCTGCCAGATATTTGGGGGAATCACCGTTATCCCGCCACCCGCATGGACCTGTAGCTGGTTGGCTGCACGCCAGGTCAATTGGGCTCGCGGCATCCAGCCATTCAGATTTGTCTTGTAACCGGGCTGCGGATTGATGACAAACTCCTGCGTACTACCTGAGTTGAGGAAACCGGAGGTTCGCTTTGCCCGCTCCGTAATCGGGGTGTAAATCTCCCAGCGAAGGCCATAGTCCAGGACGAATCGGTCAGACATTTTCCAGGTGTCCTGAATGTAGACGCCTCCCATATTGCGATTGATCGCCGCCGGTCCGATGTGCGCGCCATTCGAAAAATATGGCGGAGCCACGGCTACCGTATACACAAACGGACTGCCAGAGAGGAAGCCGGTGAGGGTGTCGGGCAAGGGATCGCCTGCATGTACATCATGAGTGCCGCTCTGCGAGGGAATATCGACTGTGGCATAGGCCGTGCCGCCGCCAAAGTCGTATTCGCCATTCGGGCTAGTGCCGAAGTAAGTCGTATCGCGGTTAAGGCGGACTTCTCCGCCGGCGTGGATCAAATGATGTGCCATGGTCCACGAAAAGCTTTGTTGAGCCTGGAAGAGGTTTCCGAATGCGCTCATCACCGAGCCCCCCGCCGAGTTGAAGGCTTCAAACAATCCATCGTTGAACTTCACCGCTGGGTCGGTGTGGTTCGGCGTGGGGAAGGAAGGGGTGCTTCGCGTGATACTGATCGATGACGAGAACATGAATCGCGGTGACACAGTGCGCGTAAATGTGGCCACCACATTTCGCTGTCGATCGATGTACTGAACACCGAAAGAAGGATCAATGACAGTCTGATCCGGATTCGTCGTTGGCCCGGTGAGGTTGTTGAAGTTGAACCTGGCAAACAACTGGTTTTTGTCAGAAAGCTTATGGTCGAGCCGGATGGAAAACTGATCCGCATTCGTAGTTACCTTCGACGAGGTCGCGTACGTGTGCACTCCAAATGAGCCCGTGGGAAGATTCGGCAGCGGGTATCGCTTCAAAATGGCGGCTATACTCGGATCGACAGGCACAATCAGCGTGTCACCGGGATATGCCGTGGTGTCCAATCCCGCCCGCTCCGGGATTGTAGGCAGCGGCATCACCTGCGTTGTGCCTAACACCTGGCGAAAGCCCTGATACTGGCCAAAGTAGAACGTCTTGCCTCGCCCGTCATAGAGGTGTGGAAGGATCACCGGCCCGCCGTTCGTAAATCCAAACTCGTTTCGCCGAAACGGAGGAATGCGCCCGGGAGTCTCCGGTGTCGCGTGATCGAAGTAGTTCCGCGCGTCAAACGCGGAATTGCGGACAAACTCAAAGATTGATCCGTGAAAGCCGCTGCTTCCCGAGCGCGTGATGATGTTGGTGAACCCCGCTGAGCCCTGCCCGATCTCGGCAGGCATCCAGCCAGAAGTCGATTGAATCTCCTGTACCGCGTCCACATTGAAATTGGAAAACGTCGAGCCGCCCATCTCCGGATCGCTAATATCGGCCCCATCCATGGCAAACACCGCTTCTACGCCGCGCTGCCCGTTGATGGCGAACTGCTGCGTGAAGTTGGTCGCGCCGTTTGCGTCGGTCATAGTGCCGGCGGCTAGCAGCAATAGCTGGCTGAAATCACGCTTGTTTAACGGGATCTCGCTTACCGCCTTGCTCGACAGTTGCTCGCCGCCCGTGTTTGCGCGCTGATTCTCCGAAAACTCCTTCAGGACAAGGCCTTGCTCGGAGACTGTCAGCACCACAGCGCCCGCGGCCGGGTCTAGTGCGATCAACCCTGCAGCTTTGACCGATCGCCCGTTTGCATCGATCGAAAGGCTATACAACCCGGCCGCTATGCCCTTGAACTCGAACTTTCCCTCACCGTCCGTCTTTGCCGCGATTGCCCCGCTCTTTCCGGCCAGATGCACAACGGCGTTTGGCACAGGCGCACCCGCGGGGCTTTGCACAACTCCCTGCCACGCCGCACCACTCTCCTGGGCTGCCGTCACCGCAGCCGCGAGAAAAAACGTGAGAACCGTGAGGAGAACCAGGGCGGCGGAAACCGGCCCGATCGACGGTGTGATCTTCGATTCACGTCTCATCCTGAGGCCCAAATACATCAGTCCTTCCATCGGGGGAGTATGCAAGGTGCGAGCCTATCATTCAGGAAATAGCCTAGTCAAACGTTTTAGCTAACATGCAGGATCCCCCTCCCGGCTCGGCCAACGCAACCTCATCTGCCGGAGTGAATGGCGTCCAAGTACAGCAGGTGAAAATGATGCACGCCCTGCTCCTGCTTCACGCTGTAACGCCCCGTGTCATACGACTGCGACTTCAGGTTGCGATGCACGACTTCGCAGATGTGTCCATCTTCTAATTGAATCTCATCGCTGAAGCGCATCGTTTCTTCGATTGCCGTACCTTGATCCGGCGGGAAATACCATTCGAAGATCGCCTTACAGGTTTCGGGTCCGGTGGGCAGAACTATGTTGAGCGAGACATTATCCGGATAGCAGTTGAGCATCCAGTTTGGAAAAATCCAGAAATACTCGGCGCTCAGATCGCCATCCGACTGCTTATATCTCCGATCCACGCTCGATTCATTCTCCGGCCCGCGAATAGGACTGGCCTGCAAGGAGTGTTTATTGAAAGGAGTCGTCAAATAGCGGGTGTAATCGAGTTCGCGATTTAACGACGGATGCACACTCGGCAGATGATATCCCTCAAGATAATTGTCGATGTACACCTTCCAGTTGCACTGCATGTGATACTCGCGGCGTCCGCAAAGGCGCATCTTGCCGAAGTTGTACTTCGCCGCCTGTATCGGTAACTCACGCAGGGCGTCCATCAATGGTCCTACATTCGGAGGTTCTGCATTCGGATCGAGGTTGGCGAAAACTTGGCCTTCCCACTCGCCCACATGGATCGGACGCAGCCTGAGATCTTCGGCACAGAAGTTCTTGACGCCGTCCATCTCGGGCGCATTCAGAAGGCGTCCATCGAGCCCGTAGGTCCAGCCGTGGTAGCCGCACCGAAATACTTTGCGAGAACCGCTGCCCTCGGCCGGAGGTCCGGCGCGGTGGCGGCAGACGTTGTAAAAGCCACGCAGCGTTCCGTCGGCGCCGCGCGCGATCAACAGCGGCTCACCCAGCAGATCCGCAGTGAAGTAGTCGCCGGAGTTCCTGACTTGCTCAGACCGTCCAACGATCTGCCAGGTCCGCCAGAATATGCTCCACTTCTCCCTTTCGAGAAGCTGAGGCGCAACGTAATAATGCGACGACAAAGTGCCTGCGTGTTCTATCGCTAGATCGACAGCTTCTCCGGGGTTGGTGTTGCGGCTATGCCCCACGTTCGCGCCTTTCGACAACGAAATGGATTATATCCAAGGCCAATAGCCGGCAATCGGCGGTGGAAGACGTGCGCTTGCCCGTGGTATGACGCGATGAACTTGGCTTGTGCGATGCAGGTGGATCGATTCGTTCATGACTATTTTGATATCGGGTGATGTCGCAGTGCGGCCTGCACCCCGGAGGAACAGGAGACCAACTGTCCCGGTTTCGTTGCTGCTCGTCACTTTTGGCATGAACCTTGCGAAAAGGAAAGACGCTATTTCTTCGACTGCGCGCAGCGCAGAGCGCAGCACCATTCTGCATCGGGTGATGTTATGACATTTTAAATCAACTATTTAACTATGAAATACAGCTCCGATGTAACCGTGCGGCGACCGCGCAGGCAATGACAAGAAGTCATTGGAAGCTCAACAAAAACATGACATCTAGGAAGTGCAATTTATTGTAAAGTTATTCATCCAGATATTAGCGTGGCCGTCATTCGAAAGGCCAGAGGGTTCCTCGGCCAAAAGCATTCTTCCTGCTTTTGCCAACACAGTCGCATACATTCCGGAGGTCATAAATGAAACAGTTT
>CAYVSQ010000007.1:0-7411 GCA_964453815.1 uncultured Acidobacteriaceae bacterium | reverse complement strand
ATCTTCATCCCCCCAGCTGGTCCTCAAATTGCTGTAGCAGGAAGCGTCAGAAACCCGGCAATTTATGAACTACTAGCAGGAGAGACGATTGGCAGCGCGATCAAGGACGCGGGTGGCGCCTCCACAGTAGCTTCCGACGCGCGCGTCTCCATAGACCGCATCGCCGATCACCGGGATCGGCAGGCAATAGAAGTAGCTATGGATACGGCTGGCCTGGCTACACCGCTTGTCGGGGGAGATATCCTGCGCGTTCTCTCAATTGTCCCGAGGTATCAGAAAACAGTCACCCTACGGGGTAACGCGGCGAATACAGGCCACTTTGCTTGGCATGCAGGGATGCACCTGAGTGACCTGATCCCGGATCGCGACGCCCTAATCAGTCGCGACTACTGGTGGAAGCGTGCACAACTGGGACTGCCGTCTCTGGAATTTGAGCCGGTACCGGCTTTTTCAAGTATGCGGCAGCCATCCGCGCCGGTGGATTTGAGACGGCAGTTACAGCAACCGCAACTGCAGCAACTGCAGCAACCGTATGGGCAACGTGGCGCGAACATATCGCAAGATGGCTCCACTGTGGGGGAAGATCAGGCAAATCAATATGGAACGTATTCCGGGGGGCAACAGTCAATACAACAAAGTGGACAATATGGACAAGTTGGACAACAACCTGGGCAGCTGCCCGGACAGCAGCCTTTGTATAACCCCAATTCTCTGTCCGCGAATCAGCGGGCAGCCAATTCATCACTTGCCTCCCAGCAGTCTCAGTTGCAAACGCAAAACGCACCCGGCCAGCCTGAGCGCACCGATGTGCGCATAAGTGCGCCAGAAATCGATTGGAATTACGCAGTCATCGAGCGGCTTGACCGTGAGACGCTGAAGACCTCGCTGATCCCCTTCGATCTAGGCAAGCTGGTGATGCTGCATGATCGGGCGCAGGATCTGGAACTGCAGGCAGGCGACGTGGTGTCTGTTTTCTCGCAGGCAGACATCCATGTTCCGCTTGCGGAGCAGACAAAGTATGTCCGTCTTGAGGGCGAATTTGTCCACGCCGGTATCTACAGTGTTAAGCCGGGAGAAGGCTTGCGGGAGCTGGTTCAGCAAGCGGGCGGCTTTAGCTCCAACGCGTATCTCTACGGATCGGAATTCACTCGCGAATCGACTCGTGTCGTACAACAGGCTAGGATCGATGAATATGTTCAGAATCTTCAGCTTCAGGTAACGCGGGGAAATTTGGCGCTGGCCGCTTCGCCCGTCTCGTCAGCTCAGGATCTTGCCAGCGGCAATGCGACCCTGGCCAGCGGGCGGGAGCTTATTACCAAGCTTAGTCAGATACGCGCCACAGGCCGGGTTGTGCTGGAATTCAATCCGGTCAGTGCAGGTCAGGACATCGTTCCTGACATCGCGCTCGAGGATGGCGATCATTTCGTTGTGCCTCCAGTGCCGGCCACGGTAAATGTGGTCGGTGCGGTATACGATCAGAATTCGTTTCTTTATCAGAAGGCGCGGCCCAGTGGCGCCTATCTACACCTGGCCGGCGGTCCTAACCGCGACGCGGATAAGAAACATGCGTTCATCATCCGCGCAGACGGCTCGGTGGTGAGCACTCAATCCGCCAACGGACTCTGGGGCAACACATTTGAGCAGCTAAAGATGAATCCAGGCGATACGATTGTAGTTCCAGAGAAGACTTACAACCGCACTGCCCTGCGCGGCTTTCTTGATTGGTCGCAGCTGTTCTCGCAATTAGCGCTGGGTGTCGCGTCAATCGCTGTGATTGCAAAGCAGTAACTATCTTCCTTAATGTCCATTGCCCATGGGCCCAAAGCGGCCCGTCTTTTTCGTGGGCATTCTTCCAGCCGTCTTCACGCTATTGTTTCGCAATGGCTTGCAGGAACCCGAGGTATGGCTAAGGAGAAGGCCAGTCCCTCGAGCGATGATCATGTCAAGGCTGGAAACGCGCTCAGCGATTCCGGGGGTAAGACCCTGCTTCCGATTGGCTGGAAGCAGCCCCTGTGGGAAGGCAAATTCTTCACGCCATATCAGCACGGCGAGCACACTGAGATTTTTGCTTGGACCTTGGCTGTCTGGTTCATGACAGCAGTTGCGCTGTCACTTGGAGCCCGGTTCTGGTTCGATCTCCTGAATAAATTCAATGGTTGTTCGATCCACGATCAAGCCCCAGGAGAAGAGCGAGATCGAAAAGTCAAAGGACTAAATGGCAAGCTGGCCCGCACGGCGGCGGTCGTTTGAATAAATGGGAAAGAAAGTTTTGTAACCGTCTTTCGGCAATTTGCACCATTCGACTAAGGAGAAAGAAGTTATTGCAAATTTATCTTGACGAGAGAAATTAGCTGAGGTAGTATCGCGGCTCGCCGATTTTTCGGGCGATTAGATTGCTCGAATCCGCTCCCTAGATACTCCGCGGGTTCCTCGCACAGACCGAAGAAATCAATAGTCGGCCGAAACGCCCGCTTGAGGTGGAAGGGATCCTATGTCTAGCACCTACACATATCCTGGCGTCTACATCACGGAGCTGCCCAGCCCCGTCCACTCGATCACCGCTGTGGCCACGTCGATCACCGCATTTGTAGGCTATACGGCGAACGGTATCGACGACCGCGCACAAGCCATCTACAGCTTCTCCGATTTCCAGCGGCTGTACGGCGGCCTGGCCTCGAACAGCGAGCTGAGCTACGCGGTCCAGCAGTTCTTTCAGAACGGCGGCTCCCAGGCCTATGTAGTGCGCACCCCCGGCCACTACAACAGCCCAACCGCAGTGAAATATGCCACGGTAGGCTTTGGCGGCCTGGTCTTCAGCGCGCTGAGTAGCGGCGCCTGGGCGAATGGCAAGTTGGTCCTCGACGTGGATGTCATCGGACTGAATCTCTCTACCACCGCGCCCGGTGACCCATATTCCTTCAATCTCACAATCACCAACCTCTCTGATGGGACCACTGAATATTTTCCCGGCCTCACCTTGAACTCCCATGCGCAGAACTATGTCGTAAGCGTGGTGAATGATCCGGATAACGGCTCGCAACTGGTGAGCGTCAAGGCCACGGGCGTGCCAACGCCCCCGACGACCGCGCTGATACCGACGGGCATACTGGGCGCCGCGATTGTCTCCACGCCGGTAACCATCGCCGGCGTGACCGTGAACTATCTCGAGGCCGTCAACACCGATCTATCCACAGGCTCGACGGCGACAACGGTGTCTACGGATTCCTATCTCAACCTGACCCTTCCCACTTCGATTCTCTCCACACCGCTCTCCGTCAAGGTGCTCGCGCAGAACTCGCAAATTCCGCAAACTGTCGCGGGCCTCGCGATCCAGCTGCAGCAGGCGATTAACAATGCGCTGGCGGTGAGTGTACCGGGCGCATCGGTCTCTTGTTCGGCTTCGCCGAGCGGCACGGGGACGGGTATTTGTGTCAACGCACTCTTGCCCAATCAACCGGATGCGGTGATCAGCTTCACCGACCCCACGACGGGCAACAAGACCGCTACCGCGCTCGGCTTGGCCGGACCTCACATTACCAACGTGGCCTACTATGCGCTGGGCACCACCACCGCCTCTCATTCCGAGACCGCCTCAACCCCCGCCGTGCAGCCTGACGGTCTGCCAGGCACGACCGAGCTGATCGGAGATTCACTGGCCAATAGCGGCATCTACGCTCTGACCCAGGTGCCGATCTTTAACCTGCTTTGCATTCCAGACGCGGTGCGCGCCTCGGCCGGCAATTCGGCCGTGCTCGACTCGAACAACACCGCGCTCGATCCGGCAACAATCTATGCGACGGCCATCTCCGTGTGCGTCAACGCGCGGGCGTTGCTATTGATTGATCCGCCGCCTACGATCGCCACCGTCTCAGCCGCGGTGGATTGGAAGTCCAACACCATCGGCGTGGTCAATGCCAACGGCGCGGCCTTCTGGCCCAGGCTGCGGCTGGCCGATCTGCAGAACAATGGCCAGTTACGCACCTTTGCCCCCTCCGGCGTGGTTGCCGGGGTCTACGCCAACACCGATTCGTCGCGCGGCGTGTATAAGGCCCCCGCCGGCATCGGCGCCACGCTCAACGGCGTCCAGAACATGACCTATCAGCTGACCGACACCGAGAACGGCGTGCTCAATCCACTGGGGCTGAATTGCTTCCGCACCTTCCCCATCTACGGGCCGGTGCTCTGGGGCGCGCGGACTCTGGTAGGCGCGGACGCGGAGGCCAGCCAGTGGAAGTATGTGCCCGTGCGCCGCACAGCGCTGTTTATAGAATCGAGCCTCTATCAGGGCACTCAGTGGGTGGTCTTTGAGCCCAATGACGAGCCGCTCTGGTCGGCGATCCGGCTCAATGTCGGCGCCTTCATGCAGAACCTCTTCGTCCAGGGCTACTTCCAGGGGCAGACTCCGGACGACGCATACTTCGTGAAGTGCGACAGCGAAACCACGACGCAAACCGATATCAACAACGGTGTCGTCAACATTCTGGTGGGCTTTGCGCCGCTGGAGCCAGCCGAGTTTGTCGTGATCCAGATTGAGCAGTTGACCGGGCAAGCCGGCTCCTGAGCGGCGGACTGAAAATATAGCGCCCCCGGATTAGGGCAGCGAGTTAGGCGCAACTACTCAAATAGCAATGACCAATAGCAATCGAAAGACGAGGGAAAGATTATGGCGGAGTTTACAGTCAATGCACAGCGTTTCGATCCGTACAAAAACTTCAAGTTCCGTCTCAAATGGGATGGGCAATATGTGGCCGGCGTGAGCAAGTGCTCGGCGTTGAAGCGCACCACCGAAGTGGTGAAGCACCGCGAGGGCGGCGATCCTAGCACCAGCCGGAAATCTCCGGGCCGCAGCGACTTTGCCTCCATTACTCTGGAGCGTGGCGTCACCCACGACCTGGCCTTTGAGGCTTGGGCGGCGAAGGTGTGGCAAATCAAGGCCGGTCTGGGTGCCGAAGTGTCATTAAAGGATTTCCGCAAGGACATCATCCTCGAGCACTACAACGAGGCGGGCCAGAAGGTCATAGCGTACAAGATTTTTCGCTGCTGGGTCTCGGAATACGTGGCCATGCCCGACCTGGACGCCAACGCCAACGCCGTCGCGATTCAGCACATTGCGCTAGAGAACGAGGGCTGGGAACGCGATACCTCGGTAACCGAACCGACCGAGATCAGCTACACCTCGACCGCGGCCTAGACCGAGCGAGGCACTGTTGCCTGCGCGACGAACAAGGGAGTGGATCGGGCGGTTTTGCGCGGTTGTATCGCGCAGTAAGGGATTCACGCGTCACTCGTTGATCGCCTTCACCATGCACCCGGTAACCCAAGGAGATCCATGCACGCGCTGAGCGGCGAAGAGATGTTGGTGGCCTGGGAAAGCTCGCGCCAGCGGCCAGAGCAGGAGGCCGCGCTCGCCGTGCTGGCGCTGGCATGGCCGGAGCGCACTGCTGAAGAGCTGGCAGTCTTGCCCCTGGCCGAGCGCAATGCGCAATTGCTGGAGTTGCGAGCAAGCACTCTGGGCCGTCAGATGGAGGGCCGGGCGCCTTGCCCCGAGTGCGGCGTGACGTTGGAGTTCGCGCTCGACGCGTGGACGCTTGCGGACGGCTTGCGTGAACAGATTACCGAGGACGGCGAGGAGTTGAACGGGTTTGTCATGCGCCCCGCCAACACGCAGGATTTACTGGCCTGCGCCGGAGCAACCAGCGACGAAGAGGCGTGCCTCATTCTGCTCGAACGAACTGTGCGCGTGAAGAATGCGGGACTGGACGAGGCCGGCACGATGGAAGCCGGGCGCGGAACTGGGCTGCCGAGTTGGCCCGCGTCGGTCTCCGCTGCGTTGATGGAGCGTTTCGAACGGCTGAACGCCGCGGCGGAGATTCAGGTGCAATTGCAATGCGTCGCCTGTAAGGCCCGTCCGCGATTCGACCTGGATATCGCGCATTACCTGGTTCGTGAGATCGGCGGCGCGGCGCGGCGTTTGCTGGTGGAGATTCACGAACTGGCCAGCGCATATGGCTGGAGCGAACAATCGATCGCGCGAATGAGCGGCGCGCGGCGCGCCGCTTATCTGGAGATGCTGAACGCATGAGCGGAGTTCTGGAGAGAATGGCGAAGCGAGCGCGGGGTGCGCTGCCCACGGTTGAGCCGCGGAGCGCGCCGCTCTTTGCGCCGTTTGCGACTGTGTTCGCTGACAAGCAGACTCCTGCCGCTGGCATTCAGGAAGTCTTTGACGAAGTCGTGACTTCCCGACGTTTCGATGGTTCGCTGCGCAAAGAGCAGCGCCCGCTCCTCGAGCAAGACGAACCGAGAACAGTCCGCGACGAGAATCTTGATCCACCGTCAATTCGTCAACCGATCCGGCACACGACAACAACACACGCCGCCCGGGAAGAAAACAACCAGCAGCCGGAAGTAAGTAACCCGGGTCCACGCACGCAGAATTCGCAACAGGCAACGAACTCGCAGCTTGAGTCAGAGGAAAGAGTCGCATCCACCAAACAGCGGCCGAGCGTGGAGAACAGTGCCAGTGGCATCGAAGTGGCGGAGTCGCTGGAAGCGCAGAATTCTTCGGCGCCACCTTACGTTAAGCCCGTAGTGAATCAAACGCAGGAAGAGAATCCCTTCGCCGCGGCGCTCTTAGAGCGCACGGAGAACAATGAAGCGGCGAAGGAAGTGGCGAGCAGTGATGAAATCGCAGCGCCGGCACGCTCCGGCGCAAGGGTCGTGAGGCAACGCCAGCAGCGGAATCAGAGGGTCGCCGCACGAAATGATGGGGCGGCAGCAACATCAGATTTGTCCGGAGAGCAGAGAACAGAGATTTATATTTCCATCGGCAGTATTGAACTGCTTGCTCCGCGGGTTGAGGTCCGCCCGCAGTCTGTTCCCTTTCGTCCGCGGGTTACGTTGAGCGACTTTTTGGGACGCAAGCCGGAGGCTGGTGCATGAGCGACTACCTGGCCGTCGGCGGCGTGACCGCGGTGATGAAGGCGTTGCTGAATACAGGTGACAACGCCGCAGGCGGCCCGCCTATCGTTCTGCACTCGGGGCCAGGAATCACCAACATGGCGCCGGACCTCATAACTACGGGTCCCGATGAGCCTCCGCAGTTGAATCTCTTCATGTACTACTCCAGCATCAATCCCGCGCTGCGCAACAATAACCTGCCCTCAATGAACTCGAGCGGCACCCAGCTGAGCAATCCGCCCCTGGCCATCAACCTGCATTACCTCGTGACCGCATACGGCGCCAATCCATTTGATCCGGAGATACTCCTCGCCTACGCCATGCAGGTCTTTCACGACACACCCGTGGTGCCGCGCAGCGTGATTCAGTCCGCGTTGAGCGGACTGGTGGCGAAGGGGACTCCCTCCAATGAGCTGAAGTTGATCTCCGCCAGCACGCTGGCCAGCCAAGTCGA
>CAYVSQ010000006.1:0-5206 GCA_964453815.1 uncultured Acidobacteriaceae bacterium | reverse complement strand
CAGGCGGAACGAGCGCCGGGGTAAACCGGAAATACAATCTCACCTTCAGCGCACAGGCATTGAACCTGTTCAACGACATCAACCTTGCGCCTCCAAATGGCACGCTTGGATCGCCTTCGTTTGGCACATCAAACGCGCTGGCTGGACAAATCTATTCCTCGGGCGCCGCCAGCCGCCGTATCTTCCTGCAAGCGGTCTTCACCTTCTAAGCTGGCGGGCCATTGCACGAAGGTAGAGATACGAAAGCGGGACTCCAAGTCCCGCCTTTACGATCCACTTGACTGTGGCCCCCAGGGGCACCTATTCTAAGCTCAGTGCATCTTTACTCCATTCCGGCTTGCTGCTGTCATGTGTGTTGTTCCATGCTGAGCCGGACTTGCGGGTAACCGAACCAACTACACGCACAGAGTCCGCTCAGCCCACCGCTCCGGTGGGTTTTTTATTTATCCGAAAAAAGAGAGATCATGACCGCGACCGCCACTCCCGCAGCTAAAGAAACGAAGGCCCAGCGCATGGAGCGCCTTAAGCGCGACAAGAACCCCTGGGAAGTCTTCGACGAAGTCCGCGCTTTCGCCCGCGAGGGCCGATCGAGCGTCGTGCCAGAGTGGGCCAGCGCTTACTTCAAATGGTGGGGCATCTACACCCAGGGGGATGGAGTGGGTGCGGTAGGCGGCAAGGGTGGCGAGGGCCTGGCGACCGACTACTTCATGATGCGCATCGGGATGCCCAATGGCATGCTGACCGCGGGGCAGCTCCGCGTGATCGCCGATATTACTAAAACGCACGCGCGCAACCTGGCCGACATCACTACCCGCCAGAACATACAGCTTCACTGGCTGACGATCGAGTCCATTCCGGAAGTTGTCGATGCCCTCGACCGCATCGGACTCTCGCCCAAAGGAGCCTGCGGCGATGTTGTCCGCAATGTTACCGGCTGCCCACTTGCCGGCATTGCGCACGACGAGATCATCGATGCCTCGCCGCTTGCCCGTGAACTGGGACACACGCTGGTCGCCAATCCTGAGTTCTACAACTTGCCGCGCAAATTCAAGATTTGCGCCACCGGCTGTCCCGTCTGGTGCAGCTACCCGGAGATCAACGATGTTGCCTTCACCGCTGTGCGGCGAGGGGATGAAATTGGTTATACCGTCCGGGTTGGCGGCGGACTCTCGAATGAGCCGCATCTCGCCGTCAAGCTGGATGCATTCATTCGGCCCGATCAGGCGGTCGAGGTTGCCCATGCGATCACGCAGATCTTCCGCGATCAGCAGGGCCTGCGCGAAAGCCGTGATCGTGCGCGCTTGAAGTATCTCTTCATGAAGGAGAACTGGACTGCCGGAGGTTTCCTCGCTGAACTCGAACGGCGGCTGGGATACAGCTTCGATCCTGGCGCGCCTGAGATCCTTCCCAGCGATGTCCTTCGCGACCACGTCGGCATTCACCGGCAGAAGCAGCCTGGCTTGAGCTATGTAGGAGCCTCTGTTCTGCGCGGACGCCTTTCTGGAGACCAGTTGGCCGCCGCTGCGGAACTCGCTGAACGCTTCGGCGATGGCCAGCTCCGCACCACCATCATGCAGAATCTGCTGTTCATCAACATTCCCAAGGAAAAGGCCGGGGCACTGGCGGGCGAGCTCGAACAGATCGGGTTGCACGTTGAAGGCTCCGCCTTTTGGCGCGGCGCGATCGCCTGCACCGGCACGGAATTCTGCAAACTCGCCATCAGCGAAACTAAGAGCTTTACCCGCTGGCTTGTCGAGGAGCTGGAAGGCCGTCTGCCCGGCTTCGACCAGCAGTTGAAGCTGCACGTGACCGGCTGCCCCAACAGCTGCGGCCAGCACTGGGTCGCCGATATCGGCCTCGAAGGCAAAAAAATCAAACACGAAGGCAGGATGGTCGACGCATTCTATTTCTGTGTAGGCGGAGCCGTCGGCAAGCACGCTGCTATCGCCCGGCCCGTCGGCTACAGGGTTCCCGCCACGGAGGTCCCCGCAGCCGTCGAACGGCTGTTGAGTAGCTATCTCGAAGAGCGTATTCCAGGCGAGAACCTTCGTTCCTACTTTTCTCGTCACGACACGGAAGAAATCCGTGCCCGGCTGGCTGGGGAATCGCTCAGCGCCGTCGACCGCGATGTGCCCGCCATGGCCATTGATGGCGATTAGAGAAAACCATATGAGCCTCTTCCCTATTTTCGTGAAACTCGTCCAGCGACGGTGTCTTGTTGTCGGTGCCGGGGAGATTGCTCTCCAGAAGATTCCGTCGCTCCTCGCAGCGGAGGCTCATTTGCGTGTGATTGCACCGCGCGTGCGTCCGGAGATTGCCGCGCTTGCCGCGGAAGGCGGCCTCGAACTGATCAAACGTGAATTCGTAGACTCCGACCTCGATGAAATCTTTCTCGTCGTCGCAGCCACCGACAATCCTGCAGTCAATGCGACAGTTTATCGTGGCGCCGTCGAGCGCAATATCCTCTGCAATTCGGTCGATGATCCTCCGCACTGCGATTTCTATTTTGGCTCCATCGTCAGCCGTGGCGATTTGCAGATCGCCATCTCGACTGCCGGGCAAAGCCCGGCCTTGGCGCAACGGCTCCGCCGCGAGATTGATGAGCAGCTTCCCGTCGATCTTGGTCCCTGGTTGTACGATCTCGGCGAACTTCGCCGCGAAGTGCTTGCCGCTTATCCGGCTGGCGAAGAGCGCAACCTCCTGTTGCACACGCTCGCCCAGCACGATGTTTGCGAATCGCGGGAGTGTCCCGCGCGCCGGCTCGTTCGTCTCGACCAAAAGGCGATGAGCGTATGACTTTACCCGGTAAGACGTATCTGGTCGGCTCCGGTCCCGGCGACCCCGATCTGCTCACGGTCAAGGCCGTGCGTCTGCTGGCGACGGCCGAGATCATTCTTCACGACGATCTGGTGACGCCCGCTGTTCTCGCGCTCGCCAACCCTCGTGGGCTCGCCGTGAATGTTGGGAAACGCTGCGGGGCAAAGAAGATTACGCAGCCAGAAATCAATCGGCTCATGATCGAGAAGGCATCGCAGGGGTTTTCGGTTGTGCGCCTCAAGAGCGGTGATCCGCTCGTATTTGGCCGCGCTGCCGAAGAGATGGATGCTCTCCGCGAGGCCGGAATTCCATTCGAGATAGTGCCCGGCATCACCGCTGCCTTTGCAGCCGCCGCGTCGCTCCAGTGCTCGCTCACCGACCGGCGTGCTTCTTCGAGCATCATCTTCAGCTCCGGCCACCATGCGACCGGCGGGCCGCCAGAAATTCCTGAGCCAACGCGCATCGTCTACATGCCCGGCCGTGACTTTTCCGCGCTCGCTACCGAATGGGCTGCCGCCGGGCTGCCAACCAACTTCCCCTGTATCGCTATTTCGCGCGCCGCACAGTCGGACCAGCAGATTACGGTGACGACCCTTGGTGCTCTTGGATCCTCCGACCCCGGTCCTGCGCCGGTTCTGCTGCTGGCCGGATGGGTTTTCCGCGACATTCGCGTCGACACGCCGGAGTTTCAGCCGTTCATCGAGAGCATTCTCGAATCCGGGCGGCCGCTCGAAGCATAGCCTGCGAGCGCTCAGCTCACATGCAACAGGCTCGAGAGCAGTACTGCGAGGACGATCAGGCTAACCCAGAAGTAGAGCCGGTCGCGTTCGAGCAGAAAACCGACCGCGGCTAGAATCACGCGGGCAATGGGTGTAGCGATCAGCAGCAGAAGCCCGAGTTGGATGATACTTTGGGCGTCACCGTGCATGGCGCTGCTTAGGATCCCCACGGGCGACCGCAATGCTTCGGCGACTGCGGTGAAGTGGCTGTAATCGGGACGGGGGCCGGTGGCCTGGTGCAGGTAGAGTATCCCGCCAACGAGAACGACGGTGGCGGCGATCAGGACACCTGTCTGAAGCATGCGCCCGATTGCGATCTCTAGCTTCTGATCAGTTACCTGCATCTCTACAACCTTCCCGTGATGCTGTTTACGATCATTTCCAGGCCGAGTGCGACGATGACGACCGCGAAGACGATACGGAGCGTCTTCACTTCCGCGTGTACAAGGATCTTCGAGCCCACGAGCGACCCGCCCAAAACGCCGAGCATAACCGGCATCGCAAGTCCCGGCGAAATGTAACCGCGGCTGAGATAAATGCCGGCGCTCGCTGCCGCCGTTACGCCGATCATGAAGTTACTAGTGGTAGTCGATACCTTGAAGGGCAGGCGCATGGCCTGATCCATCGCGAGGACCTTCACTGCGCCTGAGCCTATCCCGAGCAATCCGGACAGAGATCCGGCGAGAAACATGAGGCTGAAGCCGGCGGGAACGTGCTGGGCGGAGTACGCTTCGTCACCGTTCACTCCGGGAAAGGTGCCGTGCATCCGGAGGCGTGTGGCGAGGGCATCGGGCGCATTTGGCTGGTGATCATGGTGCTTCATCCGCACCGAGGCCCAGGCCGAGTAAAGCAGCACCACGCCAAAGACGATGCCGATGGCATGCGTGGGCACGCGCGTAGTGAGATATGCGCCCAGCAACGCTCCCAAAGTCGTTGCGATTTCGAGAAACATTCCGATGCGGATATTAGAATAGCCCTCACGTACGTAGGCTGCGGCGGCTCCGGAAGAAGTAGCGATGACCGAGACGAGCGATGCTCCAATGGCGTAATGAATATCAATGTGGAAGAGCAGAGTGAGCGCCGGAACGACGACCCCTCCACCACCCAGACCAGTCAGCGCACCCAGCAGGCCGCCGAGCAGCGAGGTGAGAAAGATCCAGAGCGAGAATTCCGGCGTACCCATGCCCTGACAGAGTACAACAGCGTCGAAGCCCATTCCCTCTTTTCGTTCAAGCTGAAACTGATTGTTTCTAACAGGGTTAGCAAGTCGGATCGTAACTAATTCATTCCAGATGATCAATTCGTAAATGATTCATTTTAAGCGACTTTTGTCCCGTAAAGATCGTGCGAGAGGAGACGGCGGAGGAAACGCCCGGATTTCGGCTCCGGGCGGCGGGACGCTTTGGCGACTCAAGTTGGTTAGTTGGCGGCGGGCTGGCTTCGAGGATGCTTACGGCCTGCTCCCGCAACTGGCGGCAACTGCTTGAAGTCAGCAATCAAGGTGACAAATTCCTTGTAGAGCTGAGAGTCCGCCGGAAAATTCAAGCCATTCGATGTAATAGCGGTCTCGGAGGCGGCAATCAGCGCTTCGACATCGCCGCTGACGGCGG
>CAYVSQ010000005.1:0-6678 GCA_964453815.1 uncultured Acidobacteriaceae bacterium | reverse complement strand
TCGCAGGCAGGGGAGCGGTTGCAGCCGGCGAGTCTGGATGGATTGCTGGCCGACTTCGGAGCCAGCTCCATGCACTTCGACGATGCGCACAGAGGATTTAGTTTTCAGGCGGACGGGCCTTTGGATATGAGGATGAATCCTCGTCAGGGCGCGACTGCCGAACAAGTGGTAAACCAGGCTGGCGAAAAAGAGCTCGCCGACCTGATTTACGAATTCGGAGAGGAAAGGAGGTCGCGGAGAATCGCCAGAGCCATTGTCAGGGCCCGGCCGATTACGACGACGGCACAACTTGCCAGAATCGTAGCGGCCGCGGCCCCGGCGATGAAACAAAAGGGAGCCCGGCATTTTCTGCATCCCGCAACGCGGACCTTTCAGGCCCTCCGAATTTATGTGAATGCCGAGTTGGACGAGATCGAGGCGCTGCTCAAAGCAGCACCAGGGCTATTGAAGCCTGGAGGGCGGCTGGTGGTCATCAGCTTCCACTCTCTCGAAGACCGGCTGGCAAAAGATGCGCTGCGCACAGGCGCGCAGCAAGGGATTTATGAAGTATTGTCGCGGAAGCCGGTAACGGCCGACGTCGAGGAAACGGATCGCAACCCGCGTTCCCGCAGTGCGAAGCTGAGGGCCGCGGAAAGGCAGAGTACAGGGATTAAGGGATAGGGTGTAGAAAGCCGGACATGGCTACACCCTACACCCAATCCCCTACACCGTAAACAAATCGGGCCGGGGTCGTCCCACCGCATCACATGGCGAAAGTAAATCAAGACGAACCTCGTAATCTTCCCTCCTGTAATTAGCGACCCAGGCCCGGTCGTTAGAGGGAAAGAAGAAGTTGTGGGACAGCAGTAGCGGTAAGGGAGAAGAAGCATGGCGACACAGGCAATCGCGGTACCGAACAGCATAGGCCGCAACAGCTATGACCGGATCGTGGAACGCAACCAATCGCTGCTGGCGGCGCAGCAGCGCGCGCGGCGCGGACCCACGCCCGAAGTCTTCTTCGTTAAGCGTTTCGACAATTCGCGCCTCGTAAAGGCCGCCGATCCGGAGCGCGTCAAGGAGATGCGCATCTTCGCCTGCGCTATGGCGCTGCTCTTCGGTCTCATCATGATGTATGGTTGGCAGCACCTCAGCTCCATCGAGTACGGCTACCGCATCGAAGCGGAGAAGCAGCAGCTTCAGCAACTGGAAGAACAGAATCGCCAGCTTCGGCTCACCGAAGCACAGCTGGACGATCCTGCGCGCATCGATCAGATGGCCCGCCAGCTAGGGCTGGCGGCTCCACGGCCGGGTCAAGTTGTTCGTCCCGATGCATCCGTCGATCCGAATGCTCCGGTGCTGGCTGAGGCCACGCCCGTGCTTCCAGCAATCCGCTGATCTATGAATGATTGATCTATTAACGTTATCGGGAGGGGAGCTCGTCGCCGCAGTGAAGAGTCTTTCATTTTCTCCCGCAATCCCCTCGTCGGTTTCTAAGATCGGCGTGGTCACACCCATGCGCGGCATGCGCATGCTCAACATCCTTGCCTTTTTTCTCTTTTGGGCCGTGTTGATTGGGGGACGCCTCGCTTGGCTGCAGGTCATCCGTCACCAGGAATTTGTGGAGCGTGCTGCAAAGCAGCAGCAGCGCGGCTTTGAGGTGGCCCCGCGCCGCGGCGTACTCTACGATCGCAATCTGCACGAGCTGGCAATGACGGTGCTGGTGGATTCGATTTATGCCGTGCCATCTGAGATCGGCGCGGATCGACCACAGACCGCCACGGCGCTCGCGAAAGTCGTTCACACCGATTCTACCGACAGCTTCACCTCTGAGCAGCAGATTCTTGCTCGCCTGACGGCCTCACGCAATTTCGCCTGGATCGCTCGCAAGCAGGACGCGGGGACAATCGACAAAGTGAAAGCCCTGAACCTAAAGGGCGTGTACGTTCAAAAAGAATTCAAGCGCTTCTATCCCGATAACCAAATCGCTGCGCAGGTGCTGGGCTACGTCGGTATCGACGACAACGGTTTGGGCGGTCTCGAGCAGAATTTTGACGAAGACCTGCATGGCACGCCAGGCCGCATGTTAACCGCTCTCGATGCCCGGAGGCACGTTCTGGGCAGTCAAGAGAGTGAGCCGCTTCCGGGCGAAAATCTGGTTCTCAGCATCGACGAGAATATTCAGTTCATGGCCGAGCAGGCCCTGGACGTCAACATGGAGCGGACGCACGCACAATACGGCACGGTCGTGGTCCAGGATCCACACACTGGGCAGATTCTTGCACTTGCTGTTCGACCCACATTCAATCCGAATGATTTTCGCCATGCCACCACAGATCTGCTGAAAAATCACGCCGTGAGTGACGTCTACGAGCCGGGCTCCACATTCAAGCCGGTGACCTATGCGGCAGCACTGGAAGAAAAAGCGATTACTCCAGACAGCATGGTGGATTGCGGCGGCGGCCAGCTCTATGTCGCGGGCCACACAGTACACGATGCCCCCGGCGAGCATTTTGGAATGCTCCCTGCATGGAAGGCTCTTGCGGTTTCAAGCAACGTCTGTGCGATCCGTGTGGGCGAACGCGTAGGGCCCGAGCACCTCTACAAATACATCCGCGCCTTTGGATTTGGTGACCGCTCCGGCATCGAACTCCCCGCCGAAACGAGAGGATTACTGGAGCCATTGAAGCACTGGGGGCCAGCCTCGATGGGCGCCATCCCCATGGGCCAGGAAATTGCTGTTACGCCCATTCAGATCGCCACCATGGTTTCAACCATTGCCAATGGTGGGGTCTACCTGCCTCCCCACATTCTGTTGGAGAGCACGGAGTTGGCGAAGGGCGATCCCAAGCTGAAGCCCGTGGTTTTTCATCCTGAGAACGGTTTGCCCGACCCATTGCCCCAAGGCGGAAACCGCGTGATTTCTGAACTGACTGCGGCTCAGATGCGGAAGATGATGGAGGAAGTGGTGCTCGTCGGCACCGCGCACGAGGCCGTTCATTTGAATGGGTACAGCGCGGCTGGCAAGACCGGGACGGCACAGAAGATTGATCCCCGCACCCATACCTATTCGAAGACCAACTTCGTCGCCTCGTTCGTTGGATTTGCCCCAGTCAACAATCCCGCCATCACCGTTGCTGTGGTGATGGATTCGCCCTCACACAGCATGCACTTCGGGGCCCAGGCGAGTGCGCCCGTTTTCCAGGATCTGGCACAGCAGATCCTCGAATACCTGGGCGTTCCGCACGATGAGCCAATGCAGTCCCCCGGGGTGAAGGGAAAAGCGCTGGAGGTCGCCTCCGAAGAAGAGCCTGCGGAGCACATCGACGACCTCGACTCGCTTTTCGCCGAAGTGAACAATCTACCCGCGGATGACCCGCTGCGCGCAAGCCAGCCAGCGCAAGCTCGCGTGCCCGTTTCTAAAGCAGAGAACACGCCGCAGCCACTGGATGAAAAGCCCACCACAACTCCTCTCGAATTGCAGACTGCGCTGCCGAAGAAGCTGCAATCGTCACCATCCGCTGCGCAGGCGCCGTCTCCGCCGCAATCGATCGCAGAAACTATTTCGACAGCCAAGCGTCCATCGTTGCCCTCGAACAGCAACGGCTCTGTGATTCTGGCCTCCGGAACGCGTGTCGCTGTGCCATCCTTTACAGGGGAGCCGGTGCGCAAGGTCATCGAGCAGGCAGGTGGTATCGGCCTTGGAGTGCAGGTGCTGGGCACGGGGATCGCACGTGGGCAAGCTCCCGCGGCTGGCACCATGGTTCCCGTCGGTACCGAGGTAGTCGTTCGATTCGGACGCTGAGTCTCCACTCTGCCCATTCATGGCAACTCTCGTGCACTGATCACCGTAAAATAGACTTGGTTCAGTTATGCAGATCGAAGAGATTTTGCAGGGTGTTGAGTGTGTCCGGCGTTCGGGTCCAAGCGTCGAGGGTTTGAGCGTCGAGTACGACTCGCGCCGCGTCATCCCCGGTTCACTTTTTGTCGCCATGCGGGGCGAGACAACGGATGGCAATCGCTATGTCCAAAACACCATCAATCAAGGCGCGAGCGCTGTTGTCACCGACTCACCGGCAGCATTCAATGAACTAGCACTCAATCACCCGCAAATTGCGGTCGCGGAGGTGGCGCACGGACGCAACGCTCTCGCACTGATCGCGGCAAACTTCTTCGCGCACCCGGAAAAGAAACTCGCCCTCAGTGGTGTGACGGGAACGAACGGCAAGACCACAACGGCATTTCTGCTTGACGCGATGCTGAACCACGCTGGCCGCAAAACAGTCCTGGTCGGCACTATCGAGTATCACGTGGTGGGCACGGTTCGCCCGTCACCGCACACGACGCCCGAGTCGCGCGATCTGCTGGAGCTCTTTCTCGAAAGCGCGAATGCCGGAGCCGCCGAGGCGGTGATGGAGGTTTCCTCGCACGCGCTCGCTCAGGGCCGTGTGCATGGTTTGCCATTCGACGTCGCCATCTTTACGAATCTCACGCGCGATCACCTCGACTTTCATGGCACGATGGAGAACTACTTCGCCGCCAAGCGCAAACTGTT
Organism: uncultured Acidobacteriaceae bacterium; assembly: GCA_964453815.1. Lineage (GTDB taxonomy): Bacteria > Acidobacteriota > Terriglobia > Terriglobales > Acidobacteriaceae > Silvibacterium. Next base: position 2,147 of record CAYVSQ010000005.1, on the reverse strand, counting down.
CGACGGCAGCCTTCTGGGCCCACCGCGCGTTGCAGTAGTGAACATCGAAGATGCCTACGGCGCACAACTGGCGTTGGTTGCCCGTAAAGCCGGCTCGGAGATTTTCTCTTATGGCATCGGAGTCGGCGAGTTCCGTGCCGGAAATATCCAGATGGCAGCTAGCGGTATGCGCTTTGCGTTAGAAACGCCCATCGGGACCGCGCAGCTACAAACGCAGCTTACTGGAAGGGTGAATGCCTACAACCTGTTGGCCGCCTCTGCCGCTGCCTTCGCGAGGGGGTTGTCGCTAGAAGAGATTCGCACTGGTGTCGCATCGCTCCTGTGCGTGCCGGGACGATTTCAGACAGTTGACGCAGCTCAGCCTTTCACTGTGGTTGTGGACTATGCGCATACCGATGACGCACTCCGCAACCTCATCATGCTCGCCCGCGAATTTGTAACTGGCACTAGTGGAAAAGTCATCACCCTCTTTGGCTGTGGAGGCGATCGCGACAAAACCAAGCGTCCGCTCATGGGCCGCGCTGCGGGCGAAGGGAGCGATTTTGTCGTTCTTACCTCAGACAATCCACGGAGCGAAGAGCCCGAGGCGATTCTCCGCGACGTTGTGCCAGGCCTCACAGCGACGGCGGCGAAATATGTAGCCGAAGTCGATCGCTCGCGCGCAATTCGTCTGGCACTTGAAACTGCCCAGCCCGGAGATATCGTCCTGATCGCCGGCAAAGGCCACGAGAAGACACAGACCCTGAAGAACGGAACCATCCCGTTCGATGACGCCGAAGTAGCCACGGGAGTTCTCAAGGAATTGCAATCGGGAGTGAAAGCATGAAGCTGGATCTCCACGAGATCGCAAATTGGTCCGGCGCAAAGCTGCCTCATTCTGAGCCCAATCCGTCGAGTCTCATAGCGACAGGCTATTCCATCGACTCGCGAACGCTCCAGAGCGGCGACCTGTTTTTTGCCGTCAAGGGCGAACGCTTCGACGGGCACGACTTCGTCGCAGCTGCCATCAAACATGGAGCAATCGCCGCCGTTGTCTCACGAGCCAAGCTGACCACCCTGCCGGCAGAGGCTTGCAAGCACCCGTTGCTTGTCGTGGATGATCCGCTTGCCACGCTGCAACACCTTGCAACGGCCGTGCGGCGACACTGGGGGAAGCGTGTCGTGGCCATAACCGGGTCAGCTGGCAAGACGACAACCAAGGAGGCCATCGCCAAAGTTCTGGGAACGCGCTTCGATGTGCTTAAGTCGCAGGGCAACCTGAACAACGGATACGGCCTGCCGCTGCAACTGCTCAAGCTTGAGCCGCACCACCAAGTCGCGGTTGTCGAGATGGGCATGTCAAGCGCAGGAGAAATTGCAGCCTTGGCGCATATAGCCGTACCAGACTGGGGCGTCGTCACTAATGTAGGCAACGCGCACGCCGAATTTTTTGCCGACGGGATTGCCGACATTGCGCGCGCCAAATATGAGCTGATCGAAGCGCTGCCCACGCACGGCGTCGCCTTTCTCAATTGCGACGACGCATACGTTTCGCAATTCGGACGCGACTTTCGCGGCAAGGCTACATATTTTGGACGAGGCCCATGTGCCGATCCAAGAGCTGAGTCGATCGAAGCGCTGGGATCAGAAGGCCAGCGCATCACAATCCGAGCAGGCGAAACACATGCAACACTTCACTTGCATCTGCTCGGCGAACACAATGTCTCGAATGCGCTTGCCGCTATTGCTGTAGGAGTCGAAGCCGGTATCCCGGTCGAGAGCTGCTGTCAGGCCCTTGCTGAACTGCGCCCCGAAGAAAAGCGCGGACAGATCACTACGTTGCGCGGCGCGACAATCATCAATGACAGTTACAATTCGAACCCGGAAGCCCTGGCGGCCATGATCGGCACCCTGACCTCGATGCCGGTTTCAAGCGGTGGACGACGGATTCTGATTGCGGGAGAGATGCTCGAACTCGGGTCTGAGTCTGCCGCACTGCACGCAGCCTGCGGAAAAGCCGCCGCCGATGCGGGTATCGACATTGTTGCCGGAGTTCGCGGCCAAGCGATCCACATTGTTGAAGCGGCTCGCGAAGGTTCTGTGGAAGCTATTTATTTCGATTCGCCGGAACTCGCGGGGCAATGGCTGCGCGACGTGATGCGTCCTGG
>CAYVSQ010000004.1:0-3893 GCA_964453815.1 uncultured Acidobacteriaceae bacterium | reverse complement strand
TTCGATTAGAGCCCGTGGCGCCGCCACCATCACAGTTGTCGCACCCCTCGCTCGTGGTCACGCAGCTGGCGCGCAGATCTCGGGTAGCGGCATCAGCCTCACCACTCCACTGACCCGGACTCATACCGATGGAGCGCAGGTCTCCGACAGCGTTCCAACTCCTGGCGCGCCGAACCAATATAACGTTAGAAATCATTGAGCGGTAGGAACTGGAACCCTTAAGAACGGCTCGGGTCCTATTGCCGGAACATTGGCTGATCAAGGGATCGTCGCATGTAATGCTTGGACAGCTTCAGATGAACGAGTGTCCATAGCGTTAACTCACGATTGATGACTTCAGGCCGAGTCACCCACTGAGGTGAGAAATCAACCCCAAGTTTCGGGTGGGTTGTCTCCCATTTGGGAGGCGACTCGGTCTTCCGGCTTACCGTGGCCGGGAACTACTCAAGCCGTGATAAAGACTTGGGGAGCACCTCGTTGTTCTAAGTTTTTGGAATGTGCATCACCAAATAAAGCCATCTGAGACTTCGAACCGCCGACCCACCTCCCCATGCCCTTCGGTCACGCAATTAATTTTGGTTGTTGACGCCGAAATACCGCCCGATCATAGAAACACCGCTCTGCATCCTCGCATATTGACAAGTGTTCGCTCCTACGTTACTTTGTAATGCAAAGTGACTCTGTCATGAACGATCTCTATAAAGCTCTTGGCGACATCAGCAACATTCGCAGACAAATGGCCAGTACGACGGAGTTCCACGGCTACGGTCCTGCAACCCTTGCTGCCACCGGTATTTTCGCGATTCTGGCAGCTTCGGCACAGGCGCTTTTGCTGCCTGATCCAGGCAATCATATTCCGACATATTTGGGCATCTGGATTTTGACTGCCGTTTTATCGGCTATTTTGACGGGATGGCAGATGTACACGCGCACGCGCCGTATTCATTCCGGTTTATCGAACGAAATGATTCGTATGGCCGTGGAACAATTCCTGCCGTCAGTTGGCGCGGGCCTCCTCCTGACGATCGTGCTCCTCCGGTACGTGCCGTTAGCGTTATGGATGCTCCCCGGAATCTGGCAGACCATTTTTAGCCTTGGAGTGTTTTCGTCGTGCCGCTTCTTACCGCGACCAATGGTTGCGGCAGGTGCCTGGTATCTGCTGACAGGATTGAGTTGTATTGCGATGGGAGGTAATCGGGCTCTCTCTCCATGGACTATGGGAATTTCATATGGAGTAGGTCAACTGTTGGTCGCGACAATTCTGCTATTCAACACCCCGGGGGTCGAAGATGAAGTCTAAAACTCCATCCGGCGAAGGTCGCTTTGCATATGAGGGACTCGATCGAGTGATCCACGAACGTGCTCGCCTCAGCATACTTACGTCTCTGGTCACAAATCCCAAGGGGCTAACATTCAACGATCTCAAACGGCTCTGCGCACTCACGGACGGCAACCTGAGCCGGCATCTGAACGTACTGCAAAATGGAAGGGTGGTCGAGATATTGAAGAGGCATGACCATAACCGTCCACAGACAATCTGTCGCATCACGCAGTCAGGCCGCAAACGATATCTCGAATATCTTTCCACACTCGAACAAGTAATTCGAGATGCGGCCAACGAAACGAAGGACGAACCGTCAAGCAGTCTTGTACGCGCCCTGACTCCGTCCAGAGCGTAAAAATTTATGCATTAACTTTTCATCACAAAGTACTTTGCGTCATGGAGGAATGCCAGTGAATGACTTTTCGATGATTCAACCAACTCTACAGGGTCGGATTAAATCGCGGTCAATGGGCGTAAAACTAATCGTAGTCTGCGGGCTAGCTCTCCTTATGACTATCCCGGCGTTCTTTGTTAGCGGGTTGGTTGACGACAGAACCAAGCGGGCTGCGGACGTCACCAAAGAAATAAGTGGACACGTAGGTGGCCCTCAGACTTTTCTCGGGCCGACACTTGCAATACCCTACAGCGTTCCGCCGCAATCTCCCGTGGATTCCGCAAAACACGGCATCTATTTGGTGTTTCCAGCACAAGCTTCCGCTGTTCTCAAAACTTCAACTGAAGAGCGACACCGTTCACTCTTTAGGGTGCCGGTATTTCAGGCAGACTTGAAACTCGATGCAACCTTCGACTTAACGGGAGTGCCCGCCGCGGCTCCCCAAAGTGCAGAATTCGACTGGAGCCGTGCCGAGATCATAGTTGGGGTGAGCGACGCACGCGGCGCGTTAGCCGATGCCACATTGATGAGTGATGCAAAGACCGTGACGCTCGTTCCGGCGGAAATCGCCGAGAACATTTCTATTGGCGGAGATCTGAACCAGCACGTCAAATTGTCCCTGTTCGGCGCAAAATTCGGCGATGTCGCAAAGCCAAACGCACAATTCCATACGACATCCACATTGAGATTCTCCGGAGCTGAACGAATTGCGGTACTTGCCTATGGCAAAACAACTCACCTTACCGCACAAGGCGATTGGCGAAACCCAGGATTTGATGGAGGAACCCTACCTGTCAACCGGAACATATCCAATCGAGGCTTCACAGCAGAGTGGTCTGTTCCCTTCATCGCCCGAGGCGTTCGCGCAGAAGGGGCGAGTGACTCGATTACTGAGCTTGACACGACGGCGCTTGGTATTTCGTTCATCGAAGTGGCAGACCCCTACCAATCCGTCAATCGATCTCTGAAATACGTGCTCCTCTTTCTGGGATTGCTCTTCCTCGCCTATTTCATCTTTGAGGTCACAACTGGCAAGCGGGTTCATCCGGCACAATACATTCTGGTTGGGATAGCCCAAATCATCTTTTATCTGCTCCTTTTGTCTTTCGCAGAAAGGATAGGTTTCGACTATGGCTTTGTGCTCGCGGGTGCAGCCACGGTCATCTTGTTATCGGCCAATGCCGGATGGATATTCTCCAGCCGACTACAGGGTTTGAGGGCCTCGGTCATCTTTACTCTGCTGTACACATTGATCTACCTGTTACTTCGGCTCGAGGACAATGCATTGCTTGTCGGTGCGGTCGCGAGCTTCCTTGCAGTGGCAGCTGTTATGTACTTCACTCGCGGAATTGATTGGTACGGCTCTCTTCCCTTAACAGGCGCTCGCGAACGGACCACGCCGCTGGCTTCAGAGGACGCGGTGTAACAGAGAGCCTTTTGCAGGAGGAATTTCGATGCGTACGGAACGGCACGAAGGATTACATGTGGCGATCATCATGGATGGAAATGGCCGCTGGGCGATGCGGCGCGGTCTGCCTCGCGTCGCCGGCCATCGCGCTGGAGTCACGGCGGTACAACGCATTGTGGAACGAGCACTAGATCTGGGCATTGGTCGCCTAACACTCTACGCTTTCTCCTCCGACAATTGGCCGGCCCGCTTCCGAGGTGCAAAGCATCTTCTGGTTGTTGCGTGCCTTCCTGCGCTTGGAGACAGAACGGCTCCATAAACGCAGCGTCCTACTCCAGGTTATTGGACGGCGTGATCGGTTGGCAGAACCAGGGTTGAAAGAGATCAATAAGCAGAATCTACAACCGCATCGGGGGATCGTCTTCATTTGTGCGTCGCTATCGACTACTCATCACGTGAAGCCATCACGCGTGCAGCTGCCGACCTGATTCCATCTCTCTCAAATGAAGGACCATCTTCGCCCGATTTGTTCCGGCCATTGCTGACACAGGCTATGATCACCCAAGGCGGAGAGGTCGATCTGTTAATTCGTACTGGTGGGGAGAAACGTCTTTCGTATTTCCTGTTGTGGGAATCCGCCTATGCCGAACTTCTATTTACTGACCGAATGTGGCCGGAGTTTGACGAGACAGATTTTGAAGGCGCCTTGGAGGAATTCCATCGCAGGGAGCGCCGTTTTGGCGGCGTTCAAATAATCTCCCTGTAAT
>CAYVSQ010000003.1:0-3587 GCA_964453815.1 uncultured Acidobacteriaceae bacterium | reverse complement strand
GCCAGGTCAGTGTTGATCACTCGAGGTTGAGGGGATCGATCGCCGAGCGCCTTGCGAAAGAGTCGCTTGGCAGCATCGGCGTCACGGAACGTTGACAGCAAGAAATCGATGGTGGCACCCTTGGAATCGATGGCCCGATACAAGTAGCACCAGCGACCCTTCATTCGTCGGGATTGAACCCGCGAAGCCGCCGCTTATTTCTCCGGCGATTCATCCACGAGCGGTATAAGGTTGACGCGCCCTACGATCGTCTGGAAGCGCGGATCGCGGCGCATTTCGTCAAACACCGGATCGATATTCAGATAGATCAGTGCGCCTGCGTGCTCGGTACTGGCCTTGTCCAGCCATTCAAGGCTCTTGTCCGCATTCCCTAAGGCTGCATAGACACCGGCAATTTCCGCAGCCGAAACATATCGCTCCGAGGAATCGCTGATGAGCGTTTCCAGAATGCTTCGCGCGTCTGCGCCTCGCTGGGAGCGGGCGTAGCAGCGCGCCAGGTAGGCGCGCGCAACCGGATCGTTATGCGAAAGATCGACGCCTTTTTCGAATTCCGCACAAGCTTCCTTGAACCGGCGGGTATATAGATACGCAAGCCCCAGGACACGATGGGCCTGCACGAAGTTGGGGCTGATCTCGATCGTTTTGAGCGCCTGGGGGATGGCGCGATCGTATTCGCGTGCCATCAGGTGGTGCCAGGCCATGTGCTCATTCATAAGCGCGTCGGTCGGAGCGAGATAAAGGGCCATTTCGCTTTGCTCGTGAGACTCCGCAATACGCCCCTCGGCCATCAGCTCATGTGAATACCAATGATGCGCATTCACGTACTGGGGGTTCAATGACAGCGCCCGTTTGAATTCGGCTTCTGCTCCGGACCAGTCCCAATCGTAGACCAGCTTGATGTAAGCGAGCGAGGTGTGCGATTCGGGGGCAGTGTCGTCAAGCGCAAGCGCCTTATCCGCCGCTGCCCTGGCCTTGGGCATAGCCACCTGCGGCGCCAGGAAGCTATTGCCGTAAGAGCCAGCGAGAATGTACGCGTCGGCGAGTCCGGAGTATGCGGCTGCGTATTTGGGATCGGCGTCGATCGCCTGGTGAAAGAGGTCGATACTCTGCTGTACTGATTCCACGCTGCGATCTCTCAGTATGGAGCGGCCCTTCATGTACAGCTCATGGGCCTGAGGGCTCTCTGTCGTGCGTGAGACTGAATCGTGCCTGCGATGGACCAGCCAAATGCTTGCGGCCAGGATGATCGCGGCAAGACCGAAGGCCCACCACATCAGGGGCCAATGTGACCGGGGCGTAGGGGCATGCGCAGCGGTTTCTGCCGGCAGCGGAACCCCGGGACCGGCGGCCAGTGGCTCCATGTTGCGCTCCATGTTGCGCTCGAAGTTTCGCCCGAACGCTGCCGGCTCCGCGCTCTCCCTTGCCGCGGGTGAATTCTCAACAACCGGGGCGTCGAAGCGGTAACCGCGCTTCGGGACGGTGGCGATGTAAGCTTTGCCGTCCGGCTGTTCACCGAGCAGCTTTCGTAAAAGGGAGATATTGACGGTGAGGTTAATCTCCTCGACGAAGCTGTCCGGCCAGACGGCCTTCATCAGCTCATCGCGCGTGATCAAACGTCCATGCCGTGTCACAAGCATGGTCAAAAGCTCGTAGGCCTTTGGTGCCAGCGAGATGGGAGTGTCGCCGCGCAGCAGCAGATGCTCGGCGGGGCAGAGTTGAAACGGTCCGAAGCTGTAGCTTGTTGCTTCCACGGCGTCGATGTCTCGCGTTCTCGTCTCCAATAAAACCCCAAGGTTTTCCAAGCATAGTCCAAACACATGGAAATAAGGGATATTTCTCATTGAAACGCGGGAGACGAACCAATTGGGCCGCGCCTGCCCAGGGAAAATTTACCCGCCCGGGAAGCAGGTATTTCTTTTGAAAAATCATGCAATTAACTGTCTGGAAGAAGAACCCTTCAGCATCCTCGCCGGGCGGGCGAAGCGAACCAAGATAACTTTCAGTCATTCCAAACGACCTTGGGCAGTCAAATTTTCTACGGTGGGTCTGCGGCTGAGGAGCAAGTCTCCCGGCTATGCAGATTCAAGCACGATAGGAGAATTCCCATGCTATCCATTCGCAATGCACATCTCCGCCAGACAATTGCAGGTTTCATGCTGCTGGCCGCCTCCACCTGCTTCAGCTTTGCCCAGCGAAATCGCTTTGACCCTTTCAATCGATTCGAGTCCAATGACCCCTTCCTGCCGAGTCCAGTCAGGAGCGTCTCAACCGTTCCCAGCAATGGAGATGTAAACCCCTACGGAGTCGCCTTTATCGCGGATAACTTCCAGACCGGCTCGGGTCCGTTGCAGCACGGCGACATTCTGGTTTCAAACTTCAACAATGCCCAGAATCTTCAGGGAACGGGTACAACAATTGTCCGGATTCCCGCAACTGGTGCCCCGAGAACGTTCTTCCGCGGCACAGCGCCCCTCGGACTTTCGACTGGTCTCGGCACCCTGCAGTATGGATTTGTGCTGGTGGCCAATCTGCCTACGGCGGACGGGACGTCCGCAACAGCGCAGCCGGGGTCTTTGCTGGTGATCAGCAACCAGGGAAAGCTGATTCAGACTATTACCGGCTCGCAGATCAATGGTCCCTGGGACATGACCCTGGTGGATAGGGGCGAGCGCGCGATCATATTTATCTCGAACGCCTTGGACGGAACCGTGAGCAGGATCGAGTTCGCGGTGAGTGGCGTCGGTCTTACCGAACTCAACCACTATACGATCGCTTCCGGCTTCATGCACCAGGGTGATCCGGCGGCCTTGTTTGATGCGCCGACAGGCCTCGTGTACGACCCGAGCGATGACCGCCTGTATGTGGCTTCGACTCTGGACAATGCGGTCTTTGCTGTCAATCACGCCACTAAGCGAACGACGAGCGATGGTCCGGGCGACATTATCTACCAGGACAATACGCATCTGCATGGAGCCCTGGCAATGGCTGAAGCCCCGAATGGACATCTCCTTGTGACCAACAACGACGTCATCAACAGCGATCCCAACCAGCCGAGCGAAATCGTCGAGTTCACAAAGCGCGGTGAATTCGTCAAGGAGATCCCCGTGGATCCAAATCAGGGAGGTTCTTTTGGATTGGCGGTGCACAAGGCCAGCAATGACACGGCGATCCTTGCTGCGGTGAATGACAACACGGCCTCGATTACCATCTGGACTCTGAATTTGTACTAACTAAAACCAGAAGAACTCAAACCTGTCTTCTTTCTGGCTTTGCTGACGGGCGCTGTATTCACACTAACCGTGGTCACAGCGCCCATGCCTTTAACTGGCCTCGCGTACAGCGGGTTATTTCACAGCCCGGTGCGGCAAATCATAAGGAGAAGAGTCATGAAACCGACCAACAGTCGAAACTACACGGAGTACCTCCCCTGTTCCCTGGTGGAGTATTTGGTGGGAGACGGTGTACATCCCGGGTGGTTGGACAGGCGAAGCGATCAATCATTCATCATTCCAGTCATTCGTAAGCCTGTGCGTCAGTGTAGATTGACGGCGCACCTCGACCGGACCGCCCCGTTTGGCGCATTCGAA
>CAYVSQ010000002.1:0-8009 GCA_964453815.1 uncultured Acidobacteriaceae bacterium | reverse complement strand
TCCCGGCCGGGGCGGAGGCATTTCGAAAAGACCTACCGAATGCCCAGGTCCAGTTCCTCGATACCGGACATTTTGCTACAGAAACGCATGTCGTGGAAATTGCCGCCGCGATGAGGGAGTTCCTTGAGGAAAACGGCATATCGCGCACCACAGATAAGGTGGTTTCGCGATGAGTCCCTCTCTGCAAAAAGGGACGGTCGTGCTGGTTCACGGAGCGTGGGCCGATGGTTCGAGTTGGGCCGAAGTTATCCTCCCACTTGAACAACAAGGGCTCCAGGTTGTTGCCGCACCGATTCCTTTGACATCTCTCAGCGACGACGCTGCTGCGCTGAAGCGTGCTGTTGCGCGAACAAAAGGGCCGGTGATCCTGGCCGCGCATGCTTACGCCGGCTCTGTTATTGCAACCGCTACGGAGGAGCAAGTGAAGGCGCTGGTGTACATCGCCGCCCTCGCACCAGATGAAGGAGAAACCGTCGCCCAGGTCTTTTATCGTGATGAACCGCACCCCAAGGCCCCTAAGCTTGCACCGGATGCCGACGGCTTGATCTGGATGCCAGAAGACGGGTTCGCAAATGCTTTCGCACAAAATGCGACAGCAGACCAGATCGCATTGTCCAAAGCGGTACAAAGACCGATCGCGCTGAAGAGCATTCAGGAACCAGCTCCCAAACCCGCGTGGAAATCAAAGCCTTCATGGTTCCTGATTGCGGAAGAAGACCGCATGATTAGTCCCGAGACCCAGCGATTTATGGCTGACCGTATGGGCGCAACCGTCCATTCACACCCCGTAGACCATGCTCCGATATATACGGCGCCGAATCTCGTGGTTGAGGTGATCATGGAAGCTGCGTGTAAAACGCTCCGGTCATAAACGCTAACGGATGAGGTGCAGCAACTCTCCTTGGTGGAGAAAACGGGCATTCGCAAAAGTAGGAGATGTGAAATGAAAAAGTGGAAGATTGTAGTTCCCGCAGCCCTTATTGTCCTCTTTGTTGCTTGGTACGTATTTCGTCCAGAGCGGCTTATCGTCAATCGAAGAGTCCAGGAGAAACTCCCGGCTGCCGAAACCAACTCATCCAACCTGCAGACCCTCGAGTCCGGAAGTTTTCACAGCCTTCTGCATCCGACCCAAGGTACCGCAACCGTCTATCGAGTCGGCGACGGCAGCCGTGTGCTTCGCTTCACGAATTTCAGCACGTCGAACGGCCCGGATGTTCACGTCTACATGGTCGCCGCCGACGATGCGAGCGACGCCGCAACTGTACTGCACTCGGGCTTTATCGACTTGGGACCGATCAAGGGAAACGTCGGCGATCAAAACTATGCTTTGGGTTCGGATGTGGATTTGTCAAAGTATCGGGCTGTATCGGTATGGTGCAAGCGATTCAGCGTGAACTTCGGAACGGCCCCATTAATTCCAGATCACATGATCTCGGAGAAGCAACTGCAGAGGAAGTCATGAAAATCACTTCTCTTGCCATCGTTACCGGAGCAAGCAAAGGCATCGGGCAAGCCACTGCTTTGCGCCTTGCCCGTGATTTTTCCGCACTCATATTAGCCGCGAGAAATGAGAGCGAATTGCAGAAGACCGCAACTGCAGTTAGGTCGGCCGGAGCCGAACCGGTGGTTTATGCACTTGACCTGCGCGAGCCCTCGTCTGCCGAAATCCTCATCAAAGGAACGCTGGACTGTTTTGGCCGAATTGATGCCCTGCTCAATATTGCCGGCGCCGTGCCACAGATCGACTTATTTGAAATGACAGACGAACAATGGAAAGCCGGCATGGAACTTAAGCTGCACGGTGCGCGCCGCTTGACGATCCGCGCCTGGCAAGCGCTTAAGGCGTCGAAGGGTTCGGTTGTGTTTATGTCCGGCAGTGCCGCGCTCGACCCGAAACCCGCCTTTGCCGCCGTAGCATCGACCAATGCAGCGATCACCGCACTCGCCAAAGCATTCGCCGAGCAAGGGATCAAGGACGGCGTTCAGGTCAACAGCATCGTGCCCGGTGCGGTCATGACGGGACGACGGCGCTCCTTTCTGGAGAAATGGGCACCCGCGCACAACATGAGCGTCGAAGAGGCGATGAAGAAGTTCCCCGAAGAAGCAGGCATTAGTCGTTACGGACAGCCGGAAGAGATCGCCGAGCTGCTCGCCTTCATAGTCTCGCCGGCGGCGAAATGGATGACCGGCACATCGGTACGAATGGACGGGGGCGAGGTCAAGGGCATCTGAAGCAGGGTCATCTCATCGTCGGCTAAGGGCTCGTTAAGGGTTCAAGGTGAGTTGAGCTGGAGAATTGGATTCCAAGGAGGAGTAATCATGAGTCGGGCCTTATCAGGACAAGCAATTAACGCGGAGAAACAAGACCTGGCCTCCCTGCTGACCTCTCAGAATACGCCAAAAGCAATTTAACCAAATTAGCCGCGTGGATAAGTGATCGTAATATCTCCTTTCTGATCGCCAGTATCGGCATGATTGTTATGCTCCTCTGGGCAGGATCTTTTAAAATGACAGCTCCTGGCGCCGAAGGATAATTTCCCTGGTTTCTAACAGCCCGCTGATCAGCTGGCACTTTAAGTTATTCGGTCCCTATATCGGATCAGACCTTATCGGCCTTACCATGTGGCTGATTATCGCGGGCTATTTTCGCCCCAAGGCTGGCATCGTAGGAGCGCTCATCACGACGGTCATGTTCTTTACAACCAGCACTATGGTCATAACTACCCCCGGCGCGATTATTTCCGTACCTGGGATTCACGGGATGAGGTACATGAGTAATTTGGGTCGCTTCCTCTTCAAGGATGTCATATCCCTCGGGGTATCGTTTTACCTGAGCAGCTATTTCGGCAAGAAAGCGATCCTTTCCGAAAGCAAATGCTACTAACTGAAACTGTTGGATGGCACCTGGGAAGCGCCATACGGCAGAGCAGATTGAAGTCAGGGCCGGCAACGGGAAGTCGCCGGCGTAAGCGTCGCCCGCGACATCTACATATCCCACTCAAATCATGACAAACCTGCAAACCGGAGAAATGCACATGAATCGGAGCGAAACACTTTCTTCAACCCATGCAAACCAAGCTCGCGCTTTGGAAGAGTACGATCTGGTGATTCTCGGCGGCGGCACAGGATCCACAATCGCCGCGTGGACCTTTGCCAGTCAAGGACAGCGCGTTGCGGTGATTGAGCGCAAATACATAGGTGGATCATGCCCGAACATTGCCTGTCTGCCTAGTAAAAACATCCTCCACGGCGCGAGAGTAGCGTCCTACTTCCGTCGAGGCAAGGAGTTCGGCCTTGCCGCAGACGGCTTCCGCGTTGATATGCCGGCAGTGCGCGCTCGAAAACGCGCAATGGTATCGGGCTTGAATGATATGTACCTCGACAACTTCAAGCAGACCAGAGCGGAATTTATTCTCGGATCGGGGCGCTTCGTGAGTCCGAAGACCTTGGAGGTCAGTCTTGTTGACGGAACAACCCGGCTCCTCCGCGGAGCGAATGTAATCGTCAGCACTGGTACGCGGGCTGCATTGGAATCGACTCCAGGCTTGGCCGAGGCGCAGCCACTCACGCACATCGAGGCGCTCGAATTAGATCAGATTCCCACGCACCTTATTGTGATCGGCGGCGGCTACGTGGGTCTGGAACTATCGCAGGCGATGCGCCGGTTCGGCAGCAAGGTTACGATCATTGATCGAAATGACCATTTGCTGCATAAGGAAGATGATGACGTAACGGAAGCCATTGCCAATCTGTTCCGGGACGAGGGCACCGACACGGTCTTGAACGCACGCGTGAAACGGATTTCGGGAAAATCAGGCGATTCAGTGAGCGTTGTTGTCGAGCAAGACGGGGGAGAAAAGACTCTCGCGGGCACTCATCTGCTTGTCGCGGGAGGCCGGCAACCAAACACGGAGAACATCGGACTGGAATTGGCCGGCATTGAGGTGACCGATCGCGGTTACATCAAGGTCAACGAACGACTCGAGACAACGGCGCCCGGCGTTTGGGCTATCGGCGAAGTGGCGGGAAGCCCTCAGTTCACCCACGTTAGCGTTGACGACTTTCGTGTAGTCCATGACAACCTCATAGGGGGCAACCGCGTGACAACTGGCTGGCTAATCCCCTACACCCTTTTTACAGACCCCGAACTTGCGCGCATAGGCCTGAGTGAGAAACAAGCCAAAGCGGGAGGAATTACTTACCGCTTATTCAAGATCCCAATGGAACGGGTGCTCCGAGCGCTCACGCTATCTGAAACACGTGGATTCTTAAAGGCGCTGGTCGAGGTAAACGGCGATCGCATTCTCGGTTTCACAGCCTTTGCTGTAGACGGTGGGGAGATTATGGCCTCGGTACAGACTGCCATGATGGCGGGATTGCCTTACACCTCGCTCCGCGAAGCCATCTGGGCTCATCCGACTCTAGTGGAAGGGCTAATTCCGCTGTTCTCCTCCGCGCCCTCGCTATCGGCAAGTGTCGGTACAGGTTCTCAGGAAGCAATAGCGATACAGGGCGCTGGAGTAGTACAGCATTAAATGGGTAAAAAGGAGAAAATCATGACCCAGCTTCGGAGTATTTTGGAAGAATCCCAAAGCGGAGCTGATCGCCGCTATTTCGACCAGAGATACCCAACTCTACCATCAGCTGATTCCCCCTTATGAGCAGAATGTATACATTATGTCTCTTTCCTGCATGAAAAGCGAGAAGGACGCCGAGGACATCGCGGACGTCGCGCAGGAAACAATCATCAGCTGCAGGCAACTTCGAGGAGACCCGGACTCAGTTTTCCGCTGTTCCGGATGAATACATTATCGCCGGACTCATTGGGAGGTGAATGCGTATAGCGCCGGCGGAGCCGATTAAGTGATTGATTTAATGGTAGCGCCATCGGGGATCGAACCCGAACTCTCCGCCTTGAGAGGGCGGCGTGTTAACCAATTACACCATGGCGCCGGAGGGGTCTGGCAAGAACGCCCAGCCTTTTCAATATAACAGAGGAAACGCGTGTCGGGCGGGGACATTGTGGCTCTTCTGCGGAGCGGGAATCGGGGTAACTGGAGGTGTAGAAAATTCATCAAGACTGTTCTTGACATTGGTAACCAACGAGGACACTATCTCACCTGACGGACGAGACTGTGTTGTCCGGTTACTCCCTAAGACTCCGTAGACCATTTCGCGGAGCCGCAACGGGAAACTTCCTTCTGACTCTACTGAAGTTGGCGCTGCTTTCGTCCTCCCTGGCTCCGTTTGACGCCGCCCACAGTCTCTGTGCATTCTGGGCCGGTGCGCAAGCAAATACAGCGATAAGGAGAAATATATGGTTCAGGGCGGATATGTGTTCGGTTACGGCTCGCTTATTGAAAGGGCGTCGCGGACGCGCACTAATCCCGACGCTTTCGCCGCCTGGCCGGCGCGAGTTACCGGATATCAGCGCGGATGGTTTCACCAGTTTGCCAACAACGTCGGCAGCACCTGCACCTACTTAGGAGCAGTAGCAAAGGCCGGGGCAACTATCAACGGCGTCATTTATAAAGTCGACGATATCGAGAAGACCAAAGAGCGGGAAACAGGCTATTCGGCCGATCCGGTGAAAGGAGCGATCCAGATGCTGGACGGGGGCGCGCCCTGGGACGGCGACGAAGTCTATCTCTTTGTGAGCAAGCCCAATTACATTTCCAAGACCTGGGAGCCGACGCCTGATATTCCCATGGTCCAGTCCTATGTCGATATCTGCATCAATGGCTGCCTGGAAATCGAAGCACTGTATCGCTCGGCTGCGGGCTATGTTCAGGAATTTATTCAAACCTCGACCGGCTGGAATAAGTATTGGGTGAACGACAGGCTGTATCCGCGCCGACCGTTCATTTACTGCCCAAATGCCAGCACCATCGATAAGGCTCTGCAAAAAGGCGACGTCCTTGAGTACGTACAGCTTCACGATTTGGGTTGATCGTTTTCGCAGCTTTGGCGCGCAAATAGAAGCCCTTCACATTCGGGTGTATTTCAAGCATCGATGCGACGCGGCCCAGGTCTTCGCCACTCCAGTAGCTCCCGCTTCGAATGCTGTGAACCAAAGAAGCTCCAATCCGGATGCGGCGCCAGTTCCTCGTAGCGCTCATACGCTGAGTCGATAGGCAGAAAAAGCTGCAGGGTCTGCTGTGTGGAACATGACGGGAACGCCAAGTTCGGCGGCCTTGTCGAAGATTGGAGCAAGCCGTTCGTCATCCACGCGCAGCAGCGTTCCTGAACGATCGCGGACGCTCAGGCCAAGATCTTTCCAGAATTTGAGCCCTATGGCTCGGCGTTCCACCTGCCGCTCCAATCGATCGAGCGCAATCGCGACAAAATCATTTCGCTCGAGGCCCGACCAGTCCATCCAGGCGATCTTAGAAAGTGTTGCGTGCTTACGCATGAACGCTCGCTCCTCGGGAAGTCAGGATATTCTCCGCATTTGTGCGATATACCTTTTGCAGTATTTCGTCCGGCAGTCCGAAACCATTCAGGCTCCAGTGGTAGTTAAACATGTCGGTTTCGTAGAAGTGCTCGTCTAATGTCTCGAGAATTCTGAAGGTGACTCGATACATCGATTTATCAAATCCCATGTCCGTGCCGTAGAGCAAGCGGTCTCCGTATTTCGCATAAAACTCCGATACAAAGCGAGGAATAGGGGCTGTTTCCGCATATCGCGCGGAAATATCGGCAAACAAATTAGGGTGCCTCTCCAGTACTTGTCCCAGGCGCGTCAGGTCATAATCGAGATTGGCAAAGTGGCAGGCAATAAAAGTCGTACTCGCGTGCTTCTTCACCGTGAGCTCGAGGATGTCGATCATTCCGGAATGCCCGACGATGTCCGGCTGATTGTCCAGCCGCCAATAGAAGGCATTCATCAGACCGTCATTCTTATTGTCCATGGATTCGTACATCCAGATAGGATCCGCAACGTGAATACTCACCGGCAAGCCCAGTTGACCGCATCGCTCAAACAGGGAGCTCATGCGCGCATCGTTCGGGTGCATGCCCAAAGCAGTTATTGTGTCCGAATAGAGCCCTTTCCCTTTATCGTGAAGTTCGCCAACTCCACGTGCACCTGCCTCATGGCACTTCTCCAGCACTCTTATTGCTCGCTGGCCGAATCCAGGCTGGTCATACCCCGTGTAATCAAAGCCGCACCAGAGTTCAAAACGATCGGGACAGGTGGCATACTTCCGATAGATATCGTCAAACTCCTGCCCTGTCGCTCCCGTAAGAATGATGGTCTTCGCAATTCCGACCTCATCCATATTCCTGACCCACTCGGCGATTTCCTCCGGAGTCCTAGCGTATGCGTGGGAATGCATATCAACGATTGGAAATTTCGCCCTGGGGACTTCTGTAACAGGAATTTTGTAAAGGGATCTGGGCCGGAAATCTTTCAGTAGTATCTTTTCGGGTGGGGCCTGCCCGGAGGCTTTCACTGTGCCTGAAGAACCTGAATCCGTTTTCTGTGGATTTGCCACATGGCTCATGCTCCACGCGGGAGCAACGCCGACCGCCAGGCCAGCCGTGCCAAACGTCTTCAAAAAGGAACGACGTTTCATACGCTCTCTCCTCGCTGTTTCTCATCAATGCGTAACTCTGTCGCTGACTGCTTACGTCGTCCCTCAGCAACAAATTTAGTAAGTCTGTTGCGGAGTTCCTTCCAGCAAAAGATGTTTCGAAAAACGGATAAGTGCGTGACCGGACCGCGGACGATTCCGAAATCTTTTCGTCCACATAGTCGACGATGTGATACGGACGATCGTCCGGGCCGCGCAACTCCAGGGTGCCTTCCAGTTTCGAGCTAAGAACGCGTAGTACATCTCCTTGTCCTTGCGGATGACGTGGGCTTCGGCAGATCAAAACCAATATCGTAGAGCGAGCCCAGACATTGACTGCGGGAAAGACCCTTCTCCTGATAATGCTCCAGCCACTTTTGGAGGCTCTTTTCGTGGTCCGCGCGTGAGGTCGAAACGGCCATGTTACTGGACTAA
>CAYVSQ010000001.1:0-8527 GCA_964453815.1 uncultured Acidobacteriaceae bacterium | reverse complement strand
GGGTGTAGTAGAGCGCGGCCAGATTGTTGAGTGCGCCCGCAACGTCCGGATGATCGGGGCCCAGGGCTTTTTCGTCGATGGCCAGCGAGCGCTTCAGCAGTGGCTCAGCCTCGTTGTACTTCTTTTGGCGGAAATACACTGTCGCCAGGCCATCGCCGATTGCCGCGACCCGTGGGTGGTCGGGGCCTAAGGCCTTTTCGTCGACCGCCAGGGCGCGCTTGTACAAGGGCTCCGCCTCGCCATACTTCCCCTCGTAAATGTAGACCTCTGCCAGGTTGTTGAGCTCTTCGGCAAAGCCAGGGTGATTCGGGCCCAAGGCCCTTTCATCGATGGCCAAGGCGCGCTTGAATAAAGACTCCGCCTCGCTGTACCGGCCCTCCTCATTGTAGAGCAGCCCCAGGTTGTCGAGGTTTGCCGCAACATCCGGGTGGTCCGGGCCAAGAGCGTTCTCATCGATGGCCAAGGCTCGCTTGTACAAAGGCTCTGCCTCGGTGTACCGGGCCTGCTTATCGTAGAGTGACGCCAGGTTGTTGATGCCTCTCGCAACGTCCGGGTGATTGGGACCCAGGGCTTTTTCATCAATGGCGAGAGCGCGCTTGTACAAAGCCTCCGCCTGGGTGTAGTTGCCCTGATCCTCGTATAAGCTTGCGAGGTTGCTGAGGTCTGTCGCAACGTCCGGGTGATTGGGACCCAGGGCTTTTTCATCAATGGCGAGAGCGCGCTTGTACAAAGGCTCCGCCTCGCTGTAGTTGCCCCGGGCATAGTAGAGAGCTGCCAGGTTGTTGAGGTCTGTTGCAACGACTGGACTGTATGGTCCTAAAGCCCTTTCATCGATGGCGAAGGCGCGCTTGTGCAAGGCCAGCGCCTCGGTGTACTTGCCCTGGGCATGGTAAAGAGCTGCCAGGTTGTTACCGATTGCCGCAACCTGTGGATTGTCCGGACCCAGGGCTTTCTCCTCGATGGCCAGGGAGCGCCGGTATAAGGGCTCCGCCTCGCTGTATTTCCCCTGGTGATAGTAGAGCTCCGCCAGGCCGTTTAGATTGACGGCAACGTCCGGGTGGTCTGAGCCCAAGGTCTTTTCATTGATGGACAGCGCCCGCTTCAGCAGCGGTTCCGCTTCGCCGTATTGTGCCTCGGCGTTTAAAACTTCTCCCAGATTGTTCAAAACGACGGGATCATCGGGGTGAACCGCAATCACCTTCCGCAGCGCGGCCTCGGCTGCGGGATAGTGCGCTTGTTCATACTCCGCACGGGCGAGGGGGACGTATCGAAGCACATCCGCCGCCGAGGACGAAAGGGAAGCAGCAATATATCGGCTGGCCTCCGCATATTGGCCGCCGTAGAGCGCCGCAAGGCCCTTATTGTACGGATCCTCAACGGAGTTGGTCCATGCTGCAATGGCCGATTTAAGTTCCGCTACTGAGAAGCCGAGCTCCTCGGCTTTCGCTGTGAGAAACGCCTCTCTCGCCGGACTCACAACTTCGTTTAATTTCGGGGGAGAAGGTTCGGAGGAGTTTTGAGGAGTTGGGAATTGGAATGCCGCCTCCACGAGATGGTAGCGTGGAGCACGACGATCGGGTTTCAGTTCTGCCAAAGCGCTTTTATCCTCGACCGGCTTCGTGAACCTTGGATACTGCTGGCTTGGCAGTGACCCGCGAGGCCTTCCAGCGGATTTGGTTTTCGGGGGAAATTGGGAGGCTTCGTCAAGAATGAGACATCCGATGATCGAGCCGATCGCCTGAACGGACTTCAGCCTTGGGTCACGCGGAGGCAAAACGAAGATCTGGATGTCCCCCTCGCCGGGATCGTGGAGGTATGCTCGTCCGTTCTGCAATTCGCACGGTCGAGTGATGACCCAGTCTTTCACGTGAAATACGATTGGTCCGCCTATTTTCAGGCTATTGGACGAAAACGTAAATTCCCCGTGGTCGGTCGTCTGATATTCGCCTGCGCCCTCAACGTGCACTTGTGCGTGGCCGACTTCGTTTCCGCCGACCTTCTGAACTATTCCAGAAAAAGTAGGCGGCTGCTGACCGTACATGCTCGCGGGGAAGAAAGTCGTCGCCATTGCCCAGCTCATCAACCACCTTGAAGGCTTCGTCACTATAATCGCGCTCGTCTTCATGCTATAGCCTTCCGGATGGCACTCACCTGAATCCC
This sequence comes from uncultured Acidobacteriaceae bacterium, assembly GCA_964453815.1. Lineage (GTDB taxonomy): Bacteria > Acidobacteriota > Terriglobia > Terriglobales > Acidobacteriaceae > Silvibacterium. The sequence continues at coordinate 6,367 of CAYVSQ010000001.1, read as the reverse complement.
TTTCTCGGAGTCGAGTGCCCGAAGATTACTCCTTACAGTCTGTAATGTGCTCTTATCTTTTCTTGCTGAGTGAGCCTTAGGCCACCTGGATTCCTGAAAAGTCTTTCAGGTAGCGAGGGATATGCTTTTGTGCCGCTTCCGGAATCGTTCCAGGTGCTAGGCCATAAGCGCAAAGCGTGACATATCCAGCAATCCTGTTCGGTGCGTCCATTGGAACCAGAACAAAAACCGCGTTTGCTTTGCGGCGCATGTCCTGTGAGGCCTGTGTTTTCCACTAGGAATCTAGGCTTTCTACACCACAAGCGAACTCCGCGCGGTCGTGATGCTTTCCGAGCGATTCCAGATGGTAGAGTATCTCTTCTGCCATCGTCTAAGAAGCCATCCGTTCCTGCAGAGCGGAACGCACGACGCAGACGAGAGTTGGGCTTGGGAGGACGAACCAGAGCATCGAAAATATCTGGCGATCCCGTTCTGAAAGCAAAAGAGTCTCATGCCGCGAGATTGTGGCTTGTGTCGCCTCGGTCAGTGCGGTTAGGCAAAAATCCGTCCGAGTAGGCCACAACACATCCGGAATGAATCAGTCCTTCACGCAAGTGACGGAGCTAACGCCACTCCGTTAGATCAAAGCGCCCTGTGATCCGATCAATTGCCGCTACTGCCAAGAGGGGCGGAACAGAGTCGTAGTCCTGTTCCACGTCGCATTAGCTTGACTTACAAAGCCAACCCTGGCTTGGGGCAGGGAATTGCTCAGAGCCGGACCGCACATTCTCGAAGACGGGCCAGCTTTACACCACGCGTCGTACTCCGGGCAGGCGAACCAGCGGATCGGCCAGGAGCCACGTGGCAATGCAGGTCAACGCACCTACGACCGCGAACTTGACACCAGGGCAGGCGCAACTCACCCATGGAGCAGAAGAGAAATTCCGACCAGCACCGGCGGATGAAGGATGTAGACCGCGTAGGCGCGTCGCCCGAGCCACTCCCAGGTTGCTGAAGGCTGGTTGATGTGACCCCGGAACCAGAGGAGAACGCGGCGATGATTCCCCAGGCGATGAACGGCTCCCAGAAGGCATAGAGGAAGGCGGCCCAGGAGAATCCTGTATTGAAGTTGGCGGTTGCCCTTCGCGAGCATCCACGCGAGTGGGAGAGTAGGCCATACAACGGGATGGTTGATTCCAATCAGAGGATCGAATCTGGCGAGTATGGGAAGGCGAAGTTGACGCCTCCCCTCAGAACATGCTCGTTGTTCTTATGCGGGTACGGGTACGGGAACGTTGATCTTATAGAAGGTCGAGTTGACAACCTCACAGGTCTGAACCTTAGGGGTTCCATCGATCAGTTTTGAGAAGATCTTCACCACTTCGGGGTAAGTATTGGTGTTGTAGGCTTCTGCATCCCCTTTGTTGTCCCACAGACTGATTGCCGTCACATCCACTCCGCTGGGACTGGCGAGCGTGATTTCATCCCTAAAGCCTGTTTGTTTGCGAAGTAAAGGGAGAATCTGGCTCTCAAATACGTGGCGGTACTCAGATAGCATGTTGAATTTCAAATGAACAGAGACGTTGCGTGCGAACATGGGTCCTCCTTAAGAGGCCGTTGTTAGCTAAGAGGGGGATAACTTCAGATGGGCTGACTTAGTTCAGGGAACCTGAAAGAGGAGGAGGTGTAGTAACCGCCTCATCTGCAACCCTACCTGAACGCCGTAGGTTTGTCCATTGAAGGAGCTGAGTCAGGAAGGTCCTGTATGCTATGTTTTACGCACCGATCAGCAGTGCTCTCGATGGGCTGGCATAAATTATGGTGCAGACTACACGCTGGCTGTATGCATAAGAAACAGCCAGACTTTGCTTCCCCACCTTACACGAACACAGTCTGCCCCGACATTATAGCTGGCTACCGCGATGACGACCACCTCACTTCGCCTTCCTATACTTCGCCCATCTCTTCCTTTGAGCGGCTGCAATCTTCGCTAGTGTTTCGGCGTTCATCGTATGTCTGTCTGATTCTTTGCGTGGACTTGGATTGCCTGCCAACAAGTTCCGCGCCTGTCGCAAAACGGCAATCTCGGCGTCAATCGCAATCACGATCTATTGTGTATTCAAGTTTCCTTATCGAAGCAGTGGCGGAGTCTAGTGACCTGTAAAGGAAATTGCTGTAATTGCAGCCATCGAAATATGTGTGCTCGCGATACTCGCCATGCCTTTGCTAACGCTAATAATGCCGGGATGTTCTCCCCGTAGTAGGTGACCTTTCTCAAACTCAAAATGATGTTCACCCTGACTGATTTTGATAGGGCGGTTGACGGTGTAAGCCTGATTCTTGGTGTCATCGAAGGCTGGAGTGAAGCCAGGCTGTAAGACCGTCCACCATATCATCGAATCCATTGCGCTCTTCCCCCTTTACTTTTGTATCGTTTGCATCTACCTCTATCGTACAGGTGTGGGGGAATGGAGCCTATCAGGGACAGGGAGATGCGATTCCGCAAAGCCGCGCCAAAGGCCCAGGATATGACCTCGCGGCGGACACGATACGGCAAGATCGTGGATGAGTTAAAGCGGAGAAAGAACCGGACCAAGGCTAGCATCCGGGCCAAGGTGGAACATCCCTTCCGCATTTTGAAGCGCGTGTTCGGCTTCGTGAAGCTCCGCTTCCGCGGGTTGAAGAAGAATCACGATCACCTGTGCGCAGCCTTCGCGCTGGTCAACCTCTATCTGCACCGCACACGGCTGGCCCCTCTGCGGGCGTAGCGCGCCCAGTGAGCGGCGAAAGCGCGCGCTCCGAGGCAAAAACAATTAACCATAACCCTCAATACCAGCATGAAAGCAATCCCGGCTCGGCCACTTCGGTAAGCACTCAAAACAGCAACTTGCTCAAAGATTCCCTAAGATGGCCGGGGAGAGGAAAGCAGATGAGCAGACGTTCTCGTCGGCGCAGTTGGCAGCCACGTGAAGCATTAAACTCTCATATGCCCGCCCTCTCTCGTCGCCAACCCCGGGACCCTCCAACCTCAAGATAGACGGTGCACGATGGTGTTAAATAAATCCGTGCCGTCGAAGTCCGTCATATCGCCGGCTATCTTGCCAGGAGCGGGGATCAATCGCGCCGAGACGGGCAAGTTGCATTTTGTCGCCAGCAAGGCCACATCGCTAAAAATCCGCTTCAACTGACCCAGAGTGACGTCTCCCGGCAGTGGCACGGTATCCAGTCCCGCCATGCCAACGGCCGAGTAGGCAAACAACGAGTCCATGGTGTAGGCGCCTTCGGCCCAGCGTTGTGCCAGCAGTTTGTCTTCCATCACGCCCGGCATCAAACCGGGGCCGACGGCGTTCGCGATCAGAAGAAGGGCCGTCAGCGTGCCAGGAGAGCCGAATTTCTCGCCGGTATAGGCTTCCACGGCAGACGCGATGGATATACCTCCGTGGGACGCGGTCGTCGCCTCGGCACCGCCGTTCCACGAAGTTTCCTGCTCTACCTTCCTGCTGACGGCGTTGGGTATGGCCATCTGTTGAGTAAGCGCGGCTGTTAAATCGGGAATTGCGCCGACGTAATTTCCCTTGTCTTTGATCAGGATGTCATTTACCGCGCTCGCGCATTCGATGCCGATCCCAAACTGCTCGCCCTCATCATTGAAATAAGAACCGGGAAAAAAGGGCGAGTATTCATCCTGCATCGCGGAGACTGCGAACCTCATGTTTCCCAGGCCACCAGGGCTGTTCTCGCTAACATATTTCACGAGATCGGCCGCCAGAGCGATGGTTTTCCAGTGAATGCCATTGGCATCAGCGATGATGGCGCTCGCCTCGATATGTGGCAATGTGGAAAGAGCTTGCTGAAGCAGGGGCATGAACGATGGATCGTCGCTGTCGTTCAACATCGCTGTGCCAATATTGACGGTGCATCCCTCTTGCACGGAGAGATCGTCAAGCTGCTTGAGAAGGGCCAGCGCTTTATCCACAGGCATTCCGTTGACGTAGTCGGGGAACGGATTTGTCGTCACTCGCAAAGTTTCGACTTCATAGCCGGAAGACTCGAATTCGGTCTTGGCTTTGCGAAGGACGGTCAGGGTATTCGTAATCTGGGTTAGATCACCGTTAAATTGAACAAACCCAGTGATCGTTCTGACTTTTGGATTTAAGACCGGCGCCGATGCCGTACTCATTTGGCTCACTCCTTTGTTTGAACGACCCGGAAGGCGGCTTAGAATGTCCCACCCGGTATGACCTCGTGACATATCGCAATACGCCACCGTCACAGTCTTCATGATCTGGAATCGTACTAGCACCCCGTCAGAACTGTCGCCGAAATGCCTACGCAGAAGCTGTTACCACCCCCGATGGCTCGAATGGCAAGCCATCTTGTATCGATGTCCTTGGCCTTGCGAGCTACCTTTCAATAAGGCTGGCCCTGAATCCGGATGTGTGAGGGTGGTTGTTCGTAGGATCGCTTCCTTCGAAGCCGGATCGGTCTCAGTCTGAAATCGTTGCAACAACCCTGAAAGATCGTCCGGGTCTGTGACAAGGGAAAAACAACGAGCTGACGAAACTTCTACCACCGCATGACAAACATTGTCTGTTGCATCCCTTACCGTTCCGAACGTGAGTCAAATCCAGCGTCCTCTTCCAAATGAGGCGGCGACTCCCGGAAAGGAAAATGATGATGAAGTTTTCTGTTGCCAACATGACGGTTCTTACGCTGTTGAGCCATGCCAACGCGAACGCACAAAACTCAGGTGTACAGGCGGATTTGCGGAGCTCGGCGGCAGTGCCCACCCGAGGCGGAGTCTTGCCAACGGCTCCAGCGGGAGGTGTGGTTGCTGGCGAACAAACATGGGTCTGCGATGCAGCGGTGGGCTTTGCGCCTGTCGCAAACGCCGAAACTGGGGTTCTTGATCCGTTCCTGGAGATCGGGACAGTGGGCGATATAAAGTTACCGATCTCTTCGACGACGGTGCCGGCAACCTGCGGCCAGTCCGCTTTGCAAAACAACGGCTTCACGTATATCACCCAGGCTGTGGTGGATACAAAGAACACACCCTCGACGGCTCGCGGCATACTGCGCACAGCTCTCGATCCGAATACAGGGGAGTTCGTGGGTCCATCAAGCTACATCGCAACGACTGCGGGTCTGGACGGCAACCAGCCCACTGCGGCGGCCCTTGGTCCGGACGGCAACCTGTACGTGGGGTTCCTGAAGAATGGCAATATTAAGAAAGTCGTTAATCCGGGATCCGGCACCACGCAGGTGGTGCAGAGCGTCGGCAACTCACCACAAGGTCACCCGGCACGGGCTATCGCGTTCGTGGGCAATGATCTGTACATCGCTTCCGTTGACGCACTTTCAGTGATTCGCAATGCCACGAGCTCTTCATGTACCGGAGGCTGCAATGCTGTGACTATCGAGGACGGATTCACCGGCGAAACTCATAGCGGCGTGACGAGCGACGGTGCGAATGCAGTATATTTCGCCGTTGCAGGAAGCCCGCAGATTCCGGGCAGCAGTCAAATCTGGCGCTACACACCCTCGAACGCTACTTTTACATTCGTCTCGCAGGGAGGCGTCGAGAAAAATGGCAAGAATCCATCCAACTTCTCGTTCGTAGCGAGTAAAACAAATCTGCTGGCTCTCGATGCTGGCAGCAACCTTTGGATCGGAGATGACACCAGTAACGCGAACGCCACGGGTGCAGGCCGCTTGTGGACCATTAGTGCGGCCGCACTGGCCACTCTTCCAAACGGCTCGACGATCGGGGGAACTAATACTCAGGCCATTTTCAATGCGCTTCGCGGCCCTTGGTTTATGGGGTTCACGCACTTCCAGTTCGTGCCAACATTTAATCCCGATGGGACATTCACCGCCATCATTGCCCCCAATATTGGTGGGGGCACGACGGATTCGGGACTATGGACGCTCACGCCACCGAAGGTAGTCCAGCCGTTTACAAATCCGCAGGCTCATCTCACGCTTACCGATACAAAGGGGGTGGTTCTGTTTTCCGCTGACTTCCTGTTGATCAACGCCGACACGCTGGACGCGGTGATGCCGTGGGCGAGCAATTTAGGAACACCGATCAGCGGGATTCTCGCCAAGCAAACCCCCTGAATGTAATCTGCGGGCCGGGAAACCCCTCGCGCAGAGTGCATTCACATTCAAAATTCTCTTCCCACCCTTTGCTACGCAAAGGGTGGGGTGTGCATCTCATTGGCCGCTAAAGGCGCCGGTAGGCGATGGGTAAGGGCAGTGCCTCGTGAAAAAGACCACATCCGGATAACTGGACCGCATCACTGATCTCCTTCATGGTGCGATGTTCGCTCTTGAGAAGGTTTGGATCGTGGCGGCGCGAAGCTTCTGCAGATATTTAAGGGTTGTC